>JAYVUE010000153.1:0-7745 GCA_043788195.1 Chitinophagaceae bacterium
TGAGTGTTGAGTGTTGGGAATTGGCAAGGTAATTCAATTTTTGAACTGCTTATCCAGTATCCTGTATCAAGCATCAAGTATCCAGTTTCTGTTCTGCAAATCCCCTTACAATAAAATATTGTGCTGCACAATAGGTGATCATTATTAATTCCCCGGCAAAAGAAAATGACTGATAAAATTTATTAATGGCCAATAGGGAATCAGATAAAATAAATGCAACAGCACCAGTTAAATAAAATATAGCAGATGGCTTATTTACTTTATAAAAAACGTGTAAACTACAAAGTAACATGGTGCATATGACTGTTGCATAAATGATCACGGGTATTTTCAGATCGCCCAAATGAGGATATAACAGCCATGCCAGTGTAATTCCATACCCTATGACCAGTAAAATAGGAAAAGGATATTTTTTTATCAATGAAATTTTGTTGGAACGGATCTTTAGAAAAAAAGTTATATAAAAAAGATGTGTAATTAAAAAACAGGCCAAGCCAAAAATAAAAAAAAATGCATTGTTATTTAAAAGCATCAAAAAAATATCACCGGCCCAGGAAAAAAACAATCCCGCCAATAAAATATTTTTACCGGGTACCGGTGTTTTAGAAAGCCATAATAATAATATCAGTGCCGGCACCAACAATGGCTTGGCGATATATTGAAATGTTACTGAATTAAACTTTATGGCAAGGATCTCAATGAGTGAAATCAGAATAAAAACAATCGTTATTCTATTTTTCATTAAACTTACACGATTAAAATAAATTTTAATTGAGTACTACATATGCCTTACCCTTGTAATAAAATTTATTAAGCGAATCTTTTATCCTTGTGGTATCTGAAAGCGGAAGATTAAATGGTTCAGCCAATTTATAATAGAGTGAATCAGCAGTGTACATGATCACTTTATGTTTACGTGAGATCAGGTCTTTCATTTTGCTTATCGCCATCGCCTTATCAATTGTTTCTTTAAACACTATCCTGAATGTATAGGTTTGATTAGCAACAGTAACCGGCAATTTAACGTTGGTAATATCTGTTTTAGTTGAATCATTAACCGGAACAACCTGTTGTGTAACTGGAGGTGCTGCATCCTGTACAGTATTTTCGGGCGGAGGGGTTCCTGTATTTTTTTTATAATATAGAAAATACCAGGCGGCACAACCGATTAAAAACAGCCCAATGATTATTAGAACAATGATCAATGATTTTTTGGGTCCTTTTCCGGGTTTGCTGAGTGCAGCAAAAGAAATATGATCATCATCGGGTTTTTCTTTAAGCACAACAGGAGCTGCTTCTAATTTTGCATTGGCAAATTGCCCTTGCTTAAATTCATAATCGCCTTGTTGTACTTTTTCCAATGTTCCAAGGCCTTCTATTTTAAAAGGCTTGCCAATATTTAAAAATTGCTTTCCCAAAACCAGGTAAGAGTCAAGATCGGCCGAAGCCAGGGGTTTTATCTTACGGGTTTGCTGGACAATATAATTAATTAAGGCGTCGTCTTCAGTTGCTTTGGCATTATATTTAAATAAGATAGTATTCTCGGGCATACTAATATCTTTATCAGTTTCAGTAGGAACAACAAAATCAGGCGATAGGGTAAAAGTACCCATACCCTGTAATGAGATCTCTTTCTGGCTATAAAAATGCTGCACAAGCAGTTGTTCTATCTTCATTCAGGAATGTTGAGGATAACAAACCTACGTGATATTCGTAACATGACAAAGTAGTAGTGAATTTGCCTTAAATTTGCCGCATGCTTTCAGAAAAAGATCAAAAATTTCTTTTACGTTGGGAAAATGAAAGGAATAGACAGAATACTGTTTTGGGTAAAATTTTAAAAGGGTTACCTATGGCTATGATTTTTAGTTTTCCTATTATTTTGTTGATTTTTGTAGTATATATTTTTTTCCCCGAGTGGTATACAAAAATCTCAGCAACTTCACAAGGAACTTTTATAATAATTGTTGTAGCAGTGTTATTATGTACTGTATTTTTTTCTTATTTCCGAATGCATTATAAATGGGAGATGAATGAACAACTTTACAAGGAGATAAAAAAGAAGCAACTTCAGCACAATCAGCAATAAAAATAATATCACCAGTTTAATAATTATTTATAAATTTTACTAATGATCAAAAAACTATTTTTTCTTTTTGTTATTTCTTATTTATTTGCTTCCTGCAGTAAATCACCCGTTACCAATGGCTGTGGATATATTGAATCATCCGCTGTTGCAACAGCATCTGAAATTGCAACATTACAGGCTTATGTTAATGCAACACATCCGGCAGCTATTCAACATTCGAGCGGAATATTTTATGAAATTGTTTCAGCTGGTACAGGAGCAATCCCATCAATTTGTTCAACAATTACGGTAAAATATACAGGCTATTTAAGCTCTGGTTTTAAATTTGATGAAAACCTGATTGGTGCTAATTTTGTATTGGGACAATTAATAGTGGGTTGGCAAAAAGGACTTCCACTTATAAAAAAAGGAGGTGCTATAAACCTGTATGTTCCTCCTTCATTGGGATATGGCAGCAATGTTAACGGATCTATTCCTGCCAATTCTTACCTGGTATTTGCAATTCAACTGGTTGACGTACTTTAATTTTTTATAAAAAATTTTCAATTGAGTCACGAAGCCATTTCGGTTTTTGATATGTTTAAGATAGGTGTGGGCCCATCAAGCAGCCATACGCTTGGCCCATGGCGTGCTGCACAACAATTTACCCTTTCACTTGAAAAAAAGGATTTATTGAACAATGTCAGCAACATCGAAGTATTGTTGTATGGTTCACTTGCTAAAACCGGTATCGGCCATGGTACTGATATTGCCATACAACTGGGTTTAAGTGGAGATGACCCGGTTAGTTTTGAAGTAAATAATATCAAGGCTAAGATTGCCGATATCAGGCAAATGAAAAAAATTTTATTGGCCGGAAAACATGAAATCGATTTTGATCCTGTAGATGATATTGAGTTTCTTTACAGCGAATCATTACCCTTTCATCCCAACGCATTAACATTCCTTGTTACTTTAAAAAATAATGATACCATTGCCGAAACTTATTATTCTATTGGAGGCGGTTTTGTAGTAAAGGAAGGTGAAGAAAAAATTGAATCCTCAGCAATGATTCTGCCTTTTCCCATTAATACTGCAGATGAACTTTTACACTGGTGTATGAAAACAGGATTGAACATCAGTGAGGTTGTACTGGAAAATGAACATAGCTGGCGTAGTGAAAAAGAAACCCGTGATGGGATGTTGAAAATCTGGAAAGTTATGGCTGCCTGTATTTACCGGGGTTGCCACAAAGACGGGATGTTACCGGGAGGACTAAACGTTAAACGTCGAGCTGTTTTATTGAATAAAAAAATAACCGCAGGCAGGCCCTATACTGATTATGAAAGTTGGCTTAGTTCAATTCAGCAGGGCGGTAATGATTTTAAATACATTTTGGATTGTGTTAGTTGTTTTGCATTGGCAGTAAATGAAGAGAACGCAAGTTTTGGCAGGGTGGTTACTGCACCTACTAACGGTGCCGCAGGAGTGATACCTGCTGTTTTACTTTATTATATTGCTTTTTGTAATGGCAATATGGATGAAAAAATAATTCATTTCTTATTGACGGCTGCAGAAGTGGGAAGTATATTTAAAAAAGGGGCTACTATTTCCGCAGCCATGGGGGGCTGCCAGGCCGAGATAGGAGTAAGCAGTGCCATGGCTGCTGCAGCGCTTACTGAGTGTATGGGTGGAACACAAAGACAGGCTTTAATGGCTGCTGAAATTGCCATGGAACATCACCTTGGAATGACCTGTGACCCTGTCGGAGGCCTGGTTCAGATACCCTGCATAGAACGTAATACCATGGGTGCCATTAAAGCAATCACTGCCAGCCAGCTGGCATTGCAAAGTTCACCTGATTATGCTAAAGTAAGTCTGGATGAAGTGATAAAAACGATGTGGGAAACGGCGTTGGATATGAACAGTAAATACAAAGAAACGGCTGATGGCGGACTGGCAGTGAATGTGCCGCTGGGCCTTTCCGAATGTTAGATTTGAGGTGTACGATGTACGACAGGTATCTGCATGTAGTGTTGGCGTACATTGTACATCCTACATCAAACCCCGTACTTCCTCTTAATATCCCTGTCTGTTTCCCGTTCTTTAATACTATCTCTTTTATCGTAGTTCTTTTTTCCTTTGCCTAAACCAATTTCCATTTTAAAATATCCGGATTCTGAAAGGAACATTTTTAATGGTATAATGGAATAGCCTTTCTCTTTGATCTTGTTTTCCAGTTTTCGTAATTCTCTTTTATTAAGTAAAAGTTTTCTTTCCTGCAATGGCTCATGATTGCTGTGTGTACCAAATGAGTATTCTGATATATGTAGGCTTTTTACAAACAACTCACCTTTAAAAAATATACAATAGCTGTCGTTAAAGCTGGCTTTACCGGCCCTTAAAGATTTAATTTCGGTGCCGCTGAGTACCATCCCCGCAATATAGGTGGCTTCAAAAAAATATTCGTAATGTGCTTTGCGGTTGGTAAGTTCCAAACTGGTGTTTTGCTGCAAAGGTATTATAAGAAAAGATGATTGGACTACTTATAGTTACAAGTTTCATAACTTATCCAACTGCAAAATGCGGGTTATGTTCAACTTACCTTTTTGTGATAAAATATATTAGCGAATTTAATCTTAAATGAAGAGTTTTTTAGCCGAGAAAAAGCCTTTTCGTATATCTTTTCAAATCGCAATTTCCCGGGATACGCTTGTCGCAGTATTGTGGAATGCGTTTGCAACCTAATATCGCAAAACCTCTCCTATAAAGGCAGGCAGAAGAATTAATCATTTAGAATTAGTAGTAAAGCATCTATAAATAGACTTTTTATGTAGTACAAATAATAATATATAAAATTTCAATTTATATGGCATAAAAATTGTTTAGATAGAGTTACCCCATATAATTTTTTATTTAATATTAAAGTTGCCTGACAGGTATTATATAAGTAGAAACTATGCAATGAAAAAGGAGAACAGGAAATGGAGATGTAGTACCATTTAAAAAAGTTGATTGATTTTAAACATTACCCCTAAAATTCCATGAAATGAAACCATTTGATTCTCCCGCCTTTTCCTTTTTGGATAATTCCACAGAATTTCTATATGGCACAACGGATTTGGAGTTAGGGTTTTTAAAATCGAACAAACTATTCAGAAAGCAATTCGGTATTATTACCCAACTATACAAGGGCAAACCCTTTTATGAAGTGATTCAGTCCATCCAGATCGATAAATTCATCAGGGCCCGTGAAAATTGCATAAAAAATCCAGGTAAGGTCATAATAATTGAAATAAAAAGCTACCATCAGCGGCAAGAACATTGGTTCAGGTGGGAAATGTCTGCCATCAGCGATGATCAAAAGAACATCAGTGAGATCAGTTTTATTGGTACTGATATCACTCATCTGAAAAAAGTGGAACAGGAACTGATCAGCCAGGCGGTATTACTGGATAATATCTCTGATGTTGTTATTTCTACTGATATGAATTTCTGTATAAAAAGCTGGAATTTTTCTTCAGAATTATTGTTAGGATTTAGCCCTGAAGAAGTGCAGAACAAGCCGATAACAGATTTTATCAGTATCAGGACCTTGCGGCAATGCAATAATGAAACAATTGATATTATTTTAAAAAAGGGTTTCTGGAAAGGAGAAGTGATTGTTAAAAATAAAAAAGGTAAGATTTTGTTTATGCAAAGTGCTATCAGCACTTTCAGTCATCCGGGTGGCGAACCGGGAGGGTTTATAGCTGTATGTAGAGATATCACTGCTGAAAGGAAGGCAACAGAAGAACTTGTTATAATTAAAGAAGAGTTTCAGTCATTTATGGAAAACACTCCTTCCCTGGCATGGATCAATGATGCGGAAGGAAAATTGTTTTACATGAACTCGCTTTTCAAAAAAATATTTCAGCTTGATGATGATGTGCTGGGGAAGAACATATATGATTTCTACCCGGAATCAATGCGGCCAAACTGCATGGCCAGTGATAAAATGGTACTCGAAACCAATACAAATGTTGAGGTTTTTGAAGAAGGAAAAGATCCGGAAGGGAAAACGATTTTTTACAGGGTTTACAAATTCCCTGTGCAAGGTCTTAATGGCAAACAACTCATCGGTGGACAGGCAATCGATATCACCATTGAAACCATTAGTAACCAGTTACTGACCACTGAAAGGAATCAGTTTACATCATTCATGGAAAATGCACCTATGCTGGCGTGGATCGTGGATGAAAAAGGTATTACCCGTTACATGAATAACATGTATAAAATATCCAGCAATTTTACTGATGAGAATCTGAACAACGATAACCACCATCTTTACCCGGAAGCGATAAGAGAAAAAGCAAGGAAATCAATAGAAGAAGTTTTATCCGGCAATCAAATTATAAACTACCAATACAGTTATGTTGATGAAACCGGAAAATCCAGGTATTTTGATGCCCGTAAATTTCCAATTATTGAACCGGGTGGAAAAAGATATGTAGGTGGGCATTCAACAGAAGTTACAGATATAGTGGAAGCCAATGAAAAGGTTGTAAAAGAAAAAAACCGTTTTCAGTCGTTCATGGAAAATGCGCCACAGTTAGCCTGGGTGGTTGATGAAAATAATTACTTATTGTATATGAATTCCAGTTTCATGAATACTTTTAATTATTTGGATGAAAACCTGGGAAAAAATATCAATGAGGTCGGTTCTTCTGAAAGCAACCCTGAAGCATTGCTGCGTAGCCGGGAAGTAATTGAAAAGAATAAGGCAATTGAATATTTGCAGGAATGGATCAATTCAAAAGGCGAAGTTCAATATTTCCGTACCTATAAGTTTCCCGTACCGGGGCCCGATGGAAAGATGATGGTGGGCGCTCAAGCAATCAATATTACAAAAGAAGTGGTAGCTAAAAAGGCACTGGATAAAATGCATGAGCGCTTTGAATTTGCAGGAAGAGCAACCCGTGATGTAATTTGGGATTGTGACTTGGAAACCAACCGGATTCAACGTTTTGGAGGTAATAATGCTTTTTTTAAATATGGTGATAAGGATGAACTGATGGATTTTACTGATGATAATATTCATCCGGATGATGCTGACAAAGCCGAGGCATCCCTACAGCAAGCTATTCATACTGATGCTGAACGGTGGATGAGTGAGTTTCGTTATAAGTGTGCTGAAGGTGAATATAAAAATGTTATTGACCAGGCTTATATTATCAGGAACAAAAAAGGTAAGGCCATTCGCCTCATCGGCGCCATGCAGGATGTAACCGAAGAACGCCGGTTGCAGCAAGAGGTACTTGAAGCCGAACAAAAGAAAAAACAGTATATGGTAAATGCAGCATTGGTTGCACAGGAAATAGAACGTAAAGAATTATCAGAAGAATTACACGACAATGTGAACCAGTTACTCGCATCTGCATTGTTGTTTTTGAAGATAGCAGATAAGCAACCTTTAGTTTCGGGAGAATATATCAGCCAGAGCATTGGATACATTAATAATGCAGTTGAAGAGATCCGAAATATCAGTCATACCCTTAACCCGGGTATATTGAAGCAAAGCGGTATCTGTGCTGCATTGGAAGAAATGGCTTCGGGGCTTTACATCCCAGGGAAATTTATCGTGGTATTCTCAGGAAGTATTGTTAACGAAAAAAGGATCAGCAAAGAATTACAATTG
>JAYVUE010000154.1:0-3676 GCA_043788195.1 Chitinophagaceae bacterium
AGGAATATTTCAAAGAAGAGGCTGTCTCAAAAGTGATTTTAACCGCTGATGCGCAAAGGCGCAGAGAAAAGAAAGTCTTTTAAAAATATCAACCTCTGCGTCTTCCCGCCTCTGCGGTTATTTTTTGAGCTTTTTAGACAGTCTCTTTCTATTTTTTATATTGATTATCTTTGCTGTTGAATAATTTCAAATTGAGGAAAACCGGTTTTCATTATAAACTTCTTATACTTACTTTCGGAATATATTTTATTTCGATCAATTCCCTGATTGCTGATAAGCTCTCAATTGGTCATTCTGATCCGCTAAAAACATCTACTCAAAAAGAAGCATTAGATTTTATTAATTCAATAAAAGAACTTGAACCAAGTATTTATTGGCCAAAAATTAAACCCAACTTATTTATTCAGAATTTAAGATTAAATATTAATGAGCCGATGAGTATTTACCCCGGGAGGGGAACTTATTTCTGTGGTTACGGAGCATTTACTTACCTGTTTTTACAGGATGACCCGTTGGGTTATACTAAACTACTTTTACAATTATACACGAATGGTAAAGCAGAATTGGGAACTACTGTTTTCAATCCTTCTGATGCTATTAAAAAAGAAGCAGGCCAGTTTAAATATAAGGGTGTGCTGGATATACGCCCTGCTGAACAGATGTGGTACTTAACCCTTGCTGATCATTTTAAAGGATACCTGAATTTATTTAACCGCAAATACGATCCGGGAGATGAAGATAATTTTTGGGCATCGGTTAATTATGCAAAGTTTAACCGTATGATCAGAACATTATTAAATTATAAAGTAAACGCCAGGGGATCTGATCTTATCAGGCCTGTAATAGGTGACCTGTATAAATACATCTCAAAAAAATTACAGGAAGGCATTGTTGTATTGTACATCAATAACAGGATCGTTCATAAAAAAAACCATACTGCAATAAAACTTGATGTTCCAACACATTTTGTTGTGGTGCAACAGATCAATAAAGTAAATGACCTTATTACACTTGTATATTGGGATTATGGCGAAAGAACGCTCCGGCAGCTGTCACCTTCTTTTTTGAGTAAAATTATTTTTGGAATTACTAATTGCAGTAAAAGATAAAAAGATGCGAATTAAAATCATACTGTTGCTAAAGCTGGTGGGGGTCTTCGCATTTTTCATTTCCTGTTCACCTAAGATCATTACTGAAAAATATTATCTCGAAAATGAAGTTGTTTTAGATAAAATAGAAGAATCTTATAAAGAGCTTTATCAGCAAAAACATTTTAATATTGCCTTTGCCAGTAAGACTTTTAATTTTGTTTCTATTGAGATCATAACCGATTCACTTAGCTATATTTATGAGTTTAATGTAAATGAACCGAGGTTAACAGATACTTTACTTAAATATCATTTAAATGCAAAAAAGATCAATGAATTAATAGGACAAATGCAGTCTATCCGTTGCATCTGGATCAATAATTTTGATTATTATATGGATGAAAAAAAGAATTCATTGATCTTTATGTCAATAAAACCGGTTGTTTTAAAAGCACTTTTTTCCAGTCAGAAATACTATATCCTCACTTATTTTTCACAACCTCAACGTTTCGACAGTGAGGGCCGCTTGTTAGATAAACGGGAACTAAGAAAACTGCAAAAAATAAACGGTGAGATATTCAAGCGGATCAATGACAAAGTTTGTTATACTATTTCCGGAACATTCAGGTGAAGTAAAAAAAAGGGCGGGTTTGGATGGCCGGACCATCATTTCCAAAGGTATTCTGTTTGAAATACTTCCGCCCTTATATTTTTCGGTTATCCCATTTAAAATCTTTGTCTTTTATTTTTGTTTGCCATCCTGTTTCACTGTACCTGGCCAAACGTTGTAAAAGTTGTTTATTGGCCGTGCCCTGGTATTTTGTCATAAGCAACTGTTGCTCTATCTTCAATTTTTCATCAGCCGACTTTAGTGTTATTATACAAAACATATCCCACATACGAACATTAAAAGGGCGTTTTTCGATCCGGCTTTTAACTATCGCAGCTGCATCCGTATAATTGCCAAAAGAAGTAAAAGCCAAAGCCGCATTTTCAGTAATCCAGTCTTTATTTTTTTTACTTACATTCTTTTGAAATATTTCCAACGTAAGTTGTTTTGCATCCCAGGGTTCAAGATGTTTGGTAAACATTTCAAACTCTTTAGTATTCTTAAGGTATTGCAAAGAGGGAGCAAACCCTCTTTCATCAAAAAAATGAATTTTACCGTTCTTTTTATTTTTATACCATCCCCTGTTGCTAACCATCTTCATATTTACAGGCGGTTTTCTCTTTTTAGTGATATGCCGCAGTACCTGTTTTTCTTTTATTTTATTGGCTGTCGTTTTTCGGGTTTTACTTTTACAATACTGTATAAAAGGAAGCAGCAACAAAATTACACTTCCTGTAATAATAAATTTACGCCTGTTATACCTTTGTAACATGGTTGAACATTGCAGGTAATTAAAACGGTAAAAAGTAAAATAGGAAGATATTTTGGAAAAAACAAGTGCAATTTGGTCACAATTGCCAGAACAGCATTTTTATTGCAAAGGCTGCAATTAAAAAACTCATCACATACCTTATGCATCGTTGGTATTTTTCGTTTTTAAAAAACTGATCAGTGGCAAACCCGGCTAAAAAAACAATGATACAATTTGTGACCGTACTCCCCATCATCTGCAAACCACATAATTCAAGATTCTGCAATAAAATATTTTTACGCTCAGGATGTATGAACTGGGGTATCAGTGAAAAATATAAAAATAATGTACCCGGGTTAAGCAGGTTGCCAATCAGGCCTTTGATATAAAAATGCTGCAGTGGTTTTTTAATTGCTGTAACACCAGTTTCAATCCATGCTATAGTTTTTAAATTTTTCCAGGCCAGATAAAGCAGGTAAGCAATACCAATATACCGCAACAGGTTTAATGCACCCGGCAGTTTCACAAGCAAAGCGGTGAGACCAAACACAACTGCCGCTACATGAAAAAGAAAAGCACTGGTAATACCGGCAACAGTAGCCCATCCTGGTCTTCGGCCATATTCAAAAGTATGTGCCAGGTAAAGCATCATATTTGGCCCCGGTGTAAGCGCAAAGCCAATTACCATAGCCATAAAAACAACTATCTCACTAACAGGCATACCCGCATATTTATTTTAATGTAATTGATCAGTTCAACTGGTTATCTTTTTAAACCGGGCATTACCAGTATGCAACATGAATTGGTTTGGTTTGATACATTTATTTATATTCAAAATAAATTTCGGTAGCGCCATAACCATATAACTGAGTATACTGGTTAACAAATGATCTTACTTCTTTTTTTAACCGTAATTCAGCATGAATCTCTTCCTTTAACCTTCCCTCACCCACTCCATGAATAAAGGTTAAAGTGGGTTGATAATGAACAACAGCCAGTTCATAATATTTTTCAAATGCCTTCAGTTGTAATGATAATATTTCAAAATTGGTGAGGTGTTTCCAGCTATCTGTAAGTTTTTCAATGTGCAGATCAACAACGCTGCGGGCAGGTTCCATGTTTTGTTTGATCTTTGCAGCATCGTAAACCCTGAAACCGGTATTACCCAATCTTCCGATGTCAACTTTCTCTATTGCTGTCTTGTCGGGGTAATTTTCAAATAAGGTA
>JAYVUE010000155.1:0-3946 GCA_043788195.1 Chitinophagaceae bacterium
CAAAAACGCGGTGTCAGGTTTATCATTCTCTTCGAAGCCTTCCCAGAAGGGGGAGCCTTCCTGTCGGTCAGATAAGGTCTGGATGGGGTCTGCGCCATACCAACCAATGGCACTGGCACTGATCACAGCTTTAACTTTATTAGGATTATTTTTCAATGTAGAAAAAAGTAATTCACTGCTTTTAGTACGGCTGTCAACGATCTCTTTTTTATAAGCATCGGTCCATTTTTTTTCAACTACACCCGCTCCGGCTAAATGAATAATATAATCGGTTCGTTGTATTGCAGGCACATCAATAGTTTGATCATTGATATCCCATACAGCATAGCTCAATCCGTTTTTGGGCTTTTTTGCAGGAAGCTTTCTGGTAAGGATGATCACCATATACCCATTTTGTAAAAGGGCGCTGGTTAAAGCACGGCCTGTTAATCCTGTTCCGCCTGTAATTAATACGGTTTGCATAAATAAAGATCAATTTTGTTATGTAAAAACAAAACCAGGTACATCTTGTTCAGTGTTATTTACCCAACATTGTCTTTTAAATCGTAATTTTAATGTAACATTTTATCACTATGATTCGTCATTTTATTTTTGCAACGGGCCTTATTTTTTTCCTGCCTTTTTCAATTTCGGCCCAACAAATAACTTATTCAGAGTACAATAAGGAAGACAGGGATGACAATAATAACAATTATGAGATCATTGGCAAAATGAATTCTAATATCATTGTTTACAAAAATATCAAGTGGAAACATAAACTTGTATTATTTGATAATGAAATGAAGATCAAAGAAACTGTAAATCTTGATTTTGTTCCGGAAAAAACATTAAACGTGGATTTTATCGCCTATCCTGATTTTTTTTACATGATCTATCAATATCATAAAAACAGTATCCTGTATTGTATGGGTATTAAAATGGACGGCAACGGAAAAAAAATGACCGAACCTTTTCAAATGGATACAACCCAGCTGCCTTTATTTTCTGATAATAAAATATATTCTACAATTTGCAGTGAGGATAAGAAAAAAATAATGGTCTTCAAAATTCAAAAAAAATACGAGCAGTTTAATATAGTAACCTTGTTATTTAACGACCAATTGCAACTGATCAACAAAACAAGGCAAACAATGCCTTTTGATGAAAGACGTGACAATTTTGGTGAATTCCTTCTTGATAATGACGGCAATTTTGTTTTTACACTGGATAAACAATCCGGTCTGAGGGAAAACAGTAATCAATTGCAAGTGGTTATTAAAAAACCCCTGTTCGAAAATTTTATTTATCATGAGATCAATTTAGACAAAAAATATATTGATGAAGTGAAATTAAAGATTGACAACCTCAACAACAGGTATATCATTAATTCATTTTATAACCTCAAAAGCCGCGGAAGTATTGAAGGTTTGTTTTCCTGTAGCTGGGATAAAATAACAGAAAAACAAAATCCATCTGCTTTTAACGGATTTGATAATACTTTCAGGGCCGAAGCCCATACGGATGGATTATTGCGGTATACTTTCGATAATTTTTTTATCCGGCAGGTCATTGCCAGAAAAGACGGTGGATTTTTATTAACTGCAGAAGATTTTACCAGCCAGGCCGATGGAAATAACAATACCTGGAACCGCTGGGATTACTTTAACAATCCCTCCTCATTTTCTTCAAATTCTTATTATTCGTATAATCCGTATTATGGATATTACCGGCCGTCCAATACTTTTTCCAATTACAAGAGTACAAGATATTATTATGCAAATATCCTTGTATTAAGTGTTGGTGAAAACGGCCAGGCAGAATGGGGTAAAGTAATTCATAAAGATCAAAATGATGATGATAATGAAGATTTCCTTTCATTCTCTACAATGAATTCAGGCGGGGAGGTCCATTTATTATTTAATATGGATAAAAAAAACCAGGTCATGTCTGATCAGAGTATTTCAGCAGATGGAACAATAAAAAGAAATGCAACATTAAAGAGCCAGGAAAAAGGGTATGAATTTAAAACCAGGCTTGGTAAACAGGTAGGCGCAAAACAGTTAATTGTACCATGTGTTTTCCACGGCAATATATGTTTTGCCAAAATAGATTTTTAATGTGTTTTTAATAGTAGTGCTTAAAAATATTTTCGCCAATCTCTTATTATTCGCCAACTTCGCATTGTAATTAGTATTGATCATATAAATTCTCAATTGCATTGACAGGCATATTTAAGTCCAATAATCTTTATAACACATTTTTACTTTTTGTGTACGGGCTTTTATTAAAGTTGCCAATGATCTTGCAGCCAAAAATTCCACATCCTCAACAGATAGACGGTTTTTTATACAAAGCATTATTAAAATGGTTGTCGGTATTTGGCGGCAGTTTACCTGTTATATACCCATTAATAGTTTATGGATTGTTGTTTAGCCAGGCAGTTGCATTCAATAAACTGGTAAATGACCTTCGCCTGATGCAATTGCCTAATTATCTTACAGGCATGAGTTATTTACTGGTAACATCATTATTTTCTGAGTGGAATATGTTATCTGCACCACTGATCATTAATACTTTACTGATATGGGTTTGGGCCAGGATGAGCGGGTTGTATAATAATCCAAATCCCAAAACAGCCTTATTCAATATAGGAGTTGCAATTGGACTTGCTACTTTTTTTTACTTTCCATCTCTGGCATTTGCAGCATTGATAATTTTTGGACTGGCAATAACACGTCCGTTTAAATTGGCAGAATGGTTAATCGCATTGTTGGGTATCATTACACCTTATTATTTTTTATTGGCATGGGTTTTTTTAACAGACAGGTGGAAGGGATATGTATTTCCGGGCTTTGCAGTTACCAATCCAAAATTTAGCCAAACCAATTGGGCATATGCAGCTATTATTATTGTTTTATTTATTTCTGTGATCGGGTTTATCTTTATTCAACAAAATTTCCGACGACAATTAATACAGGCACGAAAAAGCTGGAACCTGGTTTTTTTATATTTGATCGTAGCCGTTTTTGTGCCATTTGTAAATGCTACTCATACATTTGAATATTGGATTTTATGTGCTGTTCCTTTGTCTGCCATATTGGGTGCAGCTTTTCTTTATCCTTCTAAAAAGTGGATTCCACTTGTTTTACATTGGTTAATGGTGGCTTTTGTAATTGTTATCAGCTACTTTGTTGTATAACCGGGAGGCAGGATAGATACTGGATGCTGGATATTAGTTACTGGATAACACCTGCTGATTCAAAGGTTTTTTTCAAGTATTGAAGAGTGGCAGCCTGATATTTATAAACTCTCCGAAATTTAATACGCTTATCCGGTATCCAGTATCCAGAATCCGGAATCCAGTATCTTTGTCGCTCTCAATTTTATTCAATGAAATTTGGTGTAGTAATTTTTCCCGGCAGTAACTGCGACAGGGATATGATTGGAGCCCTTGAAAATGACCTGGGCCAGGAAGTCATCACTCTTTGGCATAAAGAAAAAGACATCAGCCGGTTTTCAAGTAATGATTGTATTGTACTACCCGGGGGCTTCAGCTATGGTGATTATCTTAGATGCGGTGCCATTGCCAGGTTTAGCCCGATGATGCAAAGTGTAATTAAATTTGCCAATAATGGCGGTAAAGTATTGGGCGTTTGTAATGGCTTTCAGATCCTATGCGAAAGTGGATTATTACCCGGTGTATTATTGCGTAACAGCCAACAACAATTTGCCTGTAAAAATATTTTTATAAAAGAAAGCGCTTCAGTAGGAAGTATACCCCTGATGATTCCCATTGCACATGGCGAAGGACGTTTTTTTGCCAATGAAAAAAAATTGGAAGAAATGGAAATGCACCGGCAGGTCATTTACCGCTATTGTGATGAAAAAGGAAGTATAACTACCGGTAGTAATCCCAATGGGGCCATTCATAATATTGCAGGTATCTGTAATAAAGAACGCAATGTTT
>JAYVUE010000156.1:0-5977 GCA_043788195.1 Chitinophagaceae bacterium
TTCTTCCAGCCTTTTCCATGCACTGTTGAATAATTCATCTTCGGTGGCCTCATTTAACCTGGCAGCAGAGTTTAAGATGCCGCCGCCTTTTGCTGCAATATCAGCATAACTCATTCCCTTTATCTTATCAATGAATTCTTCTTCACGGCTTTGGGCAAAAACTAGATGGGTATGACTGTCGCACCAAGTGGGCAAAACCATTTGCTCATGTGCATCAATAATATTTTTTGGCAACTGAGGAACTTTTAATTCCAGCTCATACATAGCACCGTAATCTGCAATGATACCGTCTTCAATTAAAAGAAAGGCATCTTCGATAGAGGGCAACCCGGCTAGTGCAGCACCGCGGAGAAGTTTTGTTTCTTCTCTGGTGCCGATGAGTTGTTGTATGTTGGTTATTAATGTAGTCATTTTTATTTTTTACCGCGGAGCCGCAGAGGCGCTGAGAATTTAACTCCGCGTCTCCCCGCCTCTGCGGTTATATTCTCTCAAAAACATCTTTCCCAAAATATTCGAGACTAGGGTCTCTTGCGCCCATTAAAAGTAATACACAATCACCAGATAAATGCTGACTCACTGCAGATAAAAGATCATTCCTGTTTTCCACAAAAAAAGCATTCTTGCCCAATGCCTGTATATCTTGTATAAGATCGCCTGCCGAAATATCTTTTACGGCGGTTCCGCCTGCATAAAATATCTCGCTCATCCAAATTTCATCTTCGGGGCGCAATACAGCAGCGATCTCTTTTACAAAATCAGCACGCAAAAATTTTGTTGGCCCATAGCCATGCGGTTGAAACCATGCAATAACCTTTGGGGCTACTTGCTGACACGCAGCAATAGATGCCGCACATTTTATAGGGTTATGCGCATAATCATCAATGACCCAAACACCGTTCTTTTGTCCCAGCACCTGGTGACGGCGATAGATACCTTCATAATTTTTCAAAGCTGCTGCTGCGGTTTCCAATCCTACTCCAATTTGATTGGCAACAGCTATTGCGGCCAAAGCGTTTTCCATACTATGTTTTCCGATCGTATTTATTGAAAATTGAGTATTGAGTATTGAGTATTTAATATTAAAACCTTTCTGTACAAATTCTTTAGCTATAAATCCGGCCCCTGAATTTTCATCAACCGAAAAATCCTGTTTTATATTTTGAGATAATTGTTTTGCCAAAGCGTTGGACTGGTTTACGATGAATGATCGCTTCGTATTATTTTTAAAAGTTGTGAAGATGCTCATCAGTTCATCTATCTCCTGGTGATCCTTATCTACATTTAACAGCAGGCCGATCTCGGGTTGGTAGTGTACAATAGAACCATCACTTTCATCAGCTTCAATTACCAGCCACTCGCCTCCTCCCACTTTTGCATTACCTATTTTATTTTCTTTGGTGATACTTGTTAAGCCAGCACCACTGATAATACTGGGCTGGTATCCCGCATATTCCAGGATACTGAACAACATGGCGCTGGTTGTACTTTTTCCGGATGTGCCTCCTACTGCAATTGTTCTTTTGCTTTTTGCAATGAGTGCAAGCACTTCGCTGCGTTTTAAAATGGGAATATTCAGTTGTTTTGCTTTTTGCACTTCTGCAACGGTATCTTCAATGGCAGTGGAAACCACAACAAGGTCAGTCTGATCAGTGATGCCTTCTCCATCCTGCAAAAAACACTGTATCCCTTCTGCTTCCAGTTTTTGTTTGGTATCATTGTGTTCGCCAGCTTTAAAATACCTGTCACTTCCGCTAACGGTAATGCCTATGCCTGACAGGTATTGTGCAATGGCACTCATTCCCACGCCGGCAATACCAATAAAAAAAACATTTTTATAATCAGTGATCTCAGTACTCATTTTATGCCTTTACTTTTTTTGTATGTAATGTTTTATAAGCCACCCATCCGCTACAAAACATTAAGACCGATCCTAAAAAATAGGGTGCGCCAGGCAAATGAACAGGTGCATTATTATGTGTAAAATAAAAAAATAAATTATTCATCAACAGGGGTCCGATGATAGCAGCGAGGCTCATTAAACTTGTTATGCCTCCCTGTAATTCTCCCTGTTCATTACGCGGCACATGACCGGCCATGATAGCCTGTAAAGCAGGCATAGTAACTCCTCCAAGGCAATACGGAACAATAAATAAAAACATCATCCAGCCCTGATTGGCCAAAGCAAACAATAACATGCCGATGGTGTACAAACCCACACCAAAATAAATACTTCGTTCATTTCCTAATTTCGGATTAATGAACCTTATTAATAACCCCTGTACAAGTGCTACCATTAAACCCACCATCCCCAAGGATAAACCGATCATTCTTTCATTCCAGTTAAAACGATACATTCCGTAATAACTCCAGGTACTCATTACTGCATGAGCGGCAATGTAAATGAGTAAAATAGATAAGGCGAGTCCTGTTATTGCAGGGTATTTTTTTAAATGCAATAAAGATCCAACGGGGTTGGCCCGCTTCCAGTTAAATGGCCTTCGGTTTTCTTTGCTTAATGATTCGGGTAAAACAAAATAGCCATAGGTACAGTTCAATAATGCCAAAGCAGCAGCAGCATAAAAAGGAATACGTGGGCCTAAAGAACCAAGCAGGCCGCCAATCAAGGGTCCGATAATAAAACCCAAACCAAATGCGGCACCGATCATCCCAAAATTTTTTGACCTGTTTTCTGCAGTGCTAACATCAGCAATATAGGCGGCACCGGTAGTAAAACTGGCGCCGGTGATGCCTGCAATGATCCTCCCTATAAATAACCAGCCATAAGTTGGCGCCAATGCCAGGAATAAATAATCAATACCAAATCCAAATAAAGAAAATAATAAAACGGGGCGTCGCCCATATTTATCACTGAGGTTACCGAGTATGGGAGCGCAAATGAATTGTACAGCAGCGTAAGCAAACATCAGAAAACTTCCATAGGTGGAAGCCGAGCTGATGTCCACCTGTTTTAGCTGTGATATTAGTTTAGGCATGACCGGTATGATAATACCAAAACCAATTACATCAATAAGCAGTGTGATAAATATAAAGCCTACAGCAGCGTTTCTGTTCTTTGTCATTTTTAATTATACCTTTTAATAGACCTGTATGTGTTTTAAATTTTATTTTGATTCAATTTTAAAAGGATGTGCCTCGGTTGTTAACACCAGTTTTTTAAGATCCAGTGTAGATTCCGGGGCAAAGATCAGGTAAGCATACTTTAGTGTTTCACCAAAGAAAAAACTTTCCATTGAATTTGTTTTTTCATAGGTCAATATATTTTTTAATGATGCAAATCCTACCTCATTCTTGCAATGGGTAAGTATATCATCTACCATTTGTTTTCCCTGCCACAAATATTTGTTTTGCCCGGTTAGGCGATACAAATAAAAACAACTCTCCAGGTTTTCTGGTCGTAAAATATAATAGGCACTCATGATAGTGTCGGTCATAAAATTAAATTCTTCGGGTTCAATGTTAAACTTCGTCCACATATAATAATTTGCTTCCTGTATTTTTTTCCCGGTTTCCACATCACCAGAAAAAGCACAGAGCCCGGCATAAAAAGCATCGAGAGCGCCATAAGTAGTGGCGGTTTCTTTTCCACTGTGCATATCTACATGGCGCATGAACCAGCCATGATCTGTTTTGCTGATCATGTATTTCTTTAATGCAGAATTGAGTTTGTCAAATGCGATCTTAAAATCTTTATCACCGAATAATAACCAGCTTTTATACATATACTCAAAGTAAGAATCAATATAACCGCTGATATGACTTTGCGTGCTTACCCATTGCCCTGTATTCACATCGATCTGCTCTCCTACCAGGTCGATAGCGCTTCTTCTTTTGTAAACTTCCATCATTCCCTTTTTGGCAGCATTGTAATATTTATTATCGCCGGTGAGTTTCGACAGCTTGCCAAATTCCATCATCAGTGTGCCAATCTCAGCAGGATTATTAATGCTGTCCTTTGTTTTTCCGGTTTGCAAATGTACATACCGGAAAGGCATACCTGTTTTTGTATTAAAGGCAGGCATCAGCCGGTTGCCAAGGTCTGTGGCCAGAGTTAGAAATTTTTTATTGCCATCTAATTCATAAGCGGTTAACAACCCGGCCAACAAACGAATGGTTATTTCAAAAACCTGCACATCATTATCAATATTAAAACTGAGTTTAGATAAAATAATTTCTTTTGCTTCATTGGCTTCAACTGTTAAACCCAGTAATGTAAAAGTATCAAAGGCATCAACAGGTGTCATCAACATCGATATTTTATACCATGTCTTTGGGGTTTTTGTTAATGGTTTAAGGTCATCAGCTCCCCAGGCATAATCTTTATACCCTTTCCATGCATGTTGTGCTGCTGCTTTTACATTTTTACACATTTCATTTTTCATTGCTGCGGTGAAAAGTGCTTCCTTTTGCGCCTTAATGCCATTATTAATACTCAACAAGGCAAACATTAATAAAATTCTTATAGTTAGCATATCAACAATTTGCTGCTAATTTACCTGTAAATAAGTAAACAAAGAACATCCGGCTCTTTTGGTTAATATTAACAGTTGAAAACAAACCCGGGGTATCTTAATTTCGTTAATTGAGAAAATAATAAAACATGAGATCGATCCTTTTCACATTTACTTTTTTAGCCGGCCTTGTTTCCTGCGCACAAACACAAAATAAGGGGCTTAAAATTCCTCTTGCTGTTAAAGAGGCGCCTGTAGCCAATGAGGCCACTGCTACTTTTGCCCAAGGCTGTTTTTGGCATGCTGAAATTATTTTTCAAAGTTTAACAGGTGTTCGTGATGCTGTATCAGGATATGCGGGAGGAACAACGACTAATCCCGATTATGAATCCGTTGCTTCGGGTAGTACCGGGCATACTGAAACTGTGCAGGTTTATTATGATCCGTCAAAGATTAGTTATGAAACTTTAGTAGCTGCTTTTTTTGCAAGTATGGATCCTACAACTTTAAACCGGCAGGGTAATGATATGGGAACAGAATACCGCTCCATTGCTTTTTACCGTAATGAAAAAGAAAAACAGGTGATTGAAACTGAGATCAAACGGATAAATGATTCAAAAAAATATTCTGCAAAAATTGTTACGGAAGTAAAAGTTTTTAGTAAATTTTATCCTGCTGAAGCTTATCACCAGGAATACATTTATTATCACCCCGAAAATGGTTATGTTCAAAATGTATCAATACCGGAGTTTCAAAAATTCAAAGCAAATTTTAAAGGAAACTTTAAACAATGATCCTTTAAAAAAGATAACCTCATTCACAATAAATTATTTATTGTGAATGAGGTTTACCCTTATATTACTTTATAAATATGATCTAAACAGTTTTTTTGCCCATCCCCAGCACTGCACCAACAACGGCACCTGCAATAGCCCACATCGCAATAATTATAGCAACATCTGCTGCCATAGCTGTTTTACTTATAACAGTTGAAGTGGCATACATTATTGTGCCATTACCAACACCGAAAAGTAATCCTACTATTCCAGCCGTAACCAGGCCCGAAGCCATTGAGCTTACATTTGACTTAACCAAAATAAAAGCCAACGCAAATCCTAACGAAAGGTTACCGATAACGAGGTACAAAAACTGGAGGTCTTTATCGGCACGCATAAGATTTCCTGCGCTTCCAGGATGTGCTGCAAAGAAATTTGCAAATAGATTTGCATAAGCCAACCAGCCTAAAAGGAAGAACAGAATACCGGCTAAGATTCCTCCAATGAGCAGTTTTTTGATGTCCATAATTAATAGTTTTGGTGAGTTGTAAAGAAATGACTTACCAAGTTAGTACTTAGTTTTGCCTTTTGCAAGTAATGGCTGGCCAGATTTTGCACATTAGTTTAACATCCATGCTTATACTTGGCACTTTAAGCCTGATATTACCTGTAAAGAGTGCTTAACCAGGTTTATAGCCTGGTTATTACTTATTTTTTTGCAAACGAACTTTC
>JAYVUE010000157.1:0-12147 GCA_043788195.1 Chitinophagaceae bacterium
TGAAAAAGAAGCTAACCAAAAAGATACTCGCTCCTATTACCGTCAAAACAAACCTGACCGCAGATGAACTATTGAAAAGGTTGTTGCAAAACCCGCTAAAAAAGAAAAAAAATAACTAAGAAGGTATTTGAAATAAGTCGTAGTGCATTTGTCTTGTATCTTTCCCAATATCGTCTTTAGTCAAATAAAGAAATCCCTGTTTCTCATAGAATCCTAAGGATTGGCTATAAGCATCTACCGTTAAAAATCTGCACCCTGTTCTATTGTTGGTTACAAAATGCAATTTTAAAAAATCTAAAATCATCTTTCCAAAGCCCTTCCCTTTATAGTCATTGCCCACTCCTAAACGGCCTAATTTAACAGCAGGGTAACTTGGTAGCTTCTTTCGCTGCGGCATCTCTTTACGTAACTTATTCCAAAAGTTATTGCTTGTATCATTGAGAGATATTTTATCATTAAACATACTAAAAAAAGCTATCGTACTATGTTTTTCAACATCTTCTATTAAGTGCGTAACTGCTAAAAGGCCTTTTGTGTAATCCCTTGAATCATTAAAAAGGAAGTCATTTAAATCGGTGTCGTTGCAATCAAACGGCTTAATCGAATAATCTTCGGTAAGCCTAATTAATGTGTAATTTGAAAAGTCAATTTGATTTGACACTAATAGACATAAGTTTAGTGTAGTTGGCTTGCATTTGAGCCATCTGGGGGGCGGTAACTTTATTCGCTTCTGTTTTAGTCATATTTTCCCTGAAAACCTTAGCGTCATTACCCTTAATAACTGGAGTTTCTTTAATTGGCTTGGCCATTTTTTGCGTAATTCTATTACACAAAGTTACTAAGCCGTTTATCGAATGTGTTGTTATAGCTGATGAACGGTAAAATTGAAGGATAATCGGTATTTTTTAATTTTTAAACGTAATTTTACTCTATTTTTACAGTAAATTCCACATTTTAAATGCAAAAATATTTATCATAAAATACTAATATAATTAGTTTATATGTACCTTTATGAGTGAAGCCCACCTAAGAATAGGCAGGCTTCATATTGATAAAAATAAAAATTTAATAAATGTCCAAGTTTATGACAAGGGTTGAACTGCATAAAGCAGTATGGCCTGATGATTACGACACCCTGCACGCTTCCATGAAAAAGAAGGGATTTTTCAAAACTATTTACGGTTCAAATGGAGTGACCTATGAATTACCCACAGCAGAGTATTATAGAGAAACCCATTTAGCTATTGAAACTGTTATTGAACAAGCTAAAGAAGCAGCCACAGAAGTAAATAAAAAATTCAGCGTAGTAGTATCTGAAGTTGCTAATGTGATGTGGGATTATTTAGAGCCTATCAAATAGCACCCTGATACCCCTTATTTTCTTTCCAGTTACTCCAATCTTTACGATTGGGGGGTACTTCTTGTTTCCCTAAAATAGCCATCCAAAGCCGTTTAAAGTAAGTTGTAAATTTCATTTTTTTATAATTTGTACTACTTTATTAGTCCCTATATAGTAGTTAATACGAAAAAGATGGTCAGGAAACTTTGGTTACATTAAAAGTTTTCTTAGTTTTGTACCCCGTTATGAAAGAAATGACCAATCAAGGACGAATAAGACAAAAGGCGCACGACCTTTTTATGCAATATGGTTTACGAAGTGTAAGCATGGATGATATTGCTACGGCACTGGGTATCAGTAAAAAAACCATTTACCAGTATTATGCCGATAAGGATACCCTGGTAGAAGAAGTAGTAAGTGCTATCATAAAGTATAATCAAACCTGTTGTGAACACGATCGTAAATTATCTGATAACGCTATACATGAGATATTCCTTGCCATGGAGTTTATGATGGAGATATTTCGCTCGATGAACAGTTCATTGCTTTTTGATATGCAGAAATATCATCCGGGAGCTTTCCAAAAATTTGCCAAACATAAAAACGAATACCTCTATACCATAATAAAAGAGAACTTGCTGAGGGGTGTAAAAGAAGAATTATACAGACCTGAAATAAAAATTGACATACTGGCCCGTTATAGGGTTGAAAGTGTAACACTCCCATTCCATCCCGAATTTCATACAAAAGTTAAATCCAGCCTGGCCGATATTGAGGAAGAAGTATTACTGAACTTTTTATTTGGTGTTGTAACACAAAAAGGATATAAAATCACACTTAAATATCAACAAGAAAGATTAAAAAAATTATCAGCAGATGCAAAGTAACAGACCAATCAAAATAATAAACTTAGTTCTTATTTTACTGCTGTTGGGCGGTTATACTTATGGGCAAACAAAAAATGAATTCTCTGTAAAACAGGCAGTGGAGTATTCTTTAAAAAATTCATTCACTGTAAAAAATGCGCTGCTTGACATTAAAATACAACAGCAGGTAAACCGGCAATATACCGCAATGGCCTTGCCGCAGATCAGCAGTTACATTACTTCCAATCATTATTTTGATATACCCACCAGTATTTTGCCAGGGGAAGTAATTGGCCGCCCGGGCACTAAAGTTCCTGTACAGTTTGGATCGCCATGGAATACAACTGCAGGACTTGAACTTTCCCTTATTTTATTTGATGGGCAGGTATTTATAGCGCTTAAGGCTAGAAAGAACACACTTAAATTCAGTGTTAAGGCAGAAGAAATAACAGCTGAACAAATAAAAACAAACATTTATAAAATATATTACCAGCTGGTGGTGGGTAAAAAACAACTGGGGTCGCTGGATGCCAATATAGAAAGGTTTGAGAAACTGTTGCATGATACCAAAGAAATTTTTAAGAACGGCTTTGCCGAAAAACTGGATGTTGATAAAGTAATAGTACAACTCAATAATATAAAAACTGAAAAAATTAAGATCGAAAATTCACTGGCGATTGGTAATTCAGGATTAAAAATGCTGATGGGTATGCCGCAAAAAGAAGAACTTATTTTGACAGATACATTAAGCGAAGAAGAATTAAAAACGAATATCCTTGATGCCAGTTATAATTATACTGACCGAAAAGAAATTCAGTACCTGGATATTGCTGTAAAATTGGCTACATTAAATATCAGGCGGTATAAACTCACCAAAATACCTTCTATTGTTTCATTTGGCACTTATAGTAAAAGTGCTCAACGAAGCCAGTTTGATTATTTTGGCAAGGGCGATTGGTTTACCAGTTCTTATGCCGGCATCAGGTTATCGATCCCCATTTTTGACGGTAACAACCGTAATGCACATATTCAACAGTCGAGATACGAATTACAAAAAGTAAAAAATAATATCGACCAATTAAAGCAGAACATCGACCTGGAAGTAAATAATTCAAAGGTTAATATGACAAATGCTATACTAACCATGGATAATCAGAAACAAAATGTAAAACTGGCCGAAAAGGTTTACTTAACCACAAAGAAAAAATATGAACAGGGATTAGGGAGTAACCAGGAAATATATTTTGCGCAGACAGAATTAACAGTGGCACAAAATAATTATTACAGTGCTGTTTATGATGCTATAAATGCGAAGATCGATTTTTTGAAGGCTACCGGTAAATTATAAAAAAAGATCTCTGCTGATTAATTAATAAAACGAATAAACTAACGATAATTAAATAATAATTATGCAAAGGAAAATAAAAATAAGTTTTACAGTAATATTGATGTTCATTTTAGTATCGTGCGGAAACAGTGCTAAAGAGGGCAATGCAGCTATCAATGATAAAAAAGCTGAGCTGCAAAAATTAAAGAACAGCAAGAATAAAACAGAGGAAGATATCCGCAAGATCCAGGATGAATTAGCTAAACTGGATACCGCAACAGCAAATGCAACGAAAGTAAAGTTGGTAAACGTTACAGTAGTAAGTACACAGAATTTTCAACACTTTATTGACTTGCCGGCCAAAGTTGATGCAGAAAATATCTCCTATATCTCTCCAAGGATGGGGCCTGCACAGGTTAAGGCAGTATATGTGATACAGGGACAAAATGTAAAGAAAGGCCAGTTGCTGTTAAAACTGGATGATGCAATTATTCGTCAACAGGTGGCTGCCATAAAACAACAAATGGAAGGAATTAAAACACAGTTGGCCTTTGCTAAAAATATTTACCAGCGCCAGAAAAATTTATGGGACGAGGGCATTGGTACAGAAGTACAACTGATAAGCGCTAAAACAAATGTGGAGAGCCTGGAAAACCAGTTAAAATCAGTTGGTGAACAGGTGAAAGTAGCTATTGAACAAATGAACACCTCCAATGTGTACAGCGATGTAAGCGGTGTGGCAGATATTGTAGCGATACGTGTTGGTGAAACTTTTTCGGGCTATGGTGCTACAGGGCCACAAATAAAAATTGTAAATACTTCTTCTTTAAAAGTAGTAACTAATGTGCCCGAAAATTATTTAACAAGGATGCACAGAGGTACACCTGTAGAAATAATTATTCCGGATGCAAATAAGAAAGTGAATTCTAGTATCTCATTGATCAGCCAATCAATAGACCCGGTGCAAAGAGGTTTTATTGCTGAGGCAAGGATACCCTATGATGTTTTATTAAAACCCAGCCAGGCGGCAATCATAAAAATCCTGGATTATTCAGCTGCAAATGCCATTGTAATTCCGGTTAATGTGGTGCAATCAGATGAAGCAGGGAAATATGTGTATTTACTTTTAAAAAGCAGTAATGGAAAAACTACTGCGCATAAGGTGGTAGTAACCATTGGGGAAGTATATGGCGAAAATGTTGAAATAAAAGCCGGCCTTAAAGCAGGCGATCAATTGGTTACTGAAGGGTTTCAGAATTTATATGAGGGGCAGATGATTGCTACGGCTTTAAAATAAACCTCACCCCAACCTCACGAATAAATCGGGAGAACTGGAAGATCATAGTGGAGATCGTTGCCAAGAAAAAATTGTACTGATCTGAATGTTGAATAGAAAACAAATAATGATGCTGTTAGTACTAAAGTTAAATTAATAACCAATAGCCCGGCCTCCCTCTCCTTTAGAAGAGGGATTGAGGGTGAGGTAAAATATTTTTTATGAATTTTATAAAAGTAGTAAGAGAAAAATTTAAACAGTTTGCTCCAACAAGCTGGGCTGTAGATAACCGTACCGCCATTTACATTATTGCAGTGTTGATATCATTGTATGGGTTAACCAAGTTTAACACTATGCCCAAGGAGCAGTTTCCGGATATTGTTGTGCCTACCATTTCGGTGGTTACAGTGTATGCCGGAAACTCACCTAAAGACATTGAGAACCTGGTAACAAGACCAATTGAAAAACAATTAAAAGGGATTAGCGGTGCCAAGGTTAGAAAAATAACCAGCACATCGCAGGCGGATTATAGTTTGATAGTAACCGAGTTTGATACCGATGTAAAAACCGAAATAGCTAAATTAAAAGTGAAGGATGCCATTGATAAAGCAAAAACCGATTTGCCTAATGATTTAACAATACAACCAGCAGTTGCAGAGTTTGCCTTTAGCGAAATGCCCATCATGTTTGTAAATGTTAGTGGCGATTATGATGGAATTAAACTAAAACAGTATGCCGATAAGTTACAGGATAAATTTGAAGAACTTACCGAAATAACAAGGGCCGAGATAGTGGGTGCACCAGAAAGGGAGATACAGATAAACGTTGACCCTTATAAAATGAGCCTGGCACGGATAAGTTTTATGGATATTGAAAATGCCATAAACCGCGAAAACAGGGATATTACAGGAGGAATGATTGAAGTGGGGAATATGAAACGCACTATTAAAATAAAAGGGCAGTTTACCAGTATATTAAACCTTAATAATATTATTGTTCGAAGCAGTGCACAAGGCGCATCAATTTATTTAAAAGATATCGCACAACTTAAAGATACCATTAAAGAAAAAGACAGTTATGCACGTTTGGATGGTAAAAATGTGGTAACACTTAATATAGTAAAACGTGCCGGCGAAAACCTGATAAATGCTGCTGATAAAATAAAAGATATTGTGGCAGAGATGAAAGAAAAAGAAGAACTGCCCAAAGAATTAAAAGTAGTTATTACCGGCGATTTAAGTAAAGCCACCAAGAAATCTTTTAGCGAATTAGTAAATACGATCATAATTGGTTTTGTGCTGGTTCTTATTATTTTAATGTTTTTTATGGGGGTTACCAATGCTTTTTTTGTAGCATTAAGTGTGCCGCTTAGCGTATTTGTAGCATTTATGTTTTTACCCCTGGCAGATGGTATTATTGGCACCACTGTTACACTAAACTTTATTGTACTTTTTGCATTACTGCTGGGCCTGGGTATAATAGTAGACGATGCCATTGTAGTAATTGAAAATACACACCGTATTTATAATAATGGTAAAGTACCTATAATACGAAGTGCAAAAGAGGCGGCGGGGGAAGTGTTTATTCCTGTACTTGCAGGAACTGCAACTACATTAGCCCCTTTCTTTCCGTTATTGTTATGGAAGGGATTGATTGGTAAGTTTATGATTTACCTGCCTACCATACTGATACTAACTTTGGCCGCCTCCTTAATTGTGGCATTTATTTTTAATCCTGTTTTTGCTGTAAGCTTTATGAAGCCTGAAGGCAAGCAATACGAAAAACCAAAGAAAGCGATCTGGACAAATAAATGGGTTCTCATTTTTTTCGCCGCAGGCTTGTTGTTGCACATACCGGGTATGCATGGTACGGCTAATTTCTTTTTGATGATGGCCCTGCTGATGGTGTTAAATGCTTATGTATTAAACGATGCCATTCATGCTTTTCAAAAAAGAGCTTTACCGTGGTTGATGAATCATTACGAACGTTTATTAAAATGGATATTGGTAGGATGGAGACCGGTTTGGGCATTTGCATCGTTATTTGGATTATTCGTTTTGTCTGTAGTTGTATTAATGATTAGCGTAAAGGCAGGTAGAACCAAATCAACTTTCTTCCCCAGCGGTGATCCTAATTTTATTTATGTATACCTTAAATTACCTGTGGGTACAGATATTAAATACACTGATAGTATTACCCACTTACTAGAAGGAAGGGTACAAAAAATTTTAGAAAAAGAATTGCCTACCCAACCTGGCGGTATTGTAGAAAGTATAATTACCAATGTGGCGGTTAGTGCTAATAAACCCAGGGATAATAACAGAAGTATACAGCCAAACCTGGGTCGTATACAGGTTTCATTTGTAGAGTATGAAAAAAGAGAAGGCAAACATACATTACCTTTTAAGGAAGAGATCCGCAGACAAATGACAGGCATACCCGGTGCCAGTATTGAAGTGGCGCAGGAAGATGGCGGGCCTCCAACTGATCCGCCGGTAAACATTGAAGTGCAGGGAGATAATTTTGAAAGTATTTCAAAAGTTGCTATCGATCTTTCACATTATATGGATACCAACCAGGTTGCAGGAATAGAAAATTTACAGATGGATGTGGATTTAAACAATCCCGAAATTACCATTAATGTAAACAGAGAAAAAGCGATGTTGGAAGGAATAAGCACAGGGCAAATTGGTATGGAAATTCGTACAGCAGTTTTTGGTAAAGAGGTAAGTAAATTAAAAGATGGTGAGGATGAATATAAAATTCAGGTACGCACAATTGACCTGGTACGACATAATATTACCGACCTGATGAATATGCGTATTACATTTTTGGATATGAACACCATGAGGGTAAAAAGTATTCCTATAAGTGCAATAGCCACTTTAGATTATACAACCGCAACTGGTGCAGTAAAGCGCAAAAATGTAAAACGTACTATTCAATTACAAAGTAATGTACTTGACCCTACCATGGTGGGTAAAGTAAATACCGAGTTGCAATTAAAGCTGGATGATTTTAAATCAAAATCAAAAATACCTGCTGATGTTACCTTAAAACTAAGCGGGCAAAGTGAGCAGGAAAAAGAAACACAAACTTTTTTAGGGTGGGCTTTAATAATTGCATTAGGTATAATATTTATGATATTGGTGTTACAGTTTAACAGTATCAGTAAACCATTTATAGTGATCACGGAAATATTTTTTAGTATTATTGGCGTGTTGCTTGGGTATGCTTTAACAGGGATGACAATAGCCACCATTATGTTGGGTGTAGGTATTATTGCATTGGCAGGTATTGTAATTAAAAATGGTATCCTGTTAATAGAATTTACAGATGAGTTGCGGGGCAGGGGCATGCGTACAAAAGAAGCGGCTATTGAAGCCGGCAAGATCCGTATCATCCCGGTTTTGCTTACTGCCATAGCCACTATACTGGGCTTGTTACCATTAGCTGTTGGTTTCAATATTAATTTTATATCCTTCTTCCAGCACCTTAATCCACATATTTTCTTTGGCGGTGACAGCGTTGTTTTCTGGGGCCCGTTAAGCTGGACAATGATCTTTGGATTAATATTCGCTTTCTTTCTTACATTGATAATGGTACCTAGTATGTACCTGATCTCTGAAAGGTTGCGTCGTCCAATGGAAAATTTTTATGGCACTAAATTTATTGGCCTATTGGGCTTTGCCGGACCATTCTTTTTTGTATTTGTTGGTATCATGTACCTCGTGCGTCGCATACAGGGAAAGAAAGTGTGGAATGGAAAATTGAAAGAAAGAAAAGTGTAAAAAATTGTTGGCAGTGAATTTTGGCTGAAGCCATAGCGAGCTTTTTCATTAACTCCGGCCTTAAGGCCGGAGTTAATGAAAAGAATTACAAAAGGGCTTTAGCCCAAATCTTAAGATATTCAATTGACCTGATTAAAAAAGGGTGTTCGATTAATCGAACGCCCTTTTCAGTTTTATAAAATCTTCAACTATTTGATATGCATATCTTTCTTATTTCCATCCACATCCAGCTCTACAATATCATATCCTAATTTTTGTATGCCGGGTAAAATCTTATTTTTATCACCCACCAGCAAAATATTCATCTTTGCAATAACCAGCCATTTTTTTGCCATAGCATCAATTTCTTTTTTGGTCATTGATAATAAAATTTTATTCTGGATCTCAACAAAATTACCGGGCAGATTGTAATCAAGTATCCTTCTGATAAAGTTGGCTTTTTGTATCCCGGTTTCGTATTGCAATGCATCACGCTGTCCAATGGCATTTTTAGTAAAATTTAATTCTTCGGGCGTTATACCTTTTTCTGCATAATCTTTAATGTCTTTCATTGTTTCTATTAATGCACTATCAGTGGCATCTGCCCTGATACCTGAACTGAAAGAAAAAGTACCATTGTATTCATCACTGCTGAAAGAAGAACGGGCACCGTAAGTCCAACCCTTATCTTCACGCAGGTTCATATTTAAATGACTGTTAAAAGACCCGCCCAAAACATAATTCATTAAGGTGGCTTTATAATATTCACCGGTGGCATCATATTTTAAACCGGTTACATAGCCTATCCTAAACTCTGTTTGTGCTGCTTTGGGTACATCAACCATATATACTTTTGTTTTTTCAATGGTAGGAGCGTTACCAGGTTTGGGAAGATTTATTTTTTTATTGGGTAATTTATTTAAAAAAGTCAGTTTGGGTTCTATTTCACTTTGTGTGATATCACCCACCACAACAACCTTGGTTCCCTGCGAGGTGATGTAATTATTATAATAGTCCTGCACGTCTTTCAGCTTCAGATTTTTAATAGTGTATTCAGTTCCATTCTGATTCATGCCCCAGATATTATCATTACCGGCATTTAATTTATCATAAATGGCTGAAGCAATTGTTGCCGGTTGAGATTTGGCACGCTTAAATCCTTCCATCGCCTGTTTTTGTAAACGGTCAAATGATTCTTCTGTAAAATTCGGGTTAAGCATTCTTTCTTCCAGTAATTCCACCGTTTTGTCAACATTCTTTTTTAAACATTGCACAGTAAAATTCAAACTGTTCAGATCACTGCTCACATTCATACTGCTGCCTAATTTCTGTAACTCAACTGTCATTTGCTCTGCAGAATATTTTTTACTGTCTTCCGACAACATATCAGCTACCATTCCGGCAAGTCCGATCTTAGAGGTATCGCCAGCCTGAGCCAAATGCCCCCCCGGAATACTAATGGACAGGGTAACCGTTGGGATCTCGGTATTTTGTGTGCCGATCATTCTAATTCCATTGGGCATTTCTTTTTTCCAGAAAGGCGGAACTTTTACAACAGGGTTAGGGCCATTACCGGGTAACTTACTGCGGTCGAAATTATCTTTTCCTTTTACATAATTTAATCCTTCATAACCATAAGCTGGTTTTGAATAATTATTGCTGTCGATCTTATAATTATTAACAGCAGCAATCATTTTATCCTGCCCCTTGGTTAAAACGCTTACGGTTACACTATGTTTATCTTTTATATATTCGTTGTACACACGCCAAACATCTTCTTTGGTAACGGAACGGTACATCTCTAATAATTTTCCGATCATATTAGGATTTCCTGTAAATGTTTGAAACTGTGCCAGCTGTGATACTTTACCCGAAACACTTTGAAGCCCGTTAATATATTGGGCTTCGATACCGCCTTTGAATTTAGTAATGTCTTCATCTGTAACGCCACGTTTTTCAAACATGTCCATTGCATTTTTCAATAATGAATCCATTGCTGCCAGCGATTTACCCGGAAAAGGGGTTATTGTAAAACTAAATTCTCCGGCCAGTTCTGATAACCTGCTGAAAGCGTTTGCACTTAAAGCCTTTTTAGGTTTTACTAATTCCTGGTATAATATTGAGGTTTTACCCTGTCCTATTATTTGTGAAAGACAGGCCAAGGGGGCCATATCTTTATCATAATTAGGCACCGTTGGATAAACTTTTGATAATTGCGGTAATCTTGCATAGTTATCAGTGTACGAAGCATAACGATCTGCATCAACAACCACTCTTGGTAATATTGTTTTTTCAACAGCAGGGCATTTAGGTATGGAGCTGAAATATTTTTCTACCATTTTAACCACGTCTGCAGTTTTTACATCGCCTCCAATGGTAAGGGTTGCATTATTAGGACCATACCATCTTAAAAAAAAGTTTTTGAGGTCATTTACACTCACCCTGTTCAGGTCTTCTATATAACCGATGGTTAACCAACTATAAGGATGACCATAGGGGTATAAATTTTTTGCACCAAACTCACCGGCTAAACCATAGGGGCGGTTATCATAATTTTGGCCACGTTCATTTTTTACAGTGCTGCGCTGGTTATCAAATTTTTCCTGTGTAACAGCGTCTAATAAAAAACCCATTCGGTCCGATTCCAGCCATAACATTTTTTCGAGCTGATTGCTGGGTACAGTTTCAAAATAATTGGTGCGGTCGCCGTTGGTACTTCCATTGAGTGTGCCGCCCGCTTCAGTAATAATTTTAAAATGGGCTCCTTTGCCAACATGGTCACTTCCTTCAAACATCATGTGTTCAAAAAAATGGGCAAAGCCGCTTTTGCCGATCTCTTCCCGGGCACTGCCCACATGATAAGTTACATCAACATGTACAAGTGGGTCGCTATGATCTTCATGAATGATAATTGTTAGTCCGTTTGGCAAAACATATTTTTCGTAAGGGATAATAACCTCACCTGTTTTTTTATCCACTTTTTCAACCAGTTTTGCCTGGCAGAAGCCTGTTTGGGAAAAGCTGAATAACAAAGCGGTGATGGCAATAAATTTTATACGCATGGTAAATAATTTTAGGACTTCAAATAAACACAAAAAAGGGCAACAATTACAGCCTTTTATCAAATAAACTAAATTTTAAACTATTTACTGTTCATTTTTAGCTACCCCGGTCTTAAGACCGGGGCTATTCATACAAATCTTTTCCGTGCTTTAGCCCGTTCTTTCCTTTTAATATAATTTTATGAACTCAAATCTTTTATTGCTATTAACTTTATAAAAAAACGGGATAATAATTTTCTTTAATCGCTTCGGTAACCCTCCCCCTTTTGGGGAGATGGAGGAGGCTAAAAAACAGTGTCATGATAAAAAATCAAGAAATAGACTACAAAATTTACGGCGAAGAACTTCAGTTTGTAGAAATTGAACTGGATCCTAATGAAACTGCTATTGCCGAAAGCGGTGCCTTTATGATGATGGATAATGGTATTGAAATGCAAACCATTTTTGGTGATGGCAGCCAGCAGGACAATAGCCTGCTAGGCAAATTATTTAGTGCTGGCAAGCGTT
>JAYVUE010000158.1:0-8646 GCA_043788195.1 Chitinophagaceae bacterium
TCTTTAGCAGTATCGTTCAAAGAAAATAGCACTAACAACATAAACCCCGCCTGTGCTATGCTTGAGTAAGCCAGCATTCTTTTTACACTTTGCTGAAAAACGGCTGTAAGATTTCCAATAAGCAAAGTAGAAGCAGTAATAATAACAATTAATTTTTGCCATTGGTCATGCATAGATCCGAATGCATTTTCGAATAATCGTAAAAATGCAAAGAACCCTGCCACTTTAACAATGGTAGACATAAAAGAAGTAAAAACGGTTGGTGCACCATCATATACATCGGGTGTCCAAAAATGAAATGGCGCAGCTGAAACTTTAAATGACATAGCTACCAGCAACAACACTAATCCTACCGCGATCATGGCAGGCATAGGGCCCTGGCCCAGGTTAATACTGTTGATAAAAAAAGAGGCCGTAGCATTTCCACCATAGATAAATGCAATGCCCATGAGCATGATACCTGTGGAAAAAGCTCCCATCAAAAAGTATTTCAGTGCTGCTTCATTACTTTTTAAATTACGTTTATCGCTACCCGTTAATATGTAAAGCGGAATAGAAATGATCTCGATTCCAATGAACAACATCAACAATGTATTGAAAGTGGCAACTATACAAACGCCACATAATACAAAAAAAAGTAACGCAAAATATTCCGCAACATCAGGACCCACTTTTTCAATATCCCTCCCGTTCAATAAAAAAAATAATAAGGTACAACCTAAAGAAACGGTAATAAATGTGAGACTAAAACTACTGGTACGTAACATATCTTTTACATCAATAGTAAAGAAAGTGGCCCCGGTTTTCAATTCCACCAAATTAGCCACCAGAGTTAATAGCAAACCGCCAATGGCCAGGTATTTAGGTATGCTTTTATTTTTTATAAATGCACCGCCCAGCATCATAACCACTCCCCAAACCGATGTGAATATTATTGCGTTCATGTTTTTTCAAATCTACCCAATGGCATATTGATTTTATTTTATGTTATTTAAATTTTGTTACTATCCAAATCACAGAATCTTTTGTTAATTCAATAACAGGTTGCGGAAAAACACCCATCACAAATATCATCACTACAATTATTGCAAGTATTATTTTTTCATTTATTGCTATTTCTTTTACAGCAGCAGTTACCAGGTTAACTTCTCCGTAAAAAACTTTTTGAACCATATTAAGCATATACACCGCAGCGAGTATAATACTTAGACCCGCAATTGCGGTGAACCAAATATTAAACCTGAATAAGCCACTGAACATCATGAATTCTCCGGCAAAAGCATTGGTCAATGGCAAGGCTATATTGGCTAAAACAATTACCAACAACATTATTGTCAGCACAGGTGCTTTATGTGCAATACCACCAAGCTGTGAAATTTTTCTTACACCAGTTTGCTTTTCTATAAGATCAATAACAATCCACAAACCAATAATATTTATACCGTGGCTGAACATTTGAATCATCACACCCTGCAAACCAATTTCTGTGATGGTAAAAACTGCTGCACACATTAACCCGATATGTGCAATGGAAGAATAAGCTACCAGGCGTTTCAGATCATCCTGTTTTAATGCAAGCAGGCTGGCATAGATCATGCCTGCAACAGAAAGTCCGATGACAATATTATCAAACTTTACAACAGCTAATGGAAACACTGGTAACAACCATCGTATTACTGCAAAAACACCCATTTTTACCATGATACCGCTTAATACCATTGTTGTTGCAGCAGGTGATTGCTCATAAGTATCGGGTTGCCATGTATGAAATGGAAATACCGGCATCTTAATAGCAAATGCAATAAAGAACAAACCAAACAACCAGTATTGCTGTTCTGCTGTGATCTGTGCTGTGTAAAATGCCAGCATTGAAAATGAATGATGAGAAAATTGTGTTGGCATTGTATGCAAGTACACATATATAATACCCACCAGCATTAATAAAGAACCCGTAAATGTGTAAATAAAGAATTTGAAAGTAGCCTGTAATCTCTTCTCTCCTCCCCAACGGCTACATAAAAAATAAACAGGAATTATTGCCAGTTCCCAGAAAAAATAAAAAACAAGTGCGTCCATTGCACAAAAAACACCCATCAAACCGGATTGGGTTAATAACATCAAACCAAAAAAAACATTGGCATTTTTATATTTGTTCTTATAGGTTGCTACAAAAATAATCGGGAAAGATATGGCAGTAAGAAAAGTAAGCAACCTTCCCATACTATCCAGGCCAACAGCAAAATTGGCACCAAAATATTTCATCCACTCATAAGTAAAACTAAGGCCGCTTAATTCTCTGTTATGGGCAAAATAAAAGCTTGCCAGCGATATAGCTAATGTGATGATAGAAGATAATAAAGCCCAGGCCCTGGCTTTTTTTTCATCACGAATGATAAAACATACTAGTCCTGCGATCAGCGGAAACCAGATCAGTAAGTCAGGGAATCTTATTCCTAAATTTTGCATAAAGCTATCTTCTGATTACATAAACATTTGAACAATAAATAAAACCAGGATACCAATAACCATCAGCAATACGTAAGCACCTACCTGTCCGCTTTGCAATAAACGAACCTGCCGGCTGCTGTAATTGATGGCTTTACCCACACCATTAACAAAACCATCAATCCCTTTTTTCTCTACAACACCATTAAAATAATTTGCAAGAGATTGAATTGGTTTCACAATAATGCCATTATATAATTCATCCACATACCATTTATTTTCAAGAATTTTTTCGAGCCCTGTTTCTGCTGCATTTGTTTTTTTATATTTGCTGAATTTGATCCAGGCATAGATCAATGCAACTAACGCCAATGAAACTGAAATGATCATCAGCATGTATTCTGTTGAATGTGTGATTTCGTGTTTTACCGTAATTGCATTGCTTTGTGCAAATACAGGTGACAAAAAAGTTTCCAGCCTATGGCCTCCATGTACAAAAATTTCGGGGATACCGATCCAACCTCCAATGACAGCCAAGATGGCCAGTATTATCAATGGAATGGTGATGGCTTTAGGGCTTTCGTGCAGGTGATGTGCCTGTTCAGTTGTACCTCTGAACTTTCCGAGGAATGTCATGCCATATAAACGGAACATATAAAATGCGGTCATCAATGCCCCAGCTACACCTATGCCCCACAGTAATGGGCTTTTTGCAAATGCAGCCGCTAGTATTTCATCTTTAGAAAAAAAACCTGAAAAGGGTGGCATACCGGCAATGGCCAGGCAGCCCACTAAGAAAGTGATATGGGTGATACTCATGTATTTTTTTAATCCCCCCATATTTCGCATATCCTGCTCGCCACTCATGGCATGAATAACACTACCGGCACCAAGGAATAATAAAGCTTTGAAGAAAGCATGTGTCATTACATGAAATACCGCTCCCGTATAAGCGCCCACACCCAAAGCTAAAAACATATACCCAAGCTGACTAACGGTTGAGTATGCCAGTACTTTTTTAATATCATTTTGTTTCAGTGCAATAGTTGCTGCAAGAATGGCCGTTGATAAACCCACGATAGCTACAACGCTTTGTGAAACCGGTGCCATCGTGTACAAAATATTACTTCTTGCAATCATGTAAATACCTGCAGTAACCATAGTAGCAGCATGTATCAGGGCGCTCACCGGAGTAGGTCCGGCCATAGCATCAGGTAACCAGGTATATAAAGGTATCTGTGCGCTTTTGCCCATGGCACCAACAAATAACAACAAAGTAATACCGGTTATATCAGTAACAGAAAGTTTAGACAGATTTGTAAATACAGTATGAAAATCAACTGTACCCATTTTTGTACCCAGCCAAAATAAGGCCAGTAAAAAGCCAAGGTCGCCCATGCGATTCATGATGAAGGCTTTTTTAGCAGCATTGTTGTAATTGTTATTTTTAAACCAGTATCCAATGAGCAGGTAAGAGCAAAGCCCCACTCCTTCCCAACCAAAAAACATAATTACATAGTTGCCGCCCATCACCAATAATAACATTGAGAAAATGAAAAGATTCAGAAACGAAAAATATTTTGCAAAATCTTTGGGTTCTTCCTCATGCATATAAGCAGTTGAATACACATGGATCAAAAATCCAACACCGGTAATGATCAATAAGAAAAGAGAAGAGAGCTGATCGATCTGAAAATCGAAACCAACTTTAAGGGAGGCTATATTAATAAAATCAAAATAATGTGGATTAAAAGTATCGCCGTTTTTTACACTAACAAAAACATATAAACTTAACAGGAATGAAATTAAGATAACGCCACTGCCAATAACACCTGCCATGGTCTTTGACAACTGTTTTCTACCCAGTCCATTAATCAGGAAACCGATTAACGGTAGCAAAGGAATAAGCCCAACCAATTGTAAAACGTTATTCATAAATTATTTTTCTACGACCGGCAAAAGACGACCGACAACGGTGGTCGGTCGCCTGTTGTAGGTGGTTAATTTTTAAGCCTGTTCAAAAAATTTACATCTGTCGAATGCGTATTTCTATATAGCATAACAATGATCGCCAATCCAACACTTACTTCTGCTGCTGCCACCACCATAATAAAGAAAACAAAGATCTGTGCATCGCCTACAACAGATGGCATGGCTTTTCCAATGGCTGATGCAGCGTGCATTTTTGAAAATGCCACCAGTAATAAATTCACTGCATTTAGCATGAGTTCTATACACATAAAAATAATAATGGCATTGCGGCGGGTAAGTACGCCCACTATCCCAATACAGAATAATGCAACTGACAATACTATGTAATATTTAATTTCCATATGCTAAAGCCTCCCCTAACCCCTCCAAGGAGTGGGTTTGAGGAGTACGCGTTTTAAAAAGTATAAAAAATATCATTGCTTTTATTTCTATTAATTTGAAAAGATTAAACATAGATGCTGTTTTTTATCCCCCCTTCGGGGGGCTGGGGGAACTTTCCTTTTTTCCAATTGTAACGGCTCCGATCATAGCACTTAAAAATAATACGCTGCTGATTTCAAATGGTATAACATAATCATTAAATAAAGCTTTACCAAGGTTTTTAATCAACCCTGCATTACCTCCATTCATTTGTACCTGGCTGGTTGCCAGATCCGATCTCATCAATGCTGCTATCATCACTAAAAACAAGCAACCTCCCGATATCAGCCCGGCAATTTGTAATACCCGGTTCTTTTGTGGTTCTGTTGCTGCATTCAAATTCATTAACATCACAACAAATAAAAACAAAACCATTATTGCACCTGCATAAACAATAATATTTACAATGGCCAGGAACTGAGCATTTAATAAAATATAGTGGCCTGATATGGCAAAGAAAGTAACAATGAGTGCCAGTATACTATATACCGGATTTTTATTGGTCACAACTATTATTGCACTTGCCAATGCCATAACAGATAATAACCAAAATAATATTACTGTAATACTCATTTTTACTGATTAACCTTTTCCTTAACTACCCTGTTGCCCAATGCTTTTTTATAAGCTTCGGGTTCAGTAACGGGATTAGGTATTAATAATTCTTCTTTGTTATAAACAAATTGCTTGCGTTGATAATCGGCCGGTGCAAATGTTTCGCTCAAATAGATGGCATCTTTAGGACAGGCATCTTCGCACAAGCCACAGAAAATACAGCGAAGCATATTGATCTCGTATTTGGCTGCATATTTTTCTTCACGGTATAAATTCTCTTCCCCTGCTTGTCGTTCTGCCGCTTCCATAGTTATTGCTTCGGCAGGACATGCAACCGCACACAACCCGCAGGCCGTGCAATTCTCACGCCCTTCTTCATCCCTGTTTAAAATATGCAATCCTCTGAAGACCGGACTGAATGGCCGTTTTTTTTCAGGATAATTAATTGTAGGTCTCTTTTTAAACATATGCATAAACGTTATGGCCATACCTTTAAAAATGGCCACCAGGTACATGCGTTCAATAAAGCTCATCGGCTTTCGTTCAACCTGTTTTACTCTGTTTGTTAATGCATGCATAATACCCCAAACCCCTAAAGGGGCTTTCTTTTGTTAGATTAATAATTTTGTTTTGCCTCTCTAAATTTAATTTACTCTTTTTACTTCTTTCTTTAGTTGCCTTGTCTCTAATCCCTAAATAAATTTTATTTTCAATACTAAAAATGCCAATGATTTTGTTTTAATAATATTAATGCTCCTGTTATCACCATATTCACCAAAGCCAACGGAATTAAAATTCTCCATCCCAGGTTCATCAATTGATCATACCTGAAACGTGGTATCGTCCACCTTACCCACATGAATAGAAACAAAAAGAAGATCACTTTGGTCATTAATGCAGCAATCCCTATCAGTGCCATCCAGTTATCTGATAATCCCCATTTGGCTTCATCTACAAAGGGAAGCAGGTCGTAACCACCGAAAAATAAAGTAGCCATTACCACACTACTAACAAACATATTGATATACTCGGAAAACAAATAAAAGCCCAGTTTCATTGACGAATATTCTGTGTGATAACCTCCGATAAGTTCATTTTCGGCTTCGGGCAGATCAAATGGGGTACGGTTACACTCTGCAAAAGCACAAATTAAAAAGATAAGAAAGCCCAGTGGCTGGTAAATTATATTCCAGAGGCCATTTTGTTGCTGCACTACCATTTCTTTAAGGCTAAGCGTACCCGTTACCATCAGCAGTGCGATCAATGAAATACCCATGGCCAGTTCGTAACTGATGATCTGTGAAGCAGCCCTTAATCCGCCGATCAATGAGAATTTATTATTACTGGCCCAGCTGCCAATCATAATACCATAAACACCTAAACTCACTACACCAAAAACATATAATATACCGATATTCACATCAGCCACTTGCAAAGCAATATCTCTTCCAAAAAAATGTATTTTATCGCCCCAGGGTATAACTGCACCTGTCATTACAGCAGTAAGCATCGCAAGTGATGGCCCCAGGATAAATAATGCTTTAGAAGAAAAATCGGGGATGATCTCTTCTTTAAAAAATAATTTTAATCCGTCAGCAACAGGTTGTAATAAACCAAACGGGCCAGCCCGGTTAGGTCCCCGCCTGTCCTGTAAAACGGCAGCTACTTTTCTTTCAGCATAAGTGGCATACATAGCAATCACAAGTGAAGCCATCACTACAATGATGATCAGGATCAATTTTTCCAAAATAAATGCCAAATCAATTGCTAAAAGCATAATGATGTATTAAAAATATTAGTCCTTTTTATTTTCGGTTAAGCCCCACTGTTGTGATTCCCCTGCACCTTTTACAAATTCACCTGATCTTTTAAAATCTTCTCCACGTGCCGGGCCTTCTATCTCACTTAAATGAATCGCATGATTATTTACTTCACTCACATTATGTATGTTCATCAGTAATTTCGGATCACGGCCACCCATTACTGCATTAATAGTTTCTGTCGGCATTTCCAGAGTTTTATATTTATTGGCGCCAATCACGGAATGACGACTGATATTGCTAACCCCTTCAATAACCCAATCATTGGTTTTCTTTTTAGCAAAACGGCAGGTATTACAGATCCAGCCAGGCTTATTATCATAACTCTGCACTTCACCCCACTCATCTTTACGTGCTGTTACCCTGTATACTTCATCACCTCTTAACCACAATGTTGCTTTACCGCAGCATGTAGGGTTTTCGCAATCACGATGTGCATCTACGGGCTTGGTAAACCAAACCCTGTTCTTAAACCGGAATGTTTTATCTGTTAATGCACCTACCGGGCATACATCGATCATATTACCGCTGAAATCATTATCAATTGCTTTTGAAATGTAAGTGGATATTTCAGCATGATCGCCGCGATCTAAAATACCATGTACACGATTATCAGTTAATTGATCAGCAACATAGGTACACCGGTAACAGAGTATACACCTCGTCATGTGTAATTGAATATAAGGACCGATATCTTCTTTTTCAAACGTTCGTCTTACAAATTCGTAACGGGTACCTGCTTTTCCATGTTCATAACCAAGATCCTGCAAATGACATTCGCCTGCCTGATCACATATAGGACAATCAAGCGGGTGATTGATCAATAAAAATTCTACCACACCATTCCTTGCATCTATGACCTTTTCACTGGTGATATTTTTTACTACCATACCATCCATTACATTGGTACGGCAACTGGCTACCAGTTTAGGCATTGGACGTGGATCGGCTGTTGAACCAGCAGCTATTTCTACCAGGCAGGTACGGCATTTACCACCGCTGCCCTCCAGCTTACTATAATAGCACATAGCCGGAGGTGTTACATCACCACCGATCTGCCGGGCTGCATTTAATACAGTAGTTCCCGGGGCAACATCAATAGTAATATTGTCGATGGTTACTTTGAAATTCACCGGCGCTTCTTTTTTTATTTCGTCAGCCATAGTTTAAGTCAAAAGTTAAAAGTCAAAAAATCAGAGACTTTAATTATTTGGCGTTTAATATAATTGAAGCAATAATTTTTGAAATTTCATCAGCTTCTTTTATTAACTCATTTATTTTCGTTTTCGAAACCTCCAGTGTTTCACTTATAAGGCAAAGCCAATATTTGGTTTCATTTGCCGACTTTAGCGCAATCACATAAAAGTTTTTCCAATCTTTTTTAGAACTACCCGATTTCCCTTCTACCACATTT
>JAYVUE010000159.1:0-4435 GCA_043788195.1 Chitinophagaceae bacterium
CTTCTCGTGGGTCTTTATTAGCTACAACAGTAGCCAATAAAATACAATTGCCCTGGCGAACTGTAACCGAACCATCGGCCTGGCGTGCCAATTTACCGGTTTCAATTGTTACCATACGGCCACCACCTATATCAAATGTTATTGATTTTGGGTTTAACATAATTACTATTTGTATTTATGGTTTGCGGTAAAGCAAACCCTGTTTAAAAAGAATAATTCCCAACCATAAAATTGAGTTGGGAATATTCGTATTACATAAGTTAATAAAATTATTTACGGAGGCCTAATTTCTCGATCAATGCCCTGTAGCCGGTAAGGTCGTGTTTACTGAGATAGGTCAACAGTCGTTTACGTTGTCCTACCATCATCATCAACCCACGTTGTGAAGAGAAATCTTTTTTGTTGCCTTTCAGGTGGTCTGAAATATGGTTGATGCGCTCTGTAAGCAAAGCGATCTGGCCCTCAATGGAGCCTGTGTTTTTTGCAGCAGCTCCAAAATTGGTGAAAATTGTAGCCTTTTTTTCTGTTGTTAAATAAGACATTTAATTTGTTTTTTACTGGCACCCGAATTGGTACCGTTTATATTTCTTTATTTCGGGTGCGAAAGTACATAAATAAATTCGATTTTGGCGGTGAAATAGGGATTTTTTTTGAATATTGCTGAGTTTTACGGTAATACTGATAAACCAGACAGGCTTGAAAACAATAATTTTTACAGTTACTAACGACCTTAGCTACGATCAGCGGATGATACGTATTTGCAGTTCACTATCTCAGGCCGGGTACAAAGTATTGCTTATAGGTGTAAAAAAAAGGAATTCTATACCACTGCAACAAAGGCCTTTTGAACAAAAGAGAATAGGCTGTTTTTTTACCAGAGGCCCGGGATTTTATGCAGAATATAATACCAGGTTGTTTTTTTCCCTTCTTTTTAAAAAATCAGATATTCTATGCTGCATTGATGTAGATACCATCTTACCCGTTTGGATGGCATCAAAACTTAAAAACATAAAAAGAATTTATGATGCGCATGAATATTTCTCTCAACAAAAAGAGATCATTACCCGGCCCGGAGTTTATAAAATTTGGCATTGGATAGAAAAGACTTTTGTGCCAAAATTTCCAAAGGGCTATACAGTAAGTAATACCATTGCCACTGAATTTTATGACCGGTATGGAGTTAATTATGATGTGATACGTAATATCCCGCTGTTGAAAACAGCTCCAATCTTATCTTCAGCAAAAGAAAAAATAATTTTATACCAGGGTGCAGTTAATGAATCCCGTGGGTTTGAATTTCTGATCCCCGCAATGAAAACTATTAATTCAAAACTATTCATTTATGGTGATGGCAATTTTTTGGAGCAAACAAAAAACCTCATTGCTGCAAACAATCTACAGGATAAAGTGTTGCTCAGAGGGAAACTGTTGCCCGAAGAACTGGAAAAAATAACACCCGAGGCATATATCGGAATAAATTTTGTTGAATATATTGGCCTGAATCAATATTTTTCTTTAGCCAATAAATTTTTTGACTATATCCAACATTGTGTTCCGCAGGTAACGATGAATTTTCCGGAGTATAAAAGAATAAATAACGAATTTGAAGTTGCGGTGCTAATCAATGACCTGCATATTGAAACCATTACTGTTGCCATTAATTCTTTATTGAATGATGATAATTTGTATAAACGTTTACAGCAAAATTGTTTAAAGGCAAGAGAAGAACTGAACTGGCAAAATGAAGAAAAAAAATTAATCGAATTTTATCATAATAATTTTAACCGCTGAGGCGGAGAGACGCAGAGAACTTAATTGTTGTATTACTCTGCGTCTTTGCGCCTCACCGGTAATATAAAATGACCAACACTCACCTACATATCGTAACTCACGACGTTCCCTGGCCCGCTAATTATGGGGGCGTGATAGACCTGTTTTATAAATTAAAGGCATTACACCAGTTGGGTGTACAAATACACCTGCACTGCTTTACACAAGGCCGTCCGGCTGCTGATGAATTGAATAAATATTGTGTCACAGTGAATTACTATCAGCGCAAAAAAAAATTTAGCCGTTTTTCTTTTCGGGTACCCTTTATTGTTAATTCCAGAAAAAATGATGAACTGATCAACCATCTTAAAAAAGATAATTACCCTGTTTTACTAGAAGGCATACATACCACTTATTACCTTTATTCGGGTCAATTAAAAGATCGTAAAGTATTGGTAAGGCTACATAATGCTGAATTTGAATATTACCATCAACTGGCTAAGCAGGAAATCAATATTTTTAAAAAAATATATTTTCTCAATGAAAGCAGGCAATTAAAAAAATACGAAAGATCAATGGCTCACAAAGCCTGTTTTTTAGCAGTAAGTAAACATGATGTTGAATTGTATCAAACCCTTTTCAACGCCCCCGATATTCATTACTTGCCAGTATTCATTCCTTACACCATGGCCATTGGTAAAGAAGGTAGCGGAACTTATTGTTTGTATCATGGAAACCTTTCAATTAATGAAAATGAAGCCGCTGCCAGGTGGTTATTGGAAAACGTGTTTGTAAAAAATAAAATACCTTTTGTTATTGCAGGTAAGGCGCCTTCAAAAAAATTATTGCAGCTTGCAAAACAACAAAGCCATAGCTGCCTTGTAGCCGATCCTACAGAAATTGAAATGCAGGATCTTATTGCTAAGGCACATATTAATATTCTTCCTTCATTCAATAATACAGGCGTAAAATTAAAATTGGTAAATGCTTTATTCAATGGAAGGCATTGCCTGGTAAACCCGGCAGCGATTGAGGGTTCAGGACTGGAAAAATATTGCCACCTTGCAACAGATGCTCTTTCTTTTCAAAATAAAATTGAAGAATTGTATCAACTGCCTTTTACTGAAGAGAAAATAGAAAAACGGCAGGGCTTGTTGCAATCAGCCTTCAATAATGAACTAACTGCAAAAGATCTTATGCAATTTCTAAAGTAGCATTGTCCAGCACTTTACCACTTTCGGTTTTTATCATCCTGGCCGGAAATTTCTTTATTACCATATAATCATGAGTGGCCATGATGATGGTTGTGTTAAAATCATTGCAGATATGAAAAAGTAACTTCATTAACTCATCACTGGTTTCGGGATCAAGGTTGCCAGTTGGTTCATCAGCCAATATCAGTTTTGGAGAATTTAATAATGCACGGGCAACATCCATCCGCTGTTGCTCGCCACCACTTAATTCAAAAGGCATTTTAAAACCTTTTGTTTTTAAGCCCACTTTTTCAAGCACATCAGCAATTTTTTCATCCATCAGTTGCTCATCTTTCCATCCGGTTGCTTTCAATACAAACTTCATGTTCTCATTAACGTTACGATCAGTAAGTAATTGAAAATCCTGAAATACAACACCCAGGTTACGCCTTAAAAACGGAACAGTTTTCCAAGTCAGCTCACGCAGGTTATGGCCAACTACGGTTCCTTCTCCGTTGTTTAATTCAAGATCGCCATACATAGTTTTTAAAAGGCTGCTCTTACCGGTTCCCGTTTTTCCCACCAGGTACACAAATTCACCTTTTTCTACATTAATATTTACATCACTTAAAATAAGGCTCTCGCCCTGGTAAATTTTTACATCCTTTAATTCAACTATTGGCATAAGGCAGTTTAGAGTTTAGAGTTTAGAGTTTAGAGTTTAGAATTTAGAGTTAGGAGTACAAGTCTTACCGCTTTTAAGCAAATTTAGCCTTTACATTGTCTTCACTAAAAATTATTTTCTGCACAAATGTTAAAATCTAAATTAAAACTAAAAAAATAGTTGCAAAACTAAAAACTTAGTTATATATTTGATCTTATAACCTACTAACATGAAAATATTAACCAAGGCAGAGGAACAGATAATGCTGGTGATCTGGAAATTAAACAAAGCCTTTTTAAGAGAGATCATTGATGAGATCTCTAATCCAAAGCCACATAATAATACTGTAGCTACCATTTTAAAAATATTGGTAGAAAAGGAATTTGTTGGTGTAACAGTATACGGCCGAATGCACCAGTACTACCCGCTGATCAGCAAAGATGCCTATAGCAAGACAACCATCAGGAGTTTGGTGAAAGGATATTTTGAAGGAAGTTTCAGCAATGCAGTTTCCTTTATGGTTAAAGAAAACAACCTGAGTGTGGAGGAACTGGAACTTTTATTAAAACAACTTAAAAAGAAATAACATGCTGCCCATCGCCTGGTATCTTTTAAAAGTTATTATATGCTCCGGCATATTGTATGGTTATTACTGGTTGTTGCTTCGCAATAAGATCTTTCATGGGTACAACCGGTTTTATTTATTAGCCACAGTACTCCTGTCATTATTGCTTCCGCTGTTACAAATTAACTTGTGGCAACCTAATGCTATGTCGCAGAACCAGGTAATAAAAGTGCTGCAGGTTGT
>JAYVUE010000160.1:0-15702 GCA_043788195.1 Chitinophagaceae bacterium
GTTTGATTGGTTTATTTTATTTTCAGAATAAATATATCAAATATTTCAGTAGTAAATTTTATTTCTCTTCCTGTTGTCAATCATATTGAGAAAGGAATAAATGATTTATCCGTATAATCTGGCATTTTTTTATCCAGTGATAGCATTTAAATATTCCCTTTTTATTTAACTAACAGAGATATTAACCCGATTTTGTATTTGGTAATTAAAACAAGTATTAATTTAAGTAATTTTTGTAAATTACATAGATAATCGTTTTATTGGATCATGTACTATAGAGATAAGCAGGAAGTAAAAAAATGTATTTTTAGCAATGTATTAAATTTTTTATCATGTCATTAATTATTAAAAGAACAACATTATTAAAGTGGTTGATCATAATTAACCTTTTTGCATTATCATGTATTGCAAGTGCCCAGGTATCTTATATTGTTTACCAGGTAAAGGGAGATGCCTTTTATTTGACGGGGAAAAATAAAGTACCACTTAAAATAGGCCAGTCCATCCCTAACAATGGCTTTATCATCACCGGTACCAATGGCCAGGCAACATTAGTTTCAAGTACTTATTGCAGTGCAAGCCTTAAAGCGGCTGGCAAATATTCATATGATCAGATCAAAAAACTTTGCATTGATCCATCTACAGATGTTTCTACAAGCTATTTTAAACATATGTGGGATCAGATTACATCGAGTAAAAATACCCCTGAAAGTGATCACAGAAATAATATGAATATTAAAGGTGCAGTTGTAAGGGGATGCCCGGGAATAAAATTCCCAATTTGGGTAGATACAGTAAGGTATTTTAGTGGTGACCTTATTTTTAAATGGTTGACTGGCGGCGGTAATATAACAAGTAATTTTTTGGTTTTTGAAACAGAAGAAGCCGAATCAACTTTGTTGTCACTGACCTGCACCGGTGATTCTGTACAGTTAGCCGAAGTGGCACGAAAACTCAATAAGCCAGGTAATTATTTTTGGACGGTAGGTGTAAATAATAAAATGGACTGTCCCAAACATTATATTGAGTTCTGGGATAAAAACAAATTTGATAAATACTGTAATGCATATTTAAATAATTTTAAGACCATGAATATTAGCGGTGCCGAAAAAAATAATATCCTTGGTTATTACCTTGAACAACAACGCTTTTATGCCGACGCTCTCCGGTATTATAAATCTGCATTAAAAATGGATCCCAAAAATGAACTCTACCGGAAAAGTATAGATGATTTCACTAAAAATTATTAATGTAGAAGAATAAATTTTAATTACCAGTATACTTTCAATACTGGTAATTAAAATTGAAATTATAAAATATTGCCGGGTATGAATACAAAAACCAAACTCTTACTGGCCTTTTTTTTTATTATTTCGGAAATAACTTTTTCACAGAACAAGTATGCATTAATAGTGGCTATCGGAAATTATCCTGATCCGGATAAGAATGGATGGCCCGTGATCAACTCCGATAATGATGTTCCATTAATAAAAAATGCACTGATCAATCAGCAATTTGCTGAAAAGGATATACATATTTTACTGGATTCCCAGGCAACAAAAAAAGGGATCGTTTTAGCAATGGATGATCTTATTGGAGGAGTAAAAAACGGGGATGTAGTAGTTATTCATTTCTCCACACATGGAGAGCAGATAGAAGACGATAATGGTGATGAGATGGATGGATATGACGAAACCATTGTTCCCTATGGCGCTGTTTATTCTTTAGATCCAAAACAATTTGAGAAATCATCTGCTGCTTATTTGCGGGATGACCTGTTTGGAGATAAGATAACACAGTTAAGAAATAAATTAGGTAAAAACGGCGATGTGTTGGTAATTATTGATGCCTGCCATTCAGGTTCAGGCACAAGGGGAATTGAGAATGCAAAGATCAGGGGAGGAATGCTGCCGATGATAAGTGATCAGTTCAATAAAAATAATGCCGGTAAAGTTGATGAGGCCGGGGTATTTAAAGAAAATGCCGGAACAAAACTAAGTCAGGATGCAGCAACTTATGTATTAATTTCCGGTGCCCAGGCTAAGGAAAGTAATTACGAATGTGTTGATGATAATAAAACCCCGGTTGGCTCATTATCCTATTCATTCAGCAAATCCATTTCCTCTTTAAATGGAAGCATCACTTACCGGGGCCTTTTTGCCATGATCGAAAACATCATGCGTGAAAAAGCGCCAAAACAACGGCCGGTATTGGAAGGGGATGGTATTGACAGGGAACTTTTTGGAGGTAAATACGAAAAACAACAACCTTATTTTACGATCAATAAAAATGGCAGTAATACTACCAACATTGTATTGAATGCAGGATTTGTAGTTGGTATTACAAAGGGATCTGTCATTAATTTCTTTGCCGCCGGAACAACAAATACTACAGGTAAAAAACCTTTGAATACAGGTAAGGTGATCAATGTGGCATCATTTACCGCTACAGTAAAACTTGATAATCCGGCTGATAACCTGGCCAAACAAAACCCCTGGGCATTTGTTGCAGAGTTATCGTATGGTGCAACCAAACTACGTCTATTCGTTAAAGATATTAATGGCGTAGCCAAATTGGTGCAGGATAGTTTAAAGGATTTTCAGCTGGTAGAGTTTAATTCTGTTTTTGATCTTTCACTGGATACATCGGGTGCTGTAAATAACTGGGCGCTGAAATATCCTAATACAGGTACAGTCTTCATGGGTGGATTTGATTTTTTGGATAACAGGCAAATAGAAAGCCTGCGGCTGGCATTAAAACGGTTCGACCGGTTTCGTTATTTACAAGGATTACAATTCAATGAAGAAGGACTTGCTGCTAAAATTGAATTGCTATTCCTTGATGAAAAGGGAAATATTGATAGCGGGAAATTAAAATTGAGAACCCGTTTTGGCCGGCTCGAATTAAGGGAGAATGACCAGGTTTATTTACGGATCATCAATACAGGTAGTAAACAATTTTACATAAATATCGTGGATATCCAGCCTGATGGGATCATAAATCCTATACTGCCCAATAAAAATGTAAAAGATAAGATCGGCAACCCGGCGCCTATCAAGTGGGAAGATTGCCTGGTAAAAAAGGGGGATACATTGTTTCTGCGCCATGTATCCATTGGTATTTCGGGGCCCTATGGAGAAGAAACATTTAAAGTATTTCTTTGCTCATCGCCGCTTGACCTGGAAGATATTTTAACTGCCAACACAGAAAAAGAAGCACAAAGTAAAAGAGGTGCATTGAACGGACTTGAAAAAATATTCGTTAATTCCAACGTCAATAAAAACGGAAGAAGAGGAGCGGGGGATATGAATTTGAATACAGACCAGAACGGAACTATCTTTTCAGTGAATTTTCAGATATTGACAAAGTAGATGATAGGCATTGAGTGTAAAAACACCATTTTGAACAAAACGGTACTACAGATAAATTAAAAGTGTTGGTAACAGCAATAGCAAAGACTACTGCCTATGCAGAGAAATATTATTTTCTTATCAGGCTGTATAAATTGGGGTACCTGGCTAATTCTTCTTTCTTAAAATATTTTTCCAGCATCAATTTAAATGAGTAAAACGTACGTATATTATCAATTTCAGTATCATTTTCCATATAATTCAGGGTTTGATAATTCTTTTTTAAAACCTGTTCTAAATAAGACAGGCTTTTAGCAGTATCTTTTTTCAAACTATACATTTGACACAGATAGTATTCAGCATCTTTATTATTAGGCTCTAATTCAATTATTTTTTTATAATTTATTATGGCTGAATCGAAGTTCCTTAAATTAGAATAGTCGTCCCCAAGTCTCATATACACAGCTACATTATCAGGAGTTATGTCCAGTACTTTTTTATAATTTTTCCTGGCTTCAGCATATTCCTTTTTTCGGGAATAGACCCTACCCAGGTTAAAATAAGTACTGGGACTTGGCTTGGCAGGGTTTAATTCCAGTGCTTTTTTAAAATATAATACCGCTGAATCATAAAATTTCAAATTAGAGTAACTGTCCCCAAGGCCATTATAGGCCATTGGATTAGTTGGGTCTAATTCCATGGCTTTTTTATAAAATATTATGGCCTCATCATAAACTTTTGAACGGGAATATGCATTTGCAGCATTATTATAGGCAACGGCATAGTCGGGTTTTAATACAATAGCCTTTTTAAAGTTTAATATTGCTGAATCGTATTTTTTTTGGTTGTAATATACCAGGCCCCGATTGTTATAGGCCCAGGCGCTATTGGGGATAAGCCCAATATATTTATCAAAATTCAATTTAGCCTTATCAAATTCATTCTTGGAATTATACCTATTGCCTAAAGTGAAATAAGCATAAGGAGCATTTGGCTCTAAAACAATGGATTGCTCCAGGTAATCTATCGCTTCATCGTTTGCTGTTCCATTTTTTGTTTCCAGCACCTGCGCCTTTAAAAATAATCTTCTTGCATTCAGAACGGGATATAGAATATGGTTTTCACCTAAAAGTTTAGCCGCAATTTCAAGGTCTTCTTCAAATTTAATAACCTGGTTGTTATTTGCTTCTAAATTACCAATATTCCTTAATAAGGGATTTAGTAAAGTGGCTGTTTTTTGTAGATAGGCATCACTTAATTTTCTTCTAAGTTGTAATGTCATATCGCTAGTGCTATCAGTTTTTTGTAATAATAATAATGTACGATAGGCTGCTTCAAGTTCCTGGGTATTTATCATTCTGTCACATTCATTGTACAAACTGTCTGGCTTTTTATTTTGTGAACTATCAGGTTTTTTATTTTGCGATATGTCTGTTTTAGATACCGGATCAATATTGTTATCATTCGGTAATTGTGTAATAAATGGAAGCCCTTTTTCTTTCAGGTTCTTGTAAGCGCTTAAATAGTTTAAATTGACATTTGTAACCTGTTCATCTGAATTTTCAATTTTTACAATAGGGAATTGTTTATGCTCAGACATTTTTGGGATATTATCTTCCAGATACCGCTGTAACTCCATAAGAGTAATCACTTTATCATTATCTGCATCTGCCATACCATAGAGAGCTTCCATCAACACGTATGAAAATAATCCCCTGCCACCTCCCCATTGTTCTCCCTCCAATGAGTATTGCGAAGACTTACAGGAATAGATCTTAACAGGAGAGGTCATATTTTGTAACGCCCCCATAGTTATCTTCCCCCCCTCTGTACCGCCACTGAGGGTTTTATTAAGTCCGGTAGCATGACAGGCATCAATAAAAAGTAACACTTCACAGCCTCTGTTTGCTAATGGTTCAATAAAACTGGAGTTTAGTTGAGCCGTAGAAATAAAATCACCGCCAAATATATTTTGAAAATAATTTTGCCTGGGTGCTGCATATAAAAGTAATAAGGCCTGGTCTTTCAGAATATTGGCATCATAATCTCCATGCCCTGCAAAGAAGAAGATGACCCGATCTCCTTTTTTAAGATTTTTATTGATAATATCGCTTAAAGTGTTGCCAATATTTGCAAGCGTGGCTTTTTCATTTACAAATAACATAACATTATTTGGATCTAACGCCATACCGTTTTTGTTAACCAGGTAATCGAAAAAAGCTATAGCATCTTTGTCAGCAAAATTCAGTGGATTTACTTCTTTATATTTTGAAATACCAATAACCATTGCGTAAGTAGTACCCGTTTTTTTTACGGTATCAGTAGCTGTTACAACCGTACCCCTTGTATTGATAGTTTGTGCTGAACAGAAAAATGGCAGTAAACCAAATAAATAAAAAATGACCTTTTTCATTATTTATGTATTTTTTTGATCTGCCTTAAATTTGTGGTAGATGAAATAATGAATGACATAGCAATTGAAATAGTTATTTTGAATTGTAAATTAAGTTAAAAAGTTCAATATCTTTTTTTGTGCATGACAAATTTCAGTGGAGACCAATTTACAATACTGAAATTAACGGTGCAGGATTTAAATTCTAAAATTTTAAAGCCCGGCATGCTGCGGATAATATCAAAGCCTTTATCAGTGGCAAATGTTTTCAGTTCTTTATAATTCTTTTTTTACTGATGCAATAATTATTGCACACCCCGCCTGATTAATTTAAACCTCACCCTGGGCGAAGTCGGAGGGCACTTTATATTTTCCTTTACTCTTACGGATTGTGCAGGCCACTACTTTATATTCGGGGCACATGGCCTCAGAATCGCTGATCGATGATGTAATATTATTGAGCATTATTTCCGGAAAATGAAATGTACTACTTAGTATGCCAGGTTTTACTTCATCAGTGATCTTTGCTTTAATATCTACTTTACCTCTTGGCGATTCTACGCAAACCATATCACCGTCATTGATCAGGTGTTTGGCGGCATCTTCTGCACATATCATTAAAACATCTTCTGTTAATATTTGAACATTTCTTGTACGCCTTGTCATTGTACCGCAATTATAATGTTCAAGCTCGCGGTTGGTGGTAATAATATACGGGTATTCTTTACCGTATTGTACAATTTCTTCCGACTCACGGAAATCATTATACTGAAATTTCCCTTTTCCTCTTTTAAAAGTATCAATGTGTAAAATTTCTGTATCAGATCCATCAGCCAATACCGGCCATTGTTTACCGTTATCTCCCAGTTCATTCCATTTAACACCGGCGAAGAAAGGAACTATCTGTGCAATCTCTTCCAATAAATTTGCAGGGTCATAATCAGGTTGGGCATATCCCATCTTGTTCATAATATCTGCTATTATCTGGCCGTCAGATTTTGTTCCGGCTATTGGTTCAACAACCTGGTTAACTCTTTGAATTCTTCGTTCCCCATTGGTAAAAGTTCCACTTTTTTCGAGGAAGGAAGCACCCGGAAGAATTACAGTAGCCAGTTTAGCCGTCTCTGTCATAAATAATTCCTGCACTACAAATAACTCCAGGTTTTTTAATGCAGCCAGCACATGATGTGTATTTGGATCTGTTTGTGCCATGTCTTCACCGATCACCCAAATGGCTTTTAATTTATTATTTAACGCCGCATCATACATCTGCGGAATTTTATATCCCACATGTATTGGCAATTTTGCATGATAAAATTCTTCGTATAACTTATGGTATTCAGGATTGGTTACATCAAGGTAACCTGCTCCCTGGTGTGGCTGGCAGCCCATATCGGCAGCGCCCTGTACGTTATTTTGACCACGTAATGGATTAACGCCAACACCACGCCGGCCAATATTTCCCGTGATCATGGCCAGGTCGGCGATCAACATAACGGTATAGGTACCCTGGGAATGTTCGGTTACACCTAATCCATGAAATGACATTGCATTGGGTGCAGCTGCATAGGCAATCGCTGCTCCCTGTACAAGGTTACGGTCAACACCGGTGATCTTTTCCAGTTCATCAATATTCAGTTGTAAAATACTTTGTTTAAATTCATCATAACCTTCGGTACGAGCAGCAATAAAATCCTTGTCTTCTAAATTTTCTTTGATGATAAAATACAACATCATGTTGAGCAATGCTACGTTTGTGCCCGGCCTCAATTGTAAATGAAATTGAGCATATTTAACCAGTTCTGTTTTGCGGGGATCAATAACGATCAACGTTTTACCCTTCATCGCCTGTTGCTTCATTTTAGCTCCAGTAACCGGGTGAGCATCTGTAGGGTTGGCGCCGATCACCATCATACAATCGGTATAATTCATATCAACAACAGAATTTGTGGCCGCACCGGTGCCGAATGTACGCTGCATTCCCATAGCAGTTGGAGAGTGGCAAACCCTTGCACAACTGTCAATATTATTGGTGCCGATCACTGCACGAATAAATTTTTGCATGATATAATTCTCTTCATTGGTGCAGCGTGCCGATGAAATGCCGGCAATATGGTCGGGACCGTAATTATTTTTTATTTCAGTGAGTTTATTGGCAATGAAATCATAGGCCTCATCCCAGGTAGCTTCCATAAATTCACCATTCCTTTTTATCAGGGGTGTGCGTAAACGTTCGGGATGATTATAAAACGAAAAAGCATAACGTCCTTTTAAACAGGTATGCCCTGCATTGGCATCAGCATCATACGGCGCCTGAATGGATTTGATGACATCTTTATGCACGGCCACATCAAGATTGCATCCCACACCGCAGTAAGTACAAACGGTGCGCACTTTTTTATCAAACACGATCGATTTGGATTCAAACACATCACTGATGGCTGAAGTAGGACAGGCCTGTGCACAGGCACCACAACTTACACAATCACTTTCTTCGAAACTGACATTGGCACCTTTTACGATATGACTGTCGAACCCACGGCCCGCCATGCTCAGCACAAATTGTCCCTGTACTTCATCGCAGGCACGTACGCAACGAAAGCAATTGATGCATTTCGAAAAATCGGAGGTCATGTAGGGATGGCTAAGATCTTTTTTTGTACTAAGATGATCTTTACCATCAGGATAACGTACATCACGGATACCCACACGTGCAGCTACGGTCTGTAATTCGCAGTTATTGTTTACCTCGCAGGTAAGGCAATCGAGCGGGTGATCAGTGAGTACTAACTCAATAATATTCCTGCGCAGTTTTTGTATACGGTCAGAGTCGGGATAAATATAGGAACCCTCCATTACCGGGGTATGACAGGAAGCCTGTGCTTTTGCCGGGCCATTCTCCACCAATGCCACATCTACACTGCAAACCCTGCAGCTACCAAAGGGCTCCAGGTTGGGTGCATCACATAAAGTGGGTACGGCATCTTTGCCGAAATTTCTGCGCAAAAAAGCAATAATGGTTTCTCCTTCTTTTATTTCGTAAGGCTGGTTATTGATATATGCCAATTTCGTTTTCGTCTGACCGTTAGTAGCCGGATATAAAACGGTTGTACCATTCCCGGTTTGTTTATTTTCAATTTCCTTCTTGGTAGATATAGGCATGATCAGGAATTTTTAAAATAGGGTGATAATTCTTTATCAAAATAATGCAGTGCATTTTTTACAGGCAGGGGCAAACCTCCACCCAATGCACAGAGAGATCCTATCTCTAAAGTTTCTACCAGGTCATCAAATAATGCCCTTTCAATTTTATATTCACTTTGCTGTGCTTTTTTCAATAATTCATATCCTCTTGTAGAGCCCAACCTGCAGGGAAAACATTTACCACAACTTTCGTGTGCTGTAAACTCAAATAAATGTTCCAGGTATTTTACAATGGGAAAATCATCGGGGATGCAGACAACAGATGCATGCCCCAGTAAAAATCCATGTTGTGAAAATGATTCAAAATCAACTGTAAGGTCTTTGATCTTACTAACCGGTACTAACCCACCCAGCGGTCCGCCGATATGCATGGCTTTTATAATTGATCTGAATCCGCCTCCCAGCTCATTCACCACAACAGCAAGTGGCGTACCCATATCCACTTCATAAATACCAGGACTTTTAAAAAATCCATCCAGTGAAACGAGTTTTGTACCGGTTGATTTTCCAATACCGATAGCTGCAAATTTTGCACCACCGTTTTTGATGATGTAAGGAATGCAGGCCAGGGTTTCTACGTTATTCACTACCGTTGGTTGATTGAATAAACCTTTTTGAACGGGGTAGGGGGGGCGAACCCTTACTTCGGGCCTTTGCCCTTCAATAGAAGAAAGCAGCGCTGTTTCTTCGCCACATATATAAGCGCCCTGTGCACGTATCAGTTTGAAATTAAAGTTGAAACCGGATTGTAAAATATTTTCTCCCAGTAATTTTTGTGAATACAGTTCATCAATTGCCTTTTGGGTGATATCTATTGCTTCAGGGTATTCAGCACGTATATAAACCACACCGGTATTGGCCCCGGCAATATATCCTGCGATCATCATACCGAGCAAAACACTATGGGGCTGTTGTTCCAGCAGGTAGCGATCGCTATAAGCGCCGGGGTCGCCTTCATCAGCATTGCAGACAATGAATTTTTGTTTAGCCTCAATATTTTTGCAGGCATCCAGTTTAAAGGCGATAGGAAATCCTGCACCTCCCCGTCCCCGTAATCCTGCTATTTTTAATTCATTCAACAATTCTTCAGCAGCAACTTTTAATGCATCAACAAAAACAGAATAGTATTCTTTTATCCCGGTGAATTGAGCAGTTAATACCGGGGTGCCATAAGCAGCAACTTTGTATTGATCAGCAACAGTAGTGTTTTCTTTTTTTATGGATTCTATATTATCAATCGCATTGCCGGAGTAATTTTTTCCATTGTAATTGAAAGAATTGTTTTCATGGCAACGGCCCAGGCAGCACATTTCGCCTATTTCTGTATCAGTAAAATGGGTTGCTATTTTTTTCTTTAAATCAGGTTGTGTGCCGGCTGTCATGCAGGAACTGCCATTGCAGATATATACTTTTTTCCCACGGTTCTCAGGCCTGAGAAAATCATAAAAACTGGCAGCACCATAAATATTGGCCTTGCCCATTACAAAATCATCAGCCAGCTGTTCCATCTTTTCAACCGACGGCGTACCCGTTGCCTGTGCAGCAATGCCCAGTTCTTCAAAAAGATTTTCTTTTAAACCTTTTCGCCCTGATAGTTCACTTAAATTACCGGACATAATGAATTTATTTATCGATCAGCAAACCGCATTCGGGTTTACAAAATTATCGCTCTGGTCTTCAAATGTAGTATCCAGGCAAACAAAATCTTTTTCGATCAACAGAAATAAATGTTTGCCATTACCCATATCCATTTTGTTTTCAAAACCAACGATATCGGTTGTTGTCCATTCGCCGGCAATTTTCTCCGGAACCCATACCGTGATCCTGTTCTCCGAAAAACCGGCTTCCAGTTGATCAATGCCCGGCTTACGTAGTAAGGTATAAACGAGATCTGTGCCATTGATGAATTCGGTCCTGTCTTCAATTAAACCCCGCTCTCCAAAGTTAGCAATTTCTGTTTTGGTAAGTCTTATGCGAAGTGAATTTCCCTTGATCCTGAGTTTCATGATAAACGATGTTTTAGCCACAAAGGCACGAAGGCACAAAGTAGATATAAAAAAACGAAATTTTTTTCTTGGTGCCTTCGTGTCTTTGTGGCATTTTTTGTCGACTCTTATAATTTAATTCGTTGCAATCCTGTATAAATATTAAACCTTCCGTCCCGTAAAAAACCAACAAGTGTCATATCCAGTTCTTCTGCCATTTCAACGGCAAGGCTCGATGGCGCTCCCACTGCACACACAATTTTTATACCCGCCATTGCAGCTTTCTGTATCAGTTCAAAACTGGCACGTCCGCTTAGCAATAATATGTGTTGATCCAGGGGAAGATCACCGGCAGACAATGCGGCTCCCACCAATTTATCCAATGCATTATGCCGGCCTACGTCTTCACGTAACAGTAATAATTTTCCCTGCAGATCAAATAACGCTGAGGCATGGAGGCCACCGGTATGTTCAAAAACTTCCTGTCGCTTTCGTAATAATTCCGGAAGTTCAATAATAACGGATGCATCAATTTTAATATTGTCGCTAACGGGATCGTTTTCAAAAATGTTCTTCACTGCATCTATTGAAGATTTACCACAAACTCCACAACTTGAAGAAGTATAAAAATGACGTTCTATCTTTTTGGGGTCAAAGACTATCCCGGGTTGTAATTCAACCAATACAATGTTGTCTTTGTTTTCTATTGTATTGATGCCGGTGAAATATCTTGTACTCAGTATATCATTTTTGCTTTTGATAATACCTTCGGTAAATAAAAAACCTGTGGCTAGTTCAAAATCACTGCCCGGTGTACACATGGTAACGGAAATACTTTTTTGCTGACGTTCATTTTCTGTTCCATAACCGATCCTGATCTCGAGTGGTTCTTCAACAGCGAGCAGGTCATCTGCACCGGTTAAATTAAAAGAATCATTATCAGTAGCAGGTTTAGTTGCTTTGCTTATTCTAATTGATGCTACTGAGGAGTTCTGCATTCTCAAATTTACTGAATATCCGAGACAATGGGTAATTGGCAATTAACAATTGGCAAAGCACCTCAGATTTTGAACTGCTATCCAGTATCCAGCCCATCCCCTATGAAAGCCCCGTTATCTTCCCATTATTATCAATATCCATTCCTTCAGATGCGGGTATGGTGGGCAGGCCAGGCATACGCATCATATCTCCGAGTATGGGTATCACAAAACCAGCACCTGCGGCAAATTCAAATTCTCTTACTGTAATGATAAAATTTCGGGGCCGCCCGATCTTTGTTTCATCATCCGAAAAAGATTTTTGAGTTTTTGCCATGCATACCGGAAGATTATCAAAACCGAGTGCCGCAATTGTTTTCAATCCTTCACGTGCTTTTGGCGAATATTCAACATCATCGGCGCCATAAATTTCGGTAGCGATCAGTTTAATTTTTTCTTCAACAGAAATGCTCCAGTCGTACAATGGTTTGAATTTATTTTTACCGCTTTCGATCATTTCAACAACCGCCTTTGCCAGGTCGGTTGTGCCATCGCCTCCTTTTCCCCAACACTCACTCAACACTGCTTTTACGCCATGCTTTGCTGTTTCACTGATCACGAATTTAATTTCTTCGGCCGAATCGGTTGAAAAATTATTGATAGCTACAACAGGTGTCATGCCGAATTTTTTACAATTCTCAATATGTTTCTCCAGGTTCTCATATCCTTTTTTAACTCTTTCCAGGTTTGGGGTATTGAACTCAGCTTTTTTTGCACCTCCATGATAACGTAATGCCCTGATGGTAGCCACCAACACCAATGCATCTGGTGACAGTCCCGAATAGCCGCATTTAATATTCATGAATTTTTCGGCACCCAGATCGGCACCAAAACCAGCTTCAGTTACTACATAATCAACCAGTGATAAACCCATTTTGGTGGCGATAATTGTATTGGTTCCCTGTGCAATATTGGCGAAGGGGCCACCGTGCAGGATGGCCGGGTTGCCTTCCAATGTTTGTACCAGGTTGGGCTTGATGGCTTCTTTCAACAACACGGCCATGGCGCCATGTGCATTCAACTGACGTGCATACACCGGCTGATTGTCTTTGGTAAATCCTATTAAAATATTTCCGAGCCGCTCTTTAAGGTCATCTAAATTCTTGGACATACAGAGTATGGCCATTACTTCAGAGGCAGCAGTAATATTAAATCCATCCGACCGCGGTACACTGTTGGCCGTGCCGCCCAAACCGATGACCATATTGCGTAAGGATCGGTCATTCATATCCATTACCCTTTTCCAAACCACTGTTCGTGGATCAATATTCAAGTTGCGTGTTTTGCTCTGGATATTATTATCGATCAGTGCTGCCAGTAAGTTATTGGCTTTTTCCACCGCACTGAAATCGCCTGTAAAATGCAGGTTGATATCTTCCATGGGTATCACTTGCGCATAACCGCCACCGGCAGCTCCGCCTTTTATACCAAATACAGGGCCAAGGGAAGGCTCTCTTAAAACGGGCATTGCTTTTTTACCGATCTTGTTGAGGCCATCTGCTAATCCAACCGATGTAGTTGTTTTTCCTTCGCCCGCCGGGGTAGGACTTATAGCCGTTACCAGGATGAGTTTACTTTTTTTTATTTTTTCTTCATCAATGAGTTTTAAAGGCAGCTTGGCTTTATACTTACCATAATACTCCAGGTCATCATTGGATATTCCTGCATTGGCGGCAATTTCTTTAATATGCCTGATGGCGGCACTTTGGGCTATTTCCAGGTCGGAGAGAACTTTGTTACTCATGATGGGTATCTTATTTTTTAATATTATCGAATTTTTTTAGTTCTTCGGGTGTGTTGATATTAGTGAAGACATTTTCTTTAAACCAGTCTTCATTATCAAAATTGATCACAACAGTATTAAGATTTTGTAAAGCATCAGTGATCTTTAATTTTCCTTGCTGAAGCAATGTATTGAAATGAGCGATACAATTCCTGTTGTATATAGCACAAAGAGGTTCAGATTTTCCTTTATGTTGAGTGATCAGTACGTCTTCATCTTTGCTTTTATTGATCAAAGTAGATAAGATTTTTTCTGAAAGAAAAGGTGTATCACAACCCACTACAAGGTTTTTTTTTGTTGATGAATTCATGAGGCCTGTGTAAATTCCACCCAGTGGTCCTTTGTCCTTAAAAATGTCAGTATAACAGGGATATCCAAATTTCCTGTAGTCGGGATTTTTGGTGATGATCATTATATTGCCTGTTATTTTACTTAGTTTTTCAATAACGTGTTCGATCATCATTTTACCGTGCAGGTACATCAATCCTTTGTCCTGCATCATCCTTGAGCTTTTACCACCGGCCAATATGATGGCGGATATTTCATTTTTTTTTACCATAAATGCAAAAGTTCAATAAACGGATCCGACGATCTTTTTGCACGGCCGGAAAATAAATCCGGAAATGTAAAAGACCGTGAATTGTAAATTTATACTTTTAAAAACTATTTTGAGGTTGGTAAGTTGCAAAATTTTTCCAATCTTCATGAAAATAACCATTGTTTTGTTTAGGGTATCAACTATAGAAGAATGCTTATTCCTGAATTATAGTTTACATTGTAATTGATCATGATTTGACGTTGATCCATAAAATATTAATATCATTGCACCATGAGTAACACAGTAAGAGAATTGTTGCCTACAGCATTATGGAAAAATTTTGCTGACCTTAATGCTATTCCCCGTCCTTCAAAAAAAGAAGAACATGTGATTGCATTCATCATGGATTTTGGAAAAAGTTTGCAATTGCCAACATTGAAGGATGATATAGGAAACGTTATTATAAAAAAACCGGCAAGTCCCGGAATGGAAAATCGTGTTACGGTTTCTTTGCAAAGCCACTTGGATATGGTTCACCAGAAAAACGGTGATACTGATTTTGATTTTTCTTCGCAGGGCATTGATATGAAAGTTGAAGGTGATTGGGTGAAAGCGAATGGCACAACACTTGGTGCAGATAATGGAATTGGAGTAGCTTCTATAATGACCATACTGGCATCGCATGATATTCCTCATCCTGCCATTGAAGCGCTGTTTACGATTGATGAAGAAACCGGGATGACGGGCGCTTTGGGATTAAAAGGCGGATTGCTGGATGCAAAGATCATGTTGAACCTGGATACCGAAGATGATAAAGAATTAACCATTGGATGTGCCGGCGGGGTGGATGTAACGGCTACCGGAAATTATGAAACCGAAGCAACACCTTCAGCGGTTACGGCTTACCGTATTACTGTAAAAGGACTTACGGGCGGGCATTCGGGGATGGATATACACAAGGGCAGGGCGAATGCCAATAAACTGATCAACCGGATTTTACTGGCCGGGGTAAAGGAATATGGTTTGCAATTCAGCAGTATTGATGGGGGCGGACTTCGTAATGCGATCCCCAGGGAATCATTTGCCGAAATAGTGATACCATCAATTAATGAGGATGCTTTTAAAGATCTTATCCGGATGGAAGAAGAAATAATTAAAAGTGAATATCTTACCACTGATCTCAGGCTGGTTGTTACTGTCGAACCCATTGGTGTTCCTGATCGTGTTGCGGCCGATTCTTTTACTTATAAATTTTTACGTAGCGTTTATGCATGCCCGAATGGTATCTCCCGGATGAGTCCGGATATCCCCGGCCTGGTGCAAACTTCCAATAACCTGGCTCGTGTATTGGTGAAAGATGGTGCTTTTTCTGTTTTGTGTTTAACCCGCAGTGCAGTTGATAGTGAAAAAATG
>JAYVUE010000161.1:0-2597 GCA_043788195.1 Chitinophagaceae bacterium
ATTTTGCTAATATATTTACAGGATCATTTAAGCTAACCAATATAATACAATGAAGAAAATGCTATTTGTCCTGTTATTCTTTCCGGTAACGATCACAGCCCAGCAGCATGGAAAACGTTTTACTGATTCTTTGCAGAAAGAATTATTAACAGCGGTAAGGGACACCGATAAAATAAATATTTTAAATAAATTATCATACGCTTACAGTACTACTGATTTTCAGGAAGGGATACGTTGGGGTAACCCCGCTCTCGCACTTGCCAGAAAGAACAAATGGCAGAAGGGAATTGGGTTCGCTTTTTATAATCTGGGGAATAGTTATTTATTAAAACTAAGCCTGGATACTGCCAGGTTTTATTTTGACCAGGCCTTTGAAGTAAATAAAAGCCTGCATGATAAAACGCTGGAAGCAAGACTTTATCAAGGCTATGGAGGGCTATATCAGGGTAAATCTGAAAATGAAAAAGCTTTGGAATTTTATCAAAAAGCTTTGCAGCTTAGTGAACAACTTCATGAAAAGTATATGGAAGGGCTTTGTTTGGTCAGTGTAGGAGTAATGTGGAATATTCTGGCAAACCCTTCAAAGGGATTGGAATTTGACCTCAAGGGGCTTAAGATCAGCGAAGAAATAAATGATCATTACCTGGCAGGGATGGCTTATTTTGAAATGGGCAATGTGTATTATTATTTTGACAATAGGAAAGCCATAGAAAATTATCAAAAGGCTGTGGAAAATCAGAAACTATGCGATAATAAAAGTGACATGTCAAAAGCCTTGAACAACATGGGATTGATTTCAACAAATTTGTTACAATTCGAACAGGCATTAAATTATCATCAATCGGCACTTGCAATCTGCAAGGAGCAAAGTGACATTGCCGGTCAAGGCCTGACGCTTGGAAACATAGGATATGTTTATGACAACATGAATAATTATATTAAGGCGTTAGAATATTATAAACAGGCATTGGCGATCGATGAAAAAATGGGGGTAAAAAGACAGATGGTAGATGATCTTAACGGTTTGGGTAGTATTTATAACAGAATACAGGATAGCGACATGGTAAAAATAGGACAAAGGCCTGCAGATCGTTACCGTACTGCATTGGATTATTCAAAAAAAAGTCTTGCCCTTGCACGCGAAGCTGGCGCAGCAAAACAAAGTGATGCATGGAAATTATTAAGCGAAGTGTATGACAGGCAGCATAATTATGCAAAAGCTTTTGATGCGTATAAAAATTATATTGTATTCAGGGATAGCAATATAAACAAAGAAAAAAACCAGGAGATTACCCGAAAAGATATGCAGTTTGGTTTTGATAAAAAACAATTGTCCGATAGTCTCCAGAACGAAGAAACTAAAAAGATCGCAAGGCTTAAATTACAAAAGCAGCAAACCTATACCTATGTGGCTTTTGCTGGTGTCGGGATGTTTATATTGCTTTCATTTTTTATTTTTAAAAATTACAGCACACAAAAAAGATCTAATAAATTGCTTGCATTTGAAAAACATAAATCGGACAGCCTTTTGCTAAACATTTTACCATCGGAAGTGGCAGAAGAATTAAAAACCAAAGGCCATGCTGAAGCAAAACATTTTGACCTGGTAACTGTCTTATTCTCTGATTTCGTAAACTTTACTCTCGCAGCTGAAAAGATGAGTCCCCAGGAACTGGTCAGCGAATTAGATCATTGCTTTAAAGCATTTGATGAAATTATTGGGAAATACAATATTGAAAAAATAAAAACGATTGGGGATGCTTATATGGCGGTTTGCGGTTTGCCCATTAAAAATAACCTGCATGCAGAAAATATAATGAGTGCTGCTCTGGAAATAAAGGATTTCATGGCAAAGAGAAATAATGCGCCTGGCAGCAGGTCTTTCGATATTAGAATTGGCATTCATTCAGGGCCGGTGGTAGCTGGAATTGTGGGTACAAAGAAATTTGCCTATGATATTTGGGGGGATACAGTAAATACAGCAGCACGTATGGAACAGAATAGTGAAAAAGGGATGATTAATATCTCAGAAATGAGTTATAACCTTGTAAAAGATAAATTTCAATGTAGTTACCGAGGAGAGGTGACAGCTAAAAATAAAGGTTCTATGAAAATGTATTATCTGGAGAAATAATATAAAAACATGCCTAGAAAGTTCGGAAAGCCTTCGACTAATCCTTCCCCATGAAAAATAGCTGACCTAGCTTCAATTATACACCAACCACACCATCAAATGCAAAAATTACTAACAATAGTATTGCTAACTCTTTACACTCTTTCAGTCTGTGGTCAGAAAACTGAGCAACTGGAAAGCAGGCCTTTCATAATTGGAGAAATTCTTGAACTTCAGTCAAAAGTATTAAACGAGAAACGGATTTTGAATATTTACCTGCCGGAAGGGTATAATCCAAAAGACAGCATAAAATATCCAGTGATCTATTTACTGGATGGTTCGGCTGATGAAGACTTTATTCATATCGTTGGGCTTGTGCAATACAATACCTTTGAGTGGATCAACCGCGTGCCAAAATCTATTGTGGTGGGGATAGCCTCTGTGGATAGAAGAAGAGACTTTACTTTCCCAACAATAATTGAAG
>JAYVUE010000162.1:0-2916 GCA_043788195.1 Chitinophagaceae bacterium
TACAACAAAGTGCGTACCAGGGCAGGTGTTGACCCTCTTCTAACCATAACGCTTGATACGCTTATTAGCGAAAGAAGAATTGAATTTGCTTTTGAAGGACAATATTGGGGGGACCTGGTAAGGCTTTCTTATTGGCAACCAGCTAAAGCTTTGGCTATTATAAATGCACAAAACCGTGCTTTTTTCAATATTACTGCTGGAGTTGCTACACCAGATCCTAGTCCTGTTGTGAGTGTGCTTCCAGCAACAGCCAGCTCATTTACATTGCAAATACCAGCAACGGAGTTAACAGCAAATCCAAAATTGGCAGAAGCACCGGTACCTTATTATTAATCAATAATCTTCAAATATAATTTATGAACAAAATATCAAATTGCCGCTTGTATTTTTTGCCGCTTTTCATAATGATGGTGGCATTACTACCGGCTTGCAAAAAAAATATTGAAAATATCATTCCTGTTATTTCAGATGTCAGGAATTATGCAGCATCCCCAAATGATACAGTTTACCAGGATCTCGTAGCAAATGGTCAGTGGGTGGTTATTACAGGGCAGAATTTGCAAAATGCAGTTCAAATTAGCTTTGATGGTGTAGCAGCTTCTTTCAATAGCACTTTATTTTCTCCAAACAGCGCTGTTGTGCAGATTCCTACTATTTTATTTTCATCAATTGATACAAATAAGCTCTACACTATAGAGTATATTACAACCACAGGTTCAACCACATTTTCCTTTAAATTAGGACCCGGGGAACCAACTATTACCGCTATTTCAAATGTATTTGCTAACCATGGAGATTCTGTTTTTTTATATGGTACAAATTTATTTCTGGTTCAAAGTTTTTCTTATGCAGGAACTGACATTACATCATTCCATTCAAACATTGATGGCACTTCTCTTGGTTTTATTATGCCTGCACAAACACTCAGCGACCAGGTATTGCTAACTACAAAAGGTGGTTCGGTTACTTTTAAAATAGTGGCTACACCAACCATTACAAGCGTTTCCAACGAAAATGCTATCGCAGGCGATTCGGTGTATATTTATGGCACTTACCTGAAAAGTATTCAATCGTTCTCTTTTGCAGAAACTGCAATAACATCGTTTGTTTCATCAAATGATGGTAGTTCTGTTGGTTTTATCATGCCTTCCATTTCGGCAAGTGGACCGGTATCTGTAACAACAGGTTTTGGCACAGCTACCACAGTATTCAATGTGAACGATATAGGAACGGGAGCAATTTCAAATTGGGAGTGGAGCGGGAACTTTAATTGGCAATGGTGGGGAGGAGCTAGCTTAACCAGTGGCAATTCCTCTTCAGGATGGCCGCCTTACAATGCTGATTTTCCCGGTAATTCAAGCATGTATATGGTGCTAAAAAATAGTATTTTGGCCGGTGGCGAAGGTAACACCTGGTCTAATTATGCTATACGTATGAATGGGGCACAGTGGGTGCCCACAGGCAATATTAATGATCCGATTAGTAATTGGGCATTCAAATTTGAAGTGAGTATTCCACAATCATGGAATGGCGGTTCAATTGATATCCTAAGTTCCGACCAAACATATATAGCCAGATGGGAACCATGGCAAATATCTGCAACTATTACAGCAGCGTTTACTACAAAAAGTTGGACTACTGTAACCATTCCTTTTTCTGAGTTCCGTAAAACAGATGCAACGCTTGGTGAGGGTAAAGGAGCTTCAATGACAAAATTTGCTGATTTGTTGGGAGCATCTGGAAATAGTGAGTGCACAGTCTATATACATAACTATGGTATTTCAGCAACCGCAACGGGCTTTTATGGTGCTTTTGATAATTTAAGAGTGGTAAAGATTAAATAGCAAGCAGTTAAAGCTAAAGCGGGTTTTGCCCGCTGCTTTTTTGAGATTTTAAAAAACACAATGATTAAATATCACACATTATATGAGCACAAACAAGATAAATTTAAAAGCAGTCAAGATCGGGTTCAAGTATTCCTATAAGATTTTAGGATTGCTTATTGCGATAGTGGCGTTTAACTCCTGCAAAAAGCAAAGCCCTCCTCCGGCGGAACTTACTGTTTCTGCAACCACACTTACTTTCGAAGTAAAGGGAGGAACATTAGATCTCTCCATAACAGCCAACGCTGATTGGAGTATTAGCAACCCTTCTTCTGCCTGGTTGCAAATAAGTCAGGTCTCCGGCCCGGCGGGCAACGCTATTCTTACCTTAACCACCGGACAAAATGCTACCGGTGCTTCGCATTCTGCCATACTGGTAGTAAATTCATCCAACGGTCAATCCAGGCGGGTTACGGTTTCTCAGCCTGCCACCATTTATCCATCTTATAATATAACACCAAAAGCACCTGATGAAACAGGAATGAGCAGCACGGCTGTTCAACTGGCTGCTAAAATGCAGTTAGGCTGGAACATTGGAAATACTATGGAAGCCCCAGGCGGAGAAACAGGCTGGGGTAATCCTGCAATTACAGAATCTTATGTAAAATTTGTAAAGCAGAAAGGGTTTAATGCTGTACGAATTCCTTGCGCGTGGAATATGCAACATTTAAGCGACCCGAAAAAAGCAAACATTGACCCTGCATGGCTTAGCAGAGTAAAAGAAGTTGTTCAATACTGTGTAAGCAATGATATGTATGTGTTACTTAATATTCACTGGGATGGTGGGTGGCTTGAACAAAATTGTACACTTGCTAAGAAAGACTCGGTTAATGCAATGCAAAAAGCTTTATGGGAACAAATTGCCACAGAAATGCGGGATTTTGATGAGCATTTAATGTTTGCCAGTGCAAATGAACCTAACACTAAAGATGCTACAGAAATGGGGGTACTTCTTTCGTATCACCAAACTTTTGTAAATGCAGTTCGGTCTACAGGCGGGAGAAATACTTATAGATGTTTGGTCATTCAGGGG
>JAYVUE010000163.1:0-7055 GCA_043788195.1 Chitinophagaceae bacterium
GAAGAAACGAATAAGGAAGAAGATAAAGGTAAAGTGGCCAGTGTTTATATTAACCGCATGGCATCAGGTCAACGATTGGAAGCCGACCCCACCATAAAATTTGCTTTACGGAATTTTGGATTAAAAAGGATCCGTAATGTACATAAAGAAGCCTCTGCCAATTCGCCGTACAATACCTACTATGTTCAAGGATTACCTCCAGGCCCTATCTGCACACCTTCGCCAAAAACAATAGATGCAGTTTTGAATGCACCTGTTACCAATTATTTATTTTTTGTTGCCAGGCCCGATTGGTCAGGCTTGTCCAATTTTACACAATCTTACCAGGAACATCTTATCAATGCAAAAAATTATCAGCGATTTTTAGATAGTGTTAATATAAAGTAGAAATACCTTCCGGGCGGGCATCTCGGTTAGAAGTTTAGAAGTTTAGGAGGTTTAGAGGTTTAGGAGGTTTAGGAGGTTTAGGAGGTTTAGGAGGTTTAGGAGGTTTAGGAGGTTTAGAGGTTTAGGAGGTTTAGTTTAATTTGCGGATTACTGATTTAACATTCAACATTAATACTATTCAGTGAATAAACTGGAACGCATCATAATAACAAAAACCCCGATTGCTTTTATCTTACGAAAAAGTATGCATTGGTATTTCCCGGGCTTTGAAGGTGTTCCATTATATGATGTGGTGAAATTTTTTTTAAAGCAGGTAAAAACAGTGGGGTTAACCGAAAGAGCATCTGCTATTGCTTATAATTTTATCATGGCCATACCTCCGTCTTTCCTTTTTTTATTTACATTGATCCCTCAACTCCCTTTTTTTAAAAAAGGAGAAATATTTAAACAATTAACCCAGTTGATAAAAGATATCATTCCTGCAGAAGGATATAACAAGATCATTATCAACTTCATCAACAATACTTTTTTTAAAACGCCTGTGTTTAGCTTATTATCTTTTGGTTTATTACTTGCTTTGTTTTTTGCTTCCAATGCCATGATGGGTTTAATGCGCTCTTTCAATAAAAATTATATCGGTTTTCAAAGAAGAAAAGGCTGGCACGACAGGTGGATAGCGATAAGACTAACAATACTGATATTTGGCCTGGTATTGGGTTGCCTGATATTATTGATAACCCAGGGTGCAGTATTAAAATGGATAGGTGTTAAAAATATCAATGTAATAAATATTATATTTTATGTAAGATGGGTATTTATAATTGCTTTGGTTTTTTATTCAATTGCTTTCATTTACAAGTATGCACCGGCAGTGCATAAACGATGGAAGCTGGTATCGCCCGGCAGTATCCTTGCCACATTTTTATGCCTCCTGGCTTCCCTGGGTTTTTCAGCATTCGTTAATAATTTCGGCCGGTATAATGCCCTATACGGATCTATCGGTACCATCATCGTATTAATGGCACTTATCTACATCAACTCACTGGTATTGTTGATTGGTTTTGAATTGAATGTGAGTATTAAATCGCTCAGATCCATTGCTATGCAACGTGAAGCAAAAGAAAAAGCCGATGCACTCAATAAACAAATTACATGAGTGGCAGTGATAGATAATATTGTATACCTTAACTTTAATAAAAATTTTATTTATGAAGAAACTACTTTTTAACCTGATTGGCTTTGCAACTTTAACTGCCATGGCCTTTACAGTAAGCGAACCATTACCAATAGGTAGCCCACTGCCTAAAGCCGACCTTAAACTAAAAGATATTTCAGGTAAAGAAATTGCTATGCAGGAAGTGAAAAAAGAAATGGGCCTGTTAGTGATGTTCAGTTGCAATACCTGCCCGTATGTGATTAAGAATCAGCAACGCACTATTGGTATTGGCGAATATGCCCAAAAAATGAAATTAGGTGTTATTGTATTAAACAGCAACGAGGCATTACGTGGTAATGAAGATAGTTATGATGCAATGAAGGAATATGCTAAAACCCAACAATACAAATGGAATTATGTTGTAGATAAAAACAACGAAGTGGCCGATGCTTTTGGTGCCAACCGCACACCGGAATGTTTTTTGTTTGATAAAAATCTTAAACTGGTTTATCATGGTGCCATTGATGATAATCCATCCAATGCAGATGCCGTGGTTAAAGAACATTTAAAAAATGCAATTAATGAACTTACAACTGGTAAAGAAATTCCAGTAAAGGAAAGCAGAAGTGTGGGTTGTAGTATTAAGAGGAAGGGTTGAGAAGGTTTAGAAGGTTGAGAAGGTTTAGAAGGTTTAGAAGGTTTAGAGGGTTGAGAAGGTTAGAAGGTTAGAAGGTTTAGAAGGTTTAGAAGTTTAGAAAGTTTAGTGAATAGAATAAAAGACCTGAATTTTATTATTACCAAAATCAAACTCCCCTTTCTCCTGAGCGTAGTCGAAGGATGGAGAGAGCCTGTCCCGATTATTTCGGGAGGTTGGGGGGGTGAGGCCAAAGATCCCGGTTCAAATGAGCCGGGATCTTTTAATAATTATACTTTAAATATTTGTTGTGCTATTGTGGCTCTTTAATAAAAACAATTGAATGATCTTTCGACAGACTTACAGTACCTGAACTAGCAATGGCCTGTTTTAAAATGGCTTCAAAATCTGCTGCATTCATCTCATCCTCTACAAATTTTCTATAGCCTGTTTTATTATTTACAATTATTGTTGCCGGAATGGCACCGCTCCATTTTTTATCAATCGCGGGACAAAAGATATCTGCATTGGTCTCATTGAGCCAAACAATATTAGTTTTATAATTATTCTTTTTCGCAAACGCAGCAATTTTAGCAGGATAATAACCCGGCAGGTCAACACTCACCAATAATAACTTTACCTTTTGCCCTTCATATTTTTTAACTAACCTTATAAAATCAGGTATTTCTGTAATACAGGGTTTACAGAATGTAGCCCAAAAATTAACAACATAAACCGTATCATTATTTTTTTTAAAATAATTTACTACATCAGTGATCTTCCATTTATGTATTACCTGTGATTGAACTGCAAAGCTAAAACTAGCAGCAACAATAAGTATCATTACCTTTTTAATCATCTATAAAATTAAGCAGAAAGGTTCAAAGTGATCCACTCTGGGCCAGACAAAAACTGTTAATGTTTTTCAACCGTGGCTAACAGCAAAAAGCCAAATGCTAATAGCTGATCCTCGTCAATAATCCATTTGGTTGATACCCCTTTTCAAAGTAAATTTGCCCCCTACCTGCCTGCCGGCAGGCAGGTTTATCAGTCAACATTTAATATTCAACATTTCAATATGGCATACGATGTAATAGTTCTTGGCAGCGGACCCGGTGGTTATCCGGCAGCAATAAGGGCCAGCCAGTTAGGCAAAAAAGTGGCAATTGTAGAAAAAGAAAGCCTGGGTGGCATATGCCTCAACTGGGGTTGTATACCCACCAAAGCATTATTAAAAAGTGCACAGGTTTATGAATATGCCAAACACGCTGCTGATTATGGTATCAACATCAGCAACCCTACTCATAATTTTGATGGAGTTATAAAACGTAGTCGTGGTGTTGCCGATAAAATGAGTAAGGGCGTTCAGTTTTTAATGAAAAAGAATAAGATAGATGTGATCATGGGCAATGGTAAACTGATAGCAGCAGGTAAACTGGAAGTAACGGCAACGGATGGTAGTAAACAAATTATAGAGGCTAAAAATATTGTTATTGCCACCGGTGGAAGGGCGAGGGAATTACCCAGCATGCCCATTGATGGTAAAAAGATTATTGGTTACCGTGAGGCAATGATCTTACCCGGCCAACCTAAGAGCATGATCATTTGTGGAAGTGGTGCTATTGGAGCTGAGTTTGCCTATTTTTACAACAGTATGGGAACTAAAGTAACTATTGTAGAGTTTATGCCAAGGATAGTTCCTGTAGAAGACGACGACATTAGTAAAGAACTGGAAAAACAATACAAGAAACAAGGCATCACAATTATGACAGACAGCGAAGTATTGAGTGTTGATACCAGTGGCGAAGGAGTAAAAGCCAAAGTAAAAACCACAGCAGGCGAAGTGATGCTGGAAGCTGATATTCTATTGAGTGCAGTTGGTGTTGTTGCAAATATTGAAAACATAGGACTTGAGGCACTGGGTATTAAAACCGATAAAGGAAAAATAGCTGTTGATGCCAACGGACAAACCAATGTGCCGGGTATTTATGCCATTGGTGATTGCACACCCGGACAGGCACTTGCACATGTTGCAGCCAAAGAAGGTATCAATGCAGCTGAACATTTATGTGGTCATCATCCCGAGCCAATTGATTACAATAATATTCCGGGCTGTACTTATTGTGTTCCGGAAATTGCCAGTGTTGGTTTTACCGAAAAAGCGGCTAAGGATGCGGGTTATGAAATAAAAGTGGGCAAGTTTCCTTTTATGGCCAGCGGTAAAGCCAGTGCAGCGGGGGCAACAGAAGGTTTTGTAAAAGTAATTTACGATGCCAAATACGGTGAATTCCTTGGTTGCCATATGATCGGCATGAATGTTACTGAAATGATCGCCGAAGCAGTAGTGGCCCGCAAATTGGAAACTACGGCTCACGAAATATTGAATGCTGTTCACCCCCATCCTACCATGAGTGAAGGATTGAAAGAAGCAACCGCGGTGGCATATGGGGAAGCGATTGATGTTTAATAACGAAATGTATTTGTCCTGAGCGGAGTCGAAGGATCATTATGCCAGTTTCGAGCGAAGCCGAAAAACGGGCTGGTCAAATACAGTTTCATTTATTTAGTTACCGGTATTTATCCTTTACTCATCATTGTTGTAGCTTGCCCCATCCGAAGGCGGGGTCACTCCCTTCTACCACATATCATTACTGAACTTTTATTGTAGCGGTAATTTAAACCTGGCAGGTTTACGATAATTTTTCCGGCGGCCTTATCCATTCATATATAATTTTCTCTAAAGGCAATGCATACCTGCTTTTTGTACATCTCCATTGGGCCAGTTTTTTTACTGGTGAAAGAATAGGATTTGACCGGCTCCATCCAATACGCTGGTAAAATTTAAAGGCTTCAATACGATCGTATTGTGCTGCACTGATCCAATCATTGGCCGAACCCACATAATCAAATCCTGCCCATTCCTTAAGTCCTGCAGGAAATTGATATCCCTCTTTCAGCAATTGGTCGGCAATGGCATTACCCGGATATGGTTTAAAATAAAAAATACCCAATTCAAAATCCGGGCTCATTTTTCTTAACATCCTTGACACCCTAAGTGATTCGTTTATACTTTCAGCTGATTCGTGAGGAAAGCCCAAGATAATATTGAAGATAACAGCTATGTTATGCCGTAAACATTTTTCAGCACTTTCATAAACCTGTTCAATTTTAATATCTTTCTTCATCCAGTCCATCATCTCCTGCGAGCCCGCTTCCACTCCTATCATTACTTTACGTAAACCTGATCGTTTGCAAAGAGCAAACAATTCGTCATCCATTCTTGCACCCTGGTCGGCACGCATAGTACCAAACCAGGTAAATTTTAAATTTCGTTGCAGTATCTCATTGGCAATTCCTTCAACCCTGTCGCGGTTGGTAAAAAATGTTTCATCCTGGAAATTCACATCATCAAAATGATATTTGTTCCATAGTTCCTCCAGTTCTTCGCCCATGCGTTGGGGTGAAAAGCCATACCATCCACGTTTGTACATAAAGGGATCGGCGCAAAATGTACACCGGAAGCGGCAACCCTGGGATGAGATATAATCGAGTTGTCTTCTGCCCTTCAATGTAAAATATTTTTCAACAGGGATTAGATCGTAATTGAGTTTGGGAAATGATTCAATATCTGCAAATGGTTGAGGAAGAGTGGCTGTTATATGCCCTTTCTTTTTATAAAAAATACCTTTTATACTGTCAAAATCTTTGCCGTAAACAACTGCATCAAGTAATGCAGCAAAAGGAATTTCACCCTGGCCATTAACAACCACATCAATACTTTCCTCATCTACAGTTTCTATCGGAAAAAGCGAAGGATGCCAGCCACCCCAAAGGGTAAGTAATTGAGGAAAATTGCTTTTTACTTTTCGGGTAATTTCAAGTGCATCATGTATTGGTGCGCCCGTAAGCACGGTAACACCAAAACAAATAGCGCCTTCACAAGCCTTGAGAATACCGGTTTCATCATCTATCCTGCCATCAAGTATTACTATTTCATATTGCTGCGGATCAAGATAAGTGCCCAATGCCAGCAGGGCCAATGGCATCGTATAAAACACAGACCGGGGATTGTATAAGATCACTTTATGCATAGATATATCCAAAGTTACTATAATCGACAGGTAAACAAACAGAGTTGCCAGTTGGCTATCTTTTTGTAAATAGGTGGATAACTAACCGGGATTATTTAGCTTTGTTATAAACACTCACTACATGAAAAGATTGATCTGCACATTGATATTTGGTTTTATTGTTTTTATGGCCCATGCTCAACTAGAAATTAAAATTGAAGATGCAGCCAAACACGAAGGTGATTCCGTAACCATTTGTACAAAGATCTTTGGTGGCCGGTATTTCGAAAATTCAAACAGGGCGCCAACGCTGTTAAATGCAGGGGCTAAATATCCTGATGCTCCTTTAACAATAGTGATCTTTGGAGAGAACAGGAGTAATTTTAAAAATAAGCCGGAAGAATTTTATACGGATAAAAACATTTGTGTAACCGGAAGGATAGTGATGTTTAAAGGCAAGCCCGAAATAATTCTGAATAATGAAACACAGATAGTGATTAAGGAATAAATGCATCTATAAATATGATCTGTATTGAGGTCTTCTTATATATTATTATAACCTGAAAAAAATAATAATGAAAAAATTACTTACCCTCTTATTGCTATGCTTTGCCCTGTGCAACTGCTTTGCACAGACAGATTATTATAAAGCTGAATGGACCATGAAAAATAAACAGGACCTATTTACCGGTATTTGCAAAATTGAAACAGATCAGCAGCATGTTATTAAAGGAGAGATCATATGGAGGTATTGGGCGGTTGACAGTACCGACCAGGCCATGATGGATATGTACAAGGAAAAAAAAGG
>JAYVUE010000164.1:0-58161 GCA_043788195.1 Chitinophagaceae bacterium
AAACAGGTATTGATGAATTTGAATTTTTAAATGACTTATATAGCGTATTTGATGGGGATTAAATGAACATTGTTTCGTGTGCCACGAACCAAGGCAAAGTTTCGTGTGCCACGAACCAAGGCAAAGATGGGGATTAAATGAACATTGTTTCGTGTGCCACGAACCAAGGCAAAGAAATGAACATTGTTTCGTGTGCCACGAACCAAGGCAAAGGAACAACTTTGCCAAAATTCAATTATTATTCGGGGAATTAGCAGTAACTGTCTACTCCCGTTGGTTGTCTTCGCCTTGGTTCGTGGCACACGAAACAATATTGGCAACAAATACAGTTATCAATTAAATTGAGCTATGAAAACCTCAGCCTTGGTTCGTGGCACACGAAACAACATATTTCGTGGCACAAGAAACAATATTGGCAACAAATACAGTTATCAATTAAATTGAGCTATGAAAACTCAAAGGAAATCTCAGCCTTGGTTCGTGGCACACGAAACAACATATTGAGACATCGTAAGGGAGTTTTTAAAGTATACCAGTCATGAATTTTTGAGGAAGCTAAAAAATAACAGGAGAGTCGGGTAAGTATGAGGTTGATGCTGCCAATAAAAAGCATTAAATATGACAAAGGGATTCATTAAGTATTGAAATTTACAGCTGGGTTGTGGCAAAACAGAAACTGGATTACATACATTTCAATCCAGTAAGTAATAACTTGCAGTTGGCTAAGGATGACTTCGATTATCACTATTCGTTTGCTAGATTTTATGAATTAGTATAAGTGATTTAAAAGAGCAAAATCATTTATACCTTGAGTTTGCTGGAGAATGATAATATTGTTTCGTGTGCCACGAACCAAGGCGTAGAACATTGTTTCGTGTGCCACGAACCAAGGCGTGGAACATTGTTTCGTGTGCCACGAACCAAGGCAAAGAGTGCTCTTTCTAAATTTATTTTACCCGTATTAATAACCAAATAGCTCTTCCAGGCTTAATTTTTTTAATTCCCCGAATTTTTTCATAGCCTCTTCGCTCACTTTTTTATCACTGGCTACAATACAGTAGGTGTAAGCTTTTGCGGCAATGTATTGTTTATGAAAACTGGCAACATCATTAACAGTAAGTTTATCTACAGCTGTATAAATATCTTTTCGATTATCGTTATTAATGCCCCTGCGTTGGTTACTTAAATAGTTGGTGATAATGGCATCCTGGGTGATTCTTTCTGTTTCAATATCTTTTTTTATACCTTCTTTTGAAAACGCTAAATTTTGTTCCAACTTCGGCAGGTCATTCAACAATTCATTCATTGAAACAACAGCCTCATTAAATTTATCTGCCTGGCTGCCAACATATGCAACTGTAAAATAAGTATCTTCCTTTTTTTCCGGGGTAACAAAACTGGCAAAGGTTGAATACGCCAAAGCCTTGCTTTCGCGGATGGTTTGAAACACGATGGCACCCATGCCTCCGCCAAAATAATTATTGAAAAGATTGATCACTGCTTGTTTATCCGGTGAATAGCCGGTTGTATTTCTTATCCAACGTATTTCGCTTTGAACCATATCATAATTGGTAAATAATACCTGGTTAGCGGTTTGATCAACAGCTATAAAATTCTTTGCCTTTGGCGGAGCAATAAAATGTGCCGGTGTTTTATGTATCAGGTTCAAACCAGATGAAAGTTGTGCAATTGGTTTAGGGCCATAATACAATATAACATGATCATAATTGTTCAGCTCGTGCAATATATTTACCAGTTCCCCGGAACCTGCATTACTAAGTTCATCATTAGATAAAACATAATTATATGGATTATCAGAACCAAATCTTGCATATTGGGTCAACGAATTCATGATCTGACCTTTATTGATCTTGGCATCCTTTCTTGCTTTGGAGATTCTTGTCTTTAATGATTTCAGCGCCTCTTCATCTGCTTTGCAATTGCTTAACAGGTTTTCAAATAAATTTGTGGCCTTATCAAAATTATCCTGCAGCCCTTCTATGGTTATAGTTGTAAATTCAGGTCCGGCCGATATATTAAAACTACAGGCTATTTTATAAAATTCTTTGGTGATGTCTTCTGCACTCATTTTATCTGTGCCTAAAAACTGTAGATATTGTGTAGCTAAACCCAATTTTTTATTGTTCCAGTTGCCCATATCATACCTGTACTTCATACGAAAAATGCTGTTGCTTTTATTTTGAACATACAAAACAGGAACAATGCCGGCTTTGGCCTTTTGCATGTCTTTATCATAATCGATCCATACCGGTTTTACGGATGTGGAAGGCATTTTATTTAAGGCTTTTACAAAATCACTCTGACTTTCGCGGTTGGTTTCAACAGGTGTAATAGGTGGTTTCTCAACTTTTACAATTGTTTTATCTTCGCCCTTGTGTTTGTATACACATACATAGTTTTCCTGAAAATATTTGTTGGCAAAATCAACTATGTCTTTTTTTGTAAGCTTTGAAAGCATCTCTACATAGGCTACCTGCTCTTTCCAATCCAGCTCAGATGTAAATGCATCCATTAAAGCGCCTGCCCTTGCACCATAAGTTTCTGTAGCATATATTTTTGTTTTTTTCTGGTTATTAATAATTGAAGTAATAAGGTTATCATCAAAATTTCCTTTTTTTAGATTTTCAATTTCACCAAGTAATAATGTCTTTACTTCTTCCAAAGATTGTCCCAATGTTGGATTACCCCTTAATAAAAGTGTACTGTAATCAATTAAAATATCTGTTGAAGCAAATGCCCTTAACAGTTTTTGTTTTTTAACCAGGTTCAGGTCTATTAAACCGGCACGGCCGTTGGTTAAAACCTGGCTTACCAGGTCGGCCATTAATGCATCTTTACTTTTATTACCTGGCAGGCGATAAGCAATACTTGCACTTTCTGCATCGGGGCCATATACATGTTTTATAATTGGTGTGGTAATTGGCACTTCGGGTTCAAATGTATATTTGGCAACGGGTTTATTTTCCATGTACAAAAAAGCAGCATCGATTTTTTTTATCATTTCATCCGGATTAAAATCCCCGCTCATAATAAAACCCATATTATTGGGTACATAATAAGTATGAAAATATTTGCGTATCTCTTTTAGTGATGGATTCTTTAAATGTTCAACAGTACCGATAGTAGTTTGTTTTCCATAATTATGATTTTTAAACAATTCGGCATAGATCATTTCAAAAACCTTGGAGCCATCATTATCCAGGCCACGGTTTTTTTCTTCGTACACAGCTTCCAGTTCGGTATGAAAAATACGCAGTATAGGATTACGAAATCTTTCTGCCTGCAGTTTCAAAAACTTGTCTGTTGCATTTACGGGGATGTCTTCTGTATATACCGTTTGTTCATTTGATGTAAAAGCATTACTTCCCTGGCCACCCATGGAAGCCATCATTTTATCATACTCATTGGCAATTGCATATTTACTGGCCACACCACTCACTGAATCAATCATATGATAGATCTCTTTTCTTTTTTGCACATCAGTAGTATGATTATACTGTTCGTATAATTCATCGATCTTATCCAGTTCTGGTTTTTCTTTGGCCCAATTTAATGAACCAAATTTATCAGTGCCTTTGAACAACATGTGTTCAAGGTAATGCGCCAGCCCTGTATTGGTTGCGGGGTCTGTTTTACTTCCTGCTTTGGTTGCGATATAACATTGTATACGTGGATCTTTATTGATGGCACTTAAAATAACTGTAAGCCCGTTTTTTAAAGTGTAAAACCTTGCGTTGGCGGGATCATTGGTTACATATTTGTAAGTATACCCTCCGGAGCTTACCTGTTTCCATTCGTAAACATTAGTTTGAGAAAGGGCAGTAACGGTTTGCAGTAACAGTAAGGCAAAAAATACCTGTTTAATAATTCGCATAAAAATTGTTTTGTAAATTAAAAATGAGAACTAAAAGTACTATTAATTCTTATCTTATATTTACGGTTAACAATATTTTCTGTATTTAGATGAAAGAACTAACCGGATCAGATTTTAAATAACAAGGGCATCGGGAATACAGGTATTAGTCTTTAATTTCTCTTACTGCTTTATCACAGGGTTTCAGTTTTAACTCACCTTCGTGCAGTATCATTGTTTTTCCGTCCACATCAGTTTCAATTTTATATTTATAAATGCCGGATTTTATTTCATACAAACTTTCCTTTGTTAATGGTGATACATTCAATATAAGTGGTTTAGCCTCATATTCATTACCTGTCCTCATAAATAAAGAAATCTGCACGGGCTTGCCTGTTTTATTTTTAAAACTGATATCTGCCAGTTTTTTTGATTCGCAGCTATCAGGTTTGTTATATGAAGTTGTGGTCATTGTTATCCGGGGTGTTTTTATTATCCTGATCAATTCTACAATTGTTTTACCGCCTTCAACTATATCCGATGTAATTGAGTTTTGTGCTTTTGCTCCAATGGTGAAACAAAGAACAGTGAGTAATAAAATTTTCATAACAAAATATTTTCAAGTGAACCTATGCTTACTGGATGCAGTTTTTACTTAAAATACACAACCTGTAAATAAATTTTCTGTTATTAATTTTTACAAGTGCATTGCGTAGTATCTTTATCACAACTGAAAATATATGAAAAAAATTCTGCGGATAACCTTAAAAACAGTCCTTGTACTTTTTGTACTCATCAATATCATTACTGCTTTTCATGCCTACAAATTCACACATTTTTATAATGCAGGAGAAATAAGTATTAAAAGCCCGGAAGAAAAATCGGGATGGGATAAAACCAAAGAAGCTTTATTTGGTATTAATGCAATGAAGAAAAAAAATACTGTTACTGCAGATTCTGTTTTTCAAACCATTTATTTAATAACAAAAAATAATCTTAAACTGGAAGCCTGGTATATCCCTGCCGACAGCGCTATTGGAACTGTTTGCCTTTTTCATGGGCATGGAGGAACAAAATCCGATGTGTTTAAAGAATCGGAAGAGTTCAGAAAAATGAGGTACAATACTTTATTACTGGATTTCAGGGCGCATGGCAACAGCGAAGGCAATATCTGTACCATTGGCTACGATGAAAGTGAAGATGTAAAGCTGGCTTATGATTTTATAAAAAACAAGGGTGAAAAAAATATTGTGCTGTGGGGGATATCTATGGGAGCAGCAGCCGTTTCAAAATCAATTAATGATTACCAGTTAACACCTAAAAAAATAATTCTTGAAATGCCATTTGGCTCGATCCTGCAGGCGGGAGAAGGCCGGATAAAAATGATGCATTTACCTGCAGAACCACTGGCTACACTGATCACATTCTGGGGTGGCATTGAACATGGCTTTTGGGCTTTTAACATGAACCCTACTGAATTCGTAAAAAAAATCAGTTGCCCAACACTTGTACAATGGGGAGTTAATGATCCAAGAGTATCCAGGGGTGAAATTGATGATATCTTCAATAATATTTCGGCATTAAAAAAATTAATGTTGTACCAAACCTGTGGTCATGAATCTTTGTGTAAAAAAGAAACCCAAAAGTGGATTACAACAATAAGTGCTTTTTTAAAATGATCATTCCAAAAAACATATCCATCCTGGATTATTCTTACACACTACCCGAAGATAAAATTGCATTGTATCCTGCAGCGGAAAGGGATAATGCAAAATTATTGTTGTATGATAATGGCAATATCAGTGAAGACAGCTTTAAAAATATTCATCAATATATACCACAAAACAGCCTGCTTATTTTTAATGACACAAAAGTTATAAAAGCAAGGATTCTTTTTAAAAAAGCAACGGGAGGATCAATAGAAATTTTTTGCCTGGAGCCTGCTGAAGTTATTAATGAATATAGTACAGTAATGAATCAAAAAGGAAGTGCAAGGTGGAAGTGTATGATTGGTGGTGTTGCGAAGTGGAAAGAAAGGGAGCTGGAAAAAAAGTTGACAGTTGACAGTTGGCAGCTGGCAGTTAAAGCAAAATTAATTGAAAAGATTGATGATGCTTATATAGTTGAATTTGCGTGGGCTCCAAAAGAGTTAACATTTGCTGAAGTACTTGAGATCGCCGGTGATATTCCTTTGCCTCCCTATATAAAAAGAGATACAGACATTTCAGATATAGAACGGTATCAAACCATTTATGCAAGAGACGAAGGTTCGGTTGCTGCTCCAACTGCCGGCCTGCATTTTACTGAAAATATTTTTGAGGAACTCGATAAAAAAAATATCAACAGGGAATTTGTTACGTTACATGTAGGGGCCGGTACTTTTAAACCCGTAAAATCGGCTACACTTCGGGATCACGAAATGCATGCCGAATGGATAGAGGTGAATGTAGATATTATAGAAAAAATTCTTTCGCATCCCGAAAATACAATAGTTGCAGTTGGTACTACATCATTACGTACGCTTGAAAGCCTCTATTGGCTTGGGCTTAAAGCATATCTACAACCAGGAATAACAGAACTAAGGCTTAGTCAATGGGAAATTTATGAAGAACCACTGATCAATAATACAATCCCGGTAAAACAAGCACTTTTGGCTTTATTGAAATGGCTGCAACAAAATAATCACAACAAACTACTTACATCAACTCAGGTATTGATTGCTCCGGGCTATAAATTTAAAATAACCCGTGCACTGATCACTAATTTTCATCATCCGCAATCCACTTTATTATTGCTGGTTGCTGCAGCTATCGGAAAGGATTGGAAAAAAATTTATGACTATTCATTACAAAACAATTTCAGGTTTTTAAGCTATGGAGATGGTAGCTTGTTATTTATTAATAAGTAAAGAGGATAAAAAATTACTGATGGATCGTTACAGGTGTGCCCAGCGGAATATAACTAAACAGGTCTTTCATCTCTGTATATTTTACAGAAATACAACCATCGGTCCAGTTATAAAAATAATCAACTGTCCATTCTTCCTTTGGCCTTGTAGCATGTATTGCAATACCGCCGCCTGGTTTTGAATTTTTAGGAATTATACCTTTCGTTTTTCTTTCATTAAAAAGTTGTAAGGTTTCTTCATTGGGATAATTCAGCAATAATTCCGGACCCCACTGAGGATGGATTTTTTTTAAAATGACTTTAAATTTGCCTTCGGGTGTAAGCTTATCGCCTTCTCTTTTTTTATCGCTTAGGTCTTTACTGCCAAAAACTATAGGATATGTAGCATACCATCCTTCATCGTCAAATACTTTTAATTCATAATCGCTTTTATCAATGATAATATAATAGGGGTTTTCAATGCTGTCCTTTGCTGCTGTTTTTACCTTAACAGTTATAACGGGCTTTTTTGCATTATGATTCTTTTTCTTCCTAACCGGAACAAAAGAAAACAATGCAATACAAATAAGCATTATCAGCAACAGGGGAAGTCTAAAATTCTTCATTTAGTAAAACTATTGGTAATTCTTTTTACAAAAGACATGCCATACAAAAATATTCCAATTATCTTAAAAAGATTAACAAAATTTATTGAATAATAAATTAGCTAACAGCCACTAAAAATACCTTTATATTGGATCTGTTACGGCAGGTTTATATAAGATCAATACCCATTATATTTTAGCCGGGCTATGTTTTGCGTTTTGGGTGTTATCCGGGGTTAATAATAAACTTATCTGATCAATGTAATTCGTGTTCCTTTAAAAACTAAATTTGCCCTTAACATTTATTTAATATGAATCAGCAATTTGTAAACCGCATTTCAACCGAATTAAAGGAAATTGAAGCCTCCGGCTTATCAAAAAAAGAGCGTATAATAACCAGCGAACAAGGTGCCGAAATAATTGTGAATGGTACTACTGTTTTAAATTTTTGTGCCAACAATTACCTTGGCTTATCCTCTCACCCAAAAGTGATCGCAGCAGCAAAGAAATATATCGATCACCGGGGATACGGTATGAGCAGTGTGCGTTTTATCTGCGGCACACAGGATATCCATAAAGAACTGGAAAAAAAGATCGCTGATTTTTTAGGAACAGAAGATACCATTTTGTATGCAGCTGCTTTTGATGCCAATGGTGGTTTATTTGAACCCTTGTTTGGAGAAGAAGATACCATTATTTCAGATACTTTAAATCATGCTTCAATCATTGATGGTGTTCGTTTATGTAAAGCACAACGTTACCGCTACGAACATAATAATATGGCCGACCTGGAAATGAAACTGGCCGAAACACAGCACTTACGTAGTCGCATAATTGTAACTGACGGTTCATTTAGTATGGATGGCACTATTGCTCAACTGGATAAAATTTGTGATCTCGCCGATAAATATAATGCCATTGTGATGATCGACGAATGTCATTCTTCAGGGTTCCTGGGAAAAACAGGCAGGGGCACACATGAGTACCGGGGTGTAATGGGCCGCATAGACATTATCACAGGCACATTGGGAAAAGCATTAGGTGGGGCTAGCGGTGGTTTCACATCAGGAAGAAAAGAAATTATTGAAATGTTACGCCAGCGCAGCCGTCCTTACCTGTTTAGCAATACCGTTGCACCAAGCATTGTAGGTGCGTCTATTGCTGTGTTAGATATGCTGAGTGAAACAACTGAACTACGAGATAAATTAGAATCGAATACAAAATACTTTCGCACAAAAATGACCGAAGCCGGATTTGATATTAAGCCGGGGGAACATCCCATTGTTCCCATCATGTTGTATGATGCCGCTATAGCACAAAATTTTGCAGCTAAATTATTGGATGAAGGCATTTATGTAATTGGATTTTTCTTTCCCGTTGTTGCAAAAGGGCAGGCACGTATACGGGTACAAATAAGTGCTGCTCACAAACAAAGGCATTTGGATAAAGCAATTGAAGCATTTGCAAAAGTGGGAACACTATTAGGCGTATTAAAATAAAACAGACAAAGTTATAAGTGTAAATTTGTACCATTAGTAACCAACAGCATGACAGATACATCAAAAATATTTATAGAAAAAAGCTCCATCAAAGCCGCGGATCTTGAACATCGCCGTAAGCTCAGTTTTAATATCGGCAAATACAATGCTGTAGTTCCACAAGGCAAAGAACAGTTCGCAGATATTCACTTAGCCAGGGAAAGAGCCAAAAATATTAAATGGAAGGCCATAGAAACACTGGACCAGCAACTGGAAGAATTTGAATTGCATTTCAGCAAGCGTGGCGGTAAAGTGATTTGGGCAGAAAATGCGCAACAGGCCATTGATGAAATAGTAAATATCTGCAAAGCTAAAGAATGCAAAATGCTGGTAAAAAGCAAGAGCATGGTCACCGAAGAGATTCACCTGAATGACGCCCTGGAAAAAAATGGTATTGAAAGTATTGAAACAGATCTTGGCGAATACATTCAACAGTTAGACGGTGAGGCACCCTATCATATTGTAACCCCTGCCATGCACAAAAGCAAGGAAGATGTTGCCAAACTATTTAATGAAAAATTGGGTACACCCATAGATCTTACGCCTGAACAATTAACACAGGTTGCCAGAAAAATATTGCGTGAAAAATATGTTCAGGCAGAAGTTGGTGTAACTGGTGCCAACTTTATCATTAGTGACATTGGTGCCATTGCAGTTACCGAAAACGAAGGTAATGCAAGGTTGAGCTGTGCTTTTCCGAAAACACATATTGTAATTGTAGGTATAGAAAAAATGATCCCTTCATTAACCGACCTGGGTTTGTTTTGGCCATTACTGGCAACATTTGGTACCGGACAAAAAATTACCGTGTACAATACCATTATTACCGGTCCAAAACAAATAAATGAAACCGATGGCCCGGAAGAAATGTATGTGATCTTATTAGACAATGGCCGTACAAATATTTTAAAAAATCCAAAGCAAAGGGAGAGTTTATATTGTATCCGTTGTGGTGCCTGTTTAAATGCCTGCCCGGTTTATAAAAATATTGGTGGCCATGCGTACGGTGCTACCTATAGCGGCCCTATTGGAAGTGTGATAACTCCACACTTAATGGGAATGGAGGATTTTAAACATTTAAGTTATGCCTCATCGCTTTGTGGTAACTGTACAGAAGTATGTGCAGTGAAAATAAATTTACATGAACTGTTATTGGAGAACAGGCACGAATCTGTAGAAGAAGGATTTACCACATTCAGCGAAAGAATGGCCTGGAAGATCTGGAAAGTAGCAAGTTTAAAGCGTGGACTAATGAATATGGGCAGTGGCAGTTTAAAAAATAAAGTAGTTAATGGTTTGTTTAAGGGATGGTCTGCAAATCGCTCCGGGCTTGATTTTAGTAAAAAAACTTTTAACCAGATGTGGAAGGAAAGGTATAAGAATTAATGATTAAGGTAGTCGATTCTGGACCGAAGGCTTTGTAAAATTTAACCCTCAAAGTCGACCACCTTTGTAGAAAAATTCAGTAAATTTGGATACAACAAAATGTCATGAAAGTATTTAACATAACAGCTCATATCGAAAAAGATACGGAAACCGGAATGTATGTAGGCATGTTTCCCGCTATACCAGGAGCTCATACACAGGCAAAAACATTAGATGCGTTGAATGAAAGGATGAAAGAGGTTTTAGGATTGTGTCTGGAAGAAATGAGTGAGGCTGAGAGAAATGAAATTCCTGAATTTGTTGGAACACAGCAAATATCTGTTGCGGTATGAGCAAACTGCCCATTGTAAATGCAAAAACTTTTGAAAAGATATTATTCCTTTTAGGTTTTGTATTTGTCCGGCAGAAAGGAAGTCACAAATTTTATAGAAATCCCGATGATAGGTATACTACAGTTCCACATCACTCAGGAGAAGATTTAAGCAGACCACTAATTAGGGAAATTTTAAGACAAATTGAAATTTCTGCCAATGAATTTATTTCACTAATTGATAAAGTATAATTTCCGACCATTAGTGATGATACTTATTTACACAGATCAAACTTCCCCCCGCCTACAGTATATCTGTTATTTTATTTTTAAAGAACTGATGGGGCAGGATATTACTATTACGATCGACTCCGAAGAATTTAAAAATTTTGATGGTGTAAAGATCAATTACAGTAATATTGAAATGCCCGGATTTACTATTCAAAACCATCCTCTTTTATTTGAAAACGAAATAAAGGAGCAGGTCATTGACTGCTTTACAATAAATAATTACAAAGCATTTTTTAAAACTACCAGGTCAGATTTTTCATTCGATATTTTTTCTGCATCTTTTTATTTACTCAGCCGTTACGAAGAATACCTGCCACATCAAAAAGATATGTATGGAAGGTACGCCCACGAAAACTCACTTGCTTTTAATGAGCAGTTTCTTGATCTGCCTTTGATAAATATCTGGGTTAAAGACCTGGCCAATTCATTGAAGAAGATATACTCCGAATTCAACATTCAACATTTAACATTCAACATAGTTCCAACCTACGATATAGATATAGCCTATTCATACAAACACAAAGGGTTGTTGAGAAATATCGGAGGTTTTTTAAGTTTCCCATCACTGGAAAGATTAAAAGTGTTACTGGGTTCAAAAAAAGATCCGTTTGATTCCTATGATTTTTTAAATGGCCTTCACGAAAAAAATAATAATATACACCCGGTTTATTTTTTTTTAGTTGCAGAAAAGAACGGGCAATTCGATAAAAATATTTCACCACACAAAAATGTCATGTGGCAACTGGTAAAGCAACATACAAAAAAATATGGCATCGGGCTACACCCCTCCTGGCAAAGCGTAGATAATTTTTCTTTGTTAAAAAAAGAAAAGCGGCAACTGGAAGCGATGGCCGGTCAAACCGATATGACCAGGTCCCGTCAGCACTATATCCGTTTTAATTTACCATTGGGTTACCAACAACTAATAGCAGCAGGAATCACAGATGATTACTCCATGGGATACGGCAGTATCAATGGTTTCAGGGCTTCGGTGACTTCTTCATTTTATTGGTATGATCTGAAAAAAGAAGAGCAAACAAATCTGTTGATTCATCCCTTTTGTTTTATGGAAGCCAATTCTTTTTATGAACAAAAACTATCTGCAACGGAAGCTTATACTGAGTTAATGCATTTTTATGATCAATGCAAAGAAGTAAATGGAACAATGATCACCATCTGGCATAATAATTTTTTAGGAACAGATAAAACATTTGCTGGGTGGCGAAAGATCTATGAACAGTTTATTGCTCAGGTTCAGCAATAATTTTTTCCCGGCTGTGCTTTATACTATAATTCACCAAAAAAACACCAGCCAGTGTTACAATAGCGCCCCACAGAATATTCATAGTTAGTTTTTCATGTAAAACAATGGCAGCAGTTACCATCGCTACCAATGGATTAATATATGCATACAAAGAAGAAATGGCTGCGGGTAATTTTTTCATAGAATAAATAAAAGCAACAAAACTTAAAATAGAACCGGCCAAAACCAGGTAGGTTATTACCCACCAGGCTGTTGATGAAATATTTTTAAACGCTACTGTGGGTTGTGTAGTTTCTGCAATAATAATTAATATCACCGAACTGATCAGCATTTGCCAGCCGGTGGCATAATAGGGATTGATATTAACTTTTTTGCGGGCAATAATTACTGTACCTACACTCCATGATAACATGGCGACAACCGATAATGATACCCCAAATAAAAATCCTTCGGGGTGATGATGAAAAGCATTTTCATAAAAAACAATACCAATGCCGGTGATACCCAGCAACAGTCCTGCAAATGTAAGTATCGTCAGATTGCGGCTCTTGAAAAAGACCATTTCAATAATTACAACACTCAATGGATATAAAGCACCAACCAAAGCACTGAGTCCGGTTGGTATAAATTTTAAACTCCAGGTGCTTAGCCCATTGGCCATAACAAACATCAGCAATGCCATAATCAATAACCAGCCGAACTGCCGCAAGGATGGAAATGATAATTTTTTATATAACATAAAAAAAACGACAAAGATCATTCCTCCAAAAAACTGGCGGATATATGCCATCTGTAATGCAGGAATTTCTGCAACACCTATCTTACTGGCAACCCAGGTGGTGCCCCATACCAAACTGGTAATGCATAATGCAAGGTATCCGCCTGCTTTTCCTTTTGGTAAATTGTTTGTAATGTTCATAGTTGATGGTTCATAGCATATAGTTCATGGTTCATAGTTAATATTAGTATAAATACTAAATAGCTACTGGTTAATAGTGCCATGCCATGAACTATTAACCATGAACTATTTAATGTTTAAAGTGACGCAGCCCCGTTATCACCATCGCCAAATGATTTGCCACACAATAGTCTATCGAATCTTTATCACGGATAGAACCCCCTGGTTGTATGAATGCAGAGACACCCGCAGTATGAGCGATCTTTACACAATCATCAAAAGGAAAAAATGCATCGCTTGCCAGTACTGCTCCTTGAAGATCAAAATTAAATTGTTTTGCTTTTTCCAAGGCTTGTTTTAAAGAATCAATTCTTGAAGTTTGTCCGCAGCCTTTGCCAATTAATTGTTTATTTTTTACCAATGCAATAGCGTTACTTTTTAAATGTTTACATACGATGTTGGCAAAGACCAAATCATCTTTTTCTGTAACAGTAGTTTCTCTGCCGCCCGCTTCTTTCCACTCTGCATAATTTCCTTTATCGTTTTCCTGTGTAAGAATACCGTTTAGAACAGACCGGTACTGGCCGGTTACAGTTAGCCTGTTTTTTTGCAATAGAATTATCCTGTTCTTTTTTGTTTTTAATATATCAAAAGCATCTGCATCAAAAGAAGGTGCCACCAATACTTCAAAGAATATTTCATTAATAGCAGAAGCTGTTTCTTTATCAACGGCAGTATTGCACACCAATACACCGCCAAATGCACTCTCCGGATCTCCGGCTAAAGCTGCCTCCCAAGATTCTATTAATGTATCTCTTACAGCAATACCGCAAATATTGGTATGCTTGATGATAGCAAACCAAGCACCAACAGGGTGTTCGAAAGCCCCTCCTTCGGAGGGGTTTGGGGAGGCTTCTGCAATGATCTGTACGGCAGCATCTACATCCACTAAATTATTATAGGATAATTCCTTTCCATTCAGCTGATCAAAAATCTCATTGATATTACCATAGAATACCCCTTGCTGATGTGGGTTTTCGCCGTAGCGTAAAACAGTTTTTGTTTTATCAAAGGGATTATTAAAAGAAGTTTCATTAAAATAGTTTGAGATCGCCATATCGTAACCTGTACAAACATCAAAAGCTTTAATTGCAAAAGATCTGCGTTGTTCCAGGCTGGTTTCTCCATTTTGTTCCTTTAAAATATTTTCTAAAAACAAATAATCTTTTTTAGCAGCAACCACTACTACGGATGCATGATTTTTTGCAGCGGCACGTATCATTGAAGGTCCGCCAATATCGATCTTTTCGATGATCAAAGCCTCCTCCTCACAGAGTCCTTTGGACAAACCTCCTCTGAAGGAGGAGGCTTTAAGCCTCTGTTCAGCTACGGTCTGTTCAAATGGATACAGGTCAACGATTACAAGGTCAATTTCAGGAATATTAAATTGTTTCATTTCCTGCAAATGGGTTTCATCCTCTCTTTTTCCAAGGATGCCACCAAAAACAGATGGATGTAAGGTCTTAACTCTTCCCCCTAAAATGGAAGGATAAGTGGTTAATGATTCAACAGCAATACACGGAATGTTTAACTCTTCAATAAATTTTTGTGTGCCGCCTGTGGAGTAAATAGTGATGCCTAACCCGTGAAGTTGTTGTACAATTTTCTCCAATCCATCTTTGTAAAAAACAGATATTAGGGCTGAGTTGATTTTTTTTGTTAATGGTTCGGGGTTCATGGTTGATAGTTCATGGTTAAGAGTTCATAGAGTTAATCAGTTTTGTGATCATTTTACAAAGTATTTCATATTCACTATAATATTTTTGAAATAAATCCTGGTTAATATAACTCCTGGCTTTAGCTATAAATAAACAGGCCACTACTTCTATTGCAGAACGAAGGGCTATTCGTAAATTTTTTTAAATTCCGGTTTAGATTGTCCAGTACTTCCATCTGCTATATTCAATACAACTGAATCTGCCGCACGTTTTATTTGTGATGATAAACTATATAATTCTTTTTGGGAAAAGCTTCTGTAAGTGTGTCTATTTCGTTGCACAATCTTAAAGCTTCCTGCCATGTTCTTAATTCTTCAAATCTAAATGCCATTATGTGTTGAAATTTTATTACTATTCTAATCCAAAGTAATATGCCCTATGAACCATCAACCATGAACAGATGCAATAAAATTATTCTTCCAAATTCAAAACAAATGCTCCTTTTTCCGGAACTGAATAACCCTGCAAATGTAACGCTGAACATTCGGCCTCCCATTTACCAATTTTCCACAAACTGTTAGAAGCGTCAAAAACATATTGATCACAATTAAAAACTCCGGCCAGTTGCGGGATATAGAGTTTAGGATTTTTTGAGATAATAATTATATCAACATTAATTTTTTGCTGTGTGGGTCCAAAATTTACAGACCCGTCGTAAATTAATATTCTTTTATTTCCAAACTGGTAAAATGGCGGATGGATAAAAAGGTTTTGCATCGAATTGGTACGCCTATTCATTTGCAAAGAAATTCTGCCGGGTTTTAAATGAAAATTGGATAGCAAGCCCTCTTGTAATAAAATACTGTCGCCAATAAAGCAAAACTCATTTCCACTCACAAAATCAATGGACCGGTGTTGGGGCACATTATAAACAATCAATTTTTTTTGTTGTATTGTCTGCCATTTACCAAAGGTCTGCAATAACGTAAACGCTAATAAACCGATCAAAGCAAAGCGTAATATTTTTTTATTTTTATTGATAAACCATCCGCCCAATGCTAACACTACAACATACAACAGGATCGTAGATAAAATAGTAGCCGGAATTTTGTCCCATACGGCAAAATAAATTTCATTGATGCGTACGATAATTGTATTCATCAGCCACACTAACCATCCTGTCAGCTTTCCCAAGTATGCGGCAATAAACGGAACCCATGAAAAAGCTACCAAAAATATTTCTGCATAAAGTACCAGGCTTGATAAAGGGACCGCAATAATATTGGCCATTAAAAACAAAACAGGAAACTGGTGAAAATAATAAATACACACAGGGAAAGTAAGTATCTGTGCCGATAATGAAACTGCCATCAACTTCCATACTTTATCTGCCCATTTATTTTTTATATAAAAACAATTATAGACCGGTTTTTGAAAAGCCACAATACCCAATACAGCCAGGTAGGATAACTGAAAACCCACATCCCATAAAAAATAAGGATTATAACACAAAAGCACAAACGCTGATACGGCCAATGAATTATAAATGGATGATCTTTTAAAAAAATTATTGCCAAGGCTGATGAAGGTAAACATCACAGCTGCCCTTAATACTGAGGCTGCTGCGCCGGTAAGTAATGAAAACATCCAGAGACAACAAAGGGTTAGCAGTACCTGTATTAGTTTTGATCTTTTGATACCGGGTATCCTGGTAAATACCCAAACCAGCATCAGGTAGATCAACGCTAAATGCATACCAGAAATAGCAATGATATGTACAACGCCTGTATTACTGTAGGCCTGCACCAGGTCTTTATCAAGATCATTTGTATAACCAATAAGCAAGGCTTCGGCGATACCTAATGCAGCTGCATCTGTATCCATATTTTTTCGCAAAGCAGATAAGACCGAGGCCTTAGCCGAGAAAATGAATTGTTTCAATGTATTAATATTTCTACCCACTAAGATTTCCCAATCTTTTTCCTTTAAAAATACCTGATGAAATAGCTGTTGAAAAGATGCATAGCGCTGATAATTGAATGCGCCGGGATTACCGGAATTTTTTATGAGTTGAAGATCTTTATGGATCAGGATCTTATCACCATATTGCAAATGTGGTGTGATAGAATCCCTGGCAAAATATATTAATAGTTTCCCGGTACAGGTAAAAACCGAATCGCCACGAATCACAGATTCTACATTGCCTTCTGCCTTGAATGATCTTGTTTTTTCTATCAGCGGTTCATTGATACTAACAACTAAGTAATCAGTTTGGTGATAGTAATTTCCATACCAGTTATTATTATGACGGATATCTTTTTGCCAGTATAAATACATTCCAAAACTAACCAGTAATGCAGTCAGGATCAATCCCTGCAATACTTTCAATTTATACCGCAATGCAATTGGTAATAAAGAAAACAAAATAAATGAGAGGCTAAAAGAGCAGGCTGCAATAATAATAACAGGTAATGTAATGAGCCAATACCATTGCAAAATGATACCTGTCAAAAGGGGCAATAAGAGCCTTATGAATGGAGCTTTTTTCCAAACGGGAATGCTATAGGTACGAAGCATTTACAAAGTAAAAAATGAAAAAAGTAAATTCAAAGACGGAAAAACACCAGTGAAAACCTGTTTTATAAACATTACTGCAAATTGTAACCTTGAACAATCATCGCTTTTTAAGGTTCCCAAATTAAAAGCCTGTCAGTTGGTTATTTTTTAAACCCGATCCTTTCCCGGTCTTCCCATTTATGTTGTGCGGCTTTTTCATCAAGCAGGTTTTCCATAGCATCGTATAGCTGATTCAGTTGCACATCATGCTCCCCAATCCTTTCTTTAATTTCTTTTAGCTGCTCTTTAATATCATTTTGTTTTAACAGTACTTGCCTTACCGCTACAAAAGCCCGCATGATAGCGATATTCATATTGATTGCCTTATCGGAATTAACTACCCCGCTGAGCATGGCAACACCTTGTTCGGTAAATACATAAGGAAGGTATTTCAGATGCTGTCCTCTCCCAGTCTTTAAGGTAACAATTTGTGACCTTAAAGAATTATCGCTTTCTGAGGTCTCAAATTGAAGCTTCATTTCTTCAAATTCTTCCTTTGTAAGCTGAAACATAAAGTCTTTAGGAAATCGCCGGATATGGCGCTTAACGGCCTGGTTTAAAACCTTGGTTTCAATTTCATACAGGCTGGCTAAGTCTTTGTCGAGCATAACTCTTTCGCCTCTTATTTCGTATATCCTGTTTTGGATACTTTCTATTACCTGCACAGGGGAGATGTATAAATGTCCCAACAATATAATACCAAACTATTCAATAATAAGGGGAAATTACCCGGTTAAAACGGAGGTTTTACGCATGAATTCTTTTAGGTCATAAATTGCAAGCTCAAAGAATTATGAGACCAGTTGCTGAGTTTATTATTTACTCAAATGCATACTCCTCTCCTTATACAATTGCCTGAAGTATGGATCACGTAAGTCTTTAATAAATCGTATCGCTTCGCCGGTACTTTTCATCTCGGGGCCCAGTTCTTTATTCACTCCCGGAAATTTATTGAAAGAGAAAACGGGTTCTTTAATGGCGAACCCCTGTAGTTTTTTATCGTAAGTAAAATCTTTTATCTTATTTACACCTATCATAATTTTTGTGGCAATATTCAAATAAGGTATCTGGTAAGCTTTTGCAATAAATGGTGTGGTACGGCTTGCCCTGGGATTGGCTTCTATCACAAAAACATTGCCATCTTTAATAGCAAACTGAATATTGATGAGGCCTTTAATATCTAAAGTTCTGGCAATTTTTTCGGCATACTCTTCCATAGTGTGTACAATAAGTGGAGATAAATTAAATTGCGGCAACACCGCATTACTATCACCACTATGGATACCCGCAGGTTCAATATGTTCCATTACTCCCATCACATGAAAATCTTCGCCGTCAAAAATAGCGTCGATCTCTGCTTCCTGGCAACGATCCAGAAAATGATCAATTAAAATTTTATTCCCCGGCAGGTGTTTTATTAAACTCAGTACTCCTTTTTCAAGTTCTTCATCATTTAAAACAATGCGCATGCGCTGACCGCCTAATACATAGCTTGGTCTTATGAGTACGGGGTAACCCACTTCCTTTGCTGCTTCAATTGCTTCATCTGTATTAAATGCAGTTCCATATTTTGGATAAGGGATCTCCAGTTCTTTCAGCATATCACTGAATCTTCCGCGGTCTTCAGCAATATCCATACTGTCGAATGATGTGCCGATTATTTTTATCCCTTTTTCATGTAAAAGCCTGGCTAGTTTCAAAGCAGTTTGTCCGCCCAGTTGAACAATTACACCATACGGTTTTTCATGTTCAATGATCTCCCACAAATGCTCCCAAAAAACAGGTTCAAAATATAATTTATCGGCAATATCAAAATCAGTGGAAACTGTTTCGGGATTACAATTTACCATGATAGCTTCATAGCCAGCTTCTTTTATAGCCAGCAAGCCATGTACACAACAGTAATCAAACTCAATACCCTGGCCAATTCTATTAGGACCACTGCCTAATACAATGATGGCTCCCCTGCCCCCCTTCGGGGGGGTCTTGGAAACATTTGATTCGTTAGACATCAGCGTAGCAATGGAAGCTGCATTTTCACCCCCCCTGGGGGGCAGGGGGGCTGCTTCAAACGTTGAATAAAAAAAAGGCGTCTTCGCCTTAAACTCAGCACTGCAGGTATCTACCATTTTAAATACCCTTGTCAATCCCATCGCTTTTCTTCTTTCATAGATCAGTTCGGCATTTTCAACTTTCATGATCCGCACAATTTGCTCATCGCTAAATCCTAAAAATTTTGCTTCTCTTAATAAATCATCAGGTAATGTTACCAGGTCATACTTTGCGATCTCTTTTTCGCAATCACATATTTTTTGAATCTGGTAAATGAACCAGCGATCAATTTTTGTACTTTCACAAATCCGCTTGATACTGGCGCCTGCCATCAACGCATCTTTGATACGGAATATACGGTCCCATTTGGGTATTTTAATATACTCTATCAATTCATCCGCATGCATTAAACTTTTACCATAATAGCCCAGGCCAACCGCTTCATTCTCTAAACTCTGACAGGCTTTTTGCACTGCTTCAGCAAAACTTCTGCCAATACCCATTACTTCTCCAACACTCTTCATTTGAAAACCAAGTGTATCCTTTGCGCCTTTGAATTTATCAAAATTCCATCGGGGTATTTTTACAATTACATAATCAAGGGCCGGCTCAAAATAAGCAGAGGTAGATCCGGTGATCTGGTTTTTTAATTCATCCAGATTGTATCCGATGGCCAGCTTGGCGGCGATTTTTGCGATGGGATAACCGGTAGCCTTACTCGCCAATGCTGAAGAGCGGCTAACCCTTGGGTTTATTTCCACCACAATAATTTCTTCGGTTTGCGGGTTAAGTGCAAATTGCACATTACATCCCCCCGCAAAATTGCCCAGGTTGCGCATCATATCAATAGCCGTATTACGCATTAACTGGTACGCTGTATCGCTTAGGGTCATTACCGGGGCAACAGTTATTGAGTCGCCTGTATGAATACCCATCGGATCAAAATTTTCCACGCCGCAAATGATCACTACGTTATCATTGCTATCTCTCAGTAATTCTAATTCAAATTCTTTCCATCCTAATACAGCCTTTTCTACCAACACTTCATGAATAGGACTTGCGATCAATCCGCTGTTCAATGCTTCATCCAGCTCTTCTTTAGAAAATACAATGCTTCCGCCGGTACCCCCTAAAGTGAAAGAAGGGCGTATCACCAATGGAAAGCCAATTTCCTGTGCAAATTCTTTCCCTTCTAAGAAACTATTGGCTGTTTTTGCATGACAAACAGGTATTCCCATTTCAATCATCCAGTTTCGGAATTTTTCCCTGTCTTCTGCTTTTTCAATGGCTTTAATATCCACACCGATCAACTGAACTTTATATTTTTCCCAAACCCCCAGTTCATCGGCTTCCTTACAAAGGTTTAATGCAGTTTGACCACCCATGGTAGGCAATACTGCATCTATTTTATTTTCTTCCAGGATCTGTTCAATACTTTCAACTGTTAATGGAAGTAAATAAACACGGTCGGCCATCATGGGGTCGGTCATAATAGTTGCCGGGTTACTGTTGATCAAAATAACTTTTATTCCTTCTTCCCTTAAACTGCGGGCAGCTTGTGTTCCGGAATAATCAAACTCACAGGCCTGTCCAATAATAATGGGGCCCGAACCGATGATCAATACTGATTGAATAGAATTATTTTTTGGCATAAAGGGGTTGCCATAGACAGGCGTGCAAAAGTAACTGGAAATGCTGTAAATAAAAAACTAAGAAAAATAATTTTTCACTTTACTTAAGCAGCCGTTGTTGCCTTATCAATAAGATAAATACTGTTTTATTTATTATTAATGGGTACAGTAATATCCCAATCCCCTTCTTCAAATATTTCGATCTCTATCATACTGGAGTTAAAACTAAACCTGGCTCTAAAAGGAAAAATAACACCCTGGAAAGTAGTTACATCTTTATTAGTAAGTGTTGTTGACGATTTACTCATATAACTTCCTCGTGTAATTTCCAATCCTGTCATTTGAGTAAGTTGTGATTTATTGGTGCTGGCATATACACTTCCTCCACCAACCAGGCTTTCTACATTCAGGGTTATGCTATTTAATTTTCCGCCGGTAATTTTGTTAACTCCTACTCTTCCTACATCTGAAGAAATGTTATAAATAATGTATGGATTTTCATACATGCCTCTATAAACATCGTTTTTCCAATAACCGTTAATAGTACTGTCTTTGTCATTTACCGGTACATGTAATTCTCCTTTTCCTTCTTTTAAACCTTTTTTCCATCCGCCATAATAAAGGTCTCCGTTCTTCCAGATGTACATACCAATACCTTCAGGTAATCCTTTTTTAAATGTGCCCTCATAACTATCTATACCTTTAGCCACTCCTTCGCCTTCGGCCTTACCGTTTTTACATCCACCTGTATAAGTACCTTTTAAAGCATTAAGCGATACAGTACAGGAAGTATCCTGTGCAAATAAAATTGTTGATGAAAATAGAAACGAAAAAAGAGTGATTAGCTTTTTCATGACAGTTTGTTTTAGGGTTAAGGTTTTTTTGATTGAATAGGTGTAATTTTATACTCAGTCAAACCGGTTAAATTCATATTCGAATTAGTTTAAAAGTAATGATTCTTAAATTAAATAGATTACATAAGCTTATCATTTTTTTGTTAATTTTTCATAACTCTTTTTCCCAGGTTTTACCTTCTCCAAATTATCCAAAAAATTATTTTCAATGGCCATTGACCATAAAACCTGCACTGGCTGCTAATTTTGGCGAATTAAGGCCCAACCATTTTCATATGGGACTGGATTGTAAGACCGATAAAAAACAAAATTTACAGGTACTGGCAGCAGCGGAGGGATATATTGCCAAAGTTAAAATAGAACCCTTTGGATTTGGCAGGGCTATTTATATTAATCATCCAAACGGATTAACCACCTTATATGCTCATTTGAATGACTTTGATTCTTCCCTGGAAAAATATGTAACTGCACAACAATACAAACTAAAAAGCTGGGCTGTTTTTTTGGATATTCCCCCGGAATTATTTCCAGTAACCAAAGGACAGATCATTGCACATAGCGGTAATACCGGTGGCTCTCAAGGGCCACATTTACATTTTGAGATCAGGAATACAAAGACTGAAAAAGTTTTAAATCCCTTACTTTTTGGTTTTCCGATAACGGATGATATTGCCCCCGATATAATCAGATTGGCGGTGTACGATCGTAATCTGAGCACTTACGAACAAGCCCCTGGCTTATATCCTTTAAAAAAAACAAATGGCGTGTATGCAACAGCTACCCCATTAGTAATGACTAAGTCAGGTAAAGTAAGTTTTGGAATAACTGCATTTGACCGCTACACTGGTTCAACCAATCGTAATGGTATTTTTGAAGCGATCTTATATGATAATGAAATCCCTGTTGTGGGTTTTCAACTGGATAATATCAGTTATGATGAAACCAGGTATTTAAATGCGCATATTGATTACAAATTGCGCAGTAACGGCGGGCCATTTGTAGAGCACCTTTCCAGGTTACCGGGTTATAATAACAGTATCTATAAAATTATGAATGGAGATGGGGTGCTTGATGTTACAGATGACAGTATTCATAAAATAAAAATTGCAGTTAAAGATGCTAATGGAAATACATCTCTTGTTCTTTTTAATATTCAACGAAGCGCTGTAATAAAAAACGATTCATCTCTTGTTATTGCTTTACCCCTTAAACAAAAAGAATTTTATCCAGGATTTGTAAATGTATTTGAAAACAACAATATTGGTTTTTATTTACCTGAAAAAGTATTGTATGATTCATTCCGTTTTCAATATAACGAATTGATCACAGCAGGTAATAAGGTATATCAATTGCACAACCCATCCGTTCCCCTGCATGGCTATTTTCCATTAAAGATTAAAAACACCATTTCACCCACACTAAAAAATAAAGTAGTAATAAAACGTCATTGGAATGATAAAAAAGAGTTTGAAAAGGGAGTTCCGGTAACTGTATCAAATGAAAACTGGTTTGTGGCCAGCTTCCGTAATTTTGGATATTTTGAATTGCAGGTTGACACTACTGCGCCAACAATTTCACCGATAGGATTTAAAGATGGTATGAATTGTGCTAAACAAAACCGTATAGCATTTGTGATTGCTGATAATTCGGAAGAGTTAAAAAATTTCACAGCAACATTGGATGGCCATTGGTTGCGTTTCAGTAACGATAAGGGCAGGGCTTTTATTTATACGTTCGACGAAATGTGTTTGCCCGGTGAGCACGAATTAATACTTAGCGTTGAAGACATTGTTGGAAACAAAACGCAAAGTGTTTATCATTTTACGAGGTAGAGGGATATAAAGTAAATAAAGTTGGTAAAGTATATAAAGGACTTTCAGATTGAATACCTTTATTTACTCTATTTATTCTTTTATTCAGTAAGCAGATTGTAAAAAATAAACAATGACACATCTAACAGAAGGCAGCAAAGCCCCTGCATTTAAAAGCACAGATCAAAACGGCAACATTGTTTCATTAGACGGCTATAAAGGCAAAAAGATCGTACTATATTTTTACCCCGAAGATGATACACCCACCTGCACTATACAGGCCTGTAATCTAAGAGACAATTTTGGTTTACTTAAAAAAAATGGGTTTACGGTAATTGGTGTTAGCCCGGATGAAGAAAAAAAACACAAAAAATTTGAAAGCAAATATGAACTTCCTTTTACATTAATTGCCGATCCAACACATACCATCATTGATAAATACGGCGTTTGGGGAGAAAAGCAGCTGTATGGCAGAAAATACATGGGACTTCACCGCACCACCTATTTAATTGATGAAAAAGGTTTTATTCGTAAAATATTTCTGAAGCCAAAGAGTAAGCAACATGCAGAAGAGATTTTAAAAGCCTGGAACGAGACAGAAAAATAATATTTGGATAAACTTTTACTTTATTTTTACAATTATCTGCCTATTAATGTATTACTTTAGATTCTAAATAAGTTTTGATGAAAAAAATTATTTTATTTATTACCTCAGTTATAACAATTGGATGTATTGCATCAAGTTGTAGTAAAACAAGTGATACAACACCTACTAACGGTGGTGGCGGCGGTATCACTTTTTCGTGCACAGGTATTACCCCAAGGTTCTCTGTTGAAGTAACACCCATCTTTACCAGCGTATGCTCAATAAATACTACTTGTCACGCCACAGGCAGTACAAATTCAGGGGGGCCTTTTACAAATTTTACTGAAGTTTTTGCAAAAAGATCCAATATAAGAGCCCAGGTACTTTCTAGAGCAATGCCCCAAACAGGTTCATTAACCCAGGCACAGATTAATAATCTTATTTGCTGGATTGATAGTGGCGCACCAAATAATTAGAAAATTTTTTAAAAGAAAATTAAGGGCTGGCTAATTGGGTGTCAAAAAAACAACAGGTCAGATCTGTTGCTATCTTATCAGGTAATACTATTCACCCATTCTACATCTCCATGATTAAATTGTCTTTCAATTGTATCTGATGTAATTAATTGCCCGCTGTTGTTGACTGATTTTAGCCTGGTTTCAAAAACCATATTTGCTTTTTTCAGTTTTATTTTTTCATTCAATTTATACAGCTGCTGATTATAATTATTTAATAAATTTTCTTTGTTATTATTTTTTATTTCATCTACTTTTTTCATAATTTTTTTATGAAGTTCCTTTGCCAGTTCAGCAACATCATAATTAATACCGGTAATTTGTTTTAATGAAACGGGATTTTTTAAATTGTCGGCAAATTTATCCTGGTTGATATTAATTCCTACTCCGGCTACAGCCCATTTCCAAAGCCTTCCATGATATATTGTTTCAATTAAAATCCCCCCTGCCTTTCTGTCACGCCAATAAATATCATTTGGCCATTTTATTTTTGTTTCTCCCCCTGTATAAGAATCAAAAAAATCAAAACAGCCCAGCGCAATTGCAGCAACCAGGTAAAATTGTTGTGATGCATTTAACTGTTCCGGTTGTATAACTATACTCAACGTTATGTTTTTGCCCGATTCTGCATCCCAGCCTTTCCCCCGCTGACCCTTACCTGCTGTTTGTTCATTTGCCAACCAGGCCATTCCATGGGTAGCCAATCCAGCATGCACCTTAGCCATGGCATAGTTGTTGGTACTATCAACCGTATCAATAATCGTAAAATAATCCGCTGTTGGCATAATTATCCAAATGGCAAAGAAGTGTTACTTTTGCCATTATTTGCAAGCTACGGCTACTTTTTAAAAAACTAAAACAATCTTGGTGTACTTAGGTTTTAATAACCTGGTAGCCATATAAATTAATAAAACAGCATCACATTTGAATAATCTGAAAGTATTAAATACCCGAAAAAAAAACAGTGTAATACGATTAACGAAAAACAGTAAAATTTTCAAATCCATCATTCACGCTATACAGGAGAAAAAAGGGGAAAAAATAATAAGCCTCGACCTCCGGAAAATACCTGAAGCAGTTGCAGATTTTTTTATTATTTGCCAGGCCAGTAATACCACACAATTAAGGGCCATAGCAGATTTTATTGAAACAGATGTTAAAGATAAATGCGCAGAAATAGCTTACAAACACGAAGGCAGGCAGGCGCAGCAATGGATTTTGATAGATTATGTAAATGTGGTGGTACACGTGATGTTACCTGAACCAAGAAAATTTTATCAATTGGAAGAAATGTGGAGCGATGCACCAATGACCGAACATGATGATTAAAGTAATTCGCTTTAATAAACTATAATAAATAAAATAATACTTAAGCATAAACGTCTACAACTAATAACAGTCGCTATGGCTTAAACAAATAGCCAAAAAATGGCCAACTAATATGAATCAACAAGACAGTAACAGGAAGTTCAACCCTGATAATATACCGCCAAAAGGAGAAGATCCTTTAAAGAAAAAAAACAAGTTCAATATTTATTGGATATACGGAATCATCCTTGTAGCACTGGTAGGCTGGAATCTATTCAGAGGAGTAAGTAGTGCCGGTGTGGAAACCGACCAGCAAAAGTTTTACGAAATGGTGAAGCAGGGTGATGTGGAAAAGATAAAAACCATCAGGAATAAAAAATTTGTCCGCATTTTTTTAAACAAGGATAGCCTCAACCTTAAACCGGCACTTTATAAATTATGGCTGAATGAAAAAACTGATGATAAAAAATTTGAAACAGCCCAAAAATCTGATAAACCACAACTCTTTTTCAGTATAGTTGATGATAAGACATTTGCCAGTCAAATGCAGGAGTTTTACAAAAAGAACCCAACGGTAAAAGAAGTAGCTGATTCACCAGATGATGAAGGAGAATGGTTTGGCCAGATCGTCAGCACATTATTACCTATACTTTTAATAGGCCTGTTATTTGTAATGATGATGCGCAAAGTAGGCGGCCCCGGTGGTGGTGGTGGTCCCGGTGGTATCTTTAATATCGGAAAATCAAAAGCTACTTTATTTGATAAAGGCACAAGAGTTAATATCAATTTCGGGGATGTGGCCGGTTTGGATGAAGCCAAAGTAGAAGTTATGGAAATTGTTGATTTTTTAAAAAATCCAAAAAAATATACTGCACTTGGCGGTAAGATACCAAAAGGTGCATTACTTGTAGGACCCCCCGGTACCGGTAAAACGCTTTTGGCTAAAGCCGTTGCAGGTGAAGCACAGGTGCCATTTTTTAGCCTGAGCGGAAGTGATTTTGTTGAAATGTTTGTTGGTGTTGGTGCCAGTCGTGTACGTGACCTTTTTAAACAGGCCAGGGAAAAAGCGCCTTGTATCATTTTCATTGATGAGATTGATGCAATAGGAAGGGCCAGGGGAAAAAACATGATGATGAGTAACGATGAAAGAGAGAATACACTAAACCAGTTATTAGTAGAAATGGATGGATTTGGTACCGACCTTGGAATTATTATTTTAGCCGCTACCAACAGGCCAGATGTCTTAGATAGTGCTTTACTTCGCCCGGGCCGTTTTGACAGGCAGATCTCAATTGACCGGCCCGACATGGTGGGTCGTGAAGCCATTTTTAAAGTGCATTTGCAACCTATTAAAATTTCGCAAACACTGGATATTCATAAATTGGCCGAACAAACACCTGGCTTTGCCGGAGCCGATATTGCCAATGTTTGCAATGAAGCAGCTTTGATCGCAGCAAGAAAAGGAAAAGATTCGGTTGATATGAGTGATTTTCAGGATGCCATTGACAGGGTTATCGGCGGACTGGAAAAAAAGAATAAGATCATCTCGCCGGAAGAAAAAGAAATTATTGCTTATCACGAAGCCGGTCATGCCATTTGCGGCTGGTATCTCGAGCACGCCTACCCGCTTTTAAAGGTAACCGTGGTACCAAGAGGGTCGGCTGCATTAGGATATGCGCAATACACTCCAAAAGAACAATACCTGTATAATACCGACCAGTTAATGGATCAGATCTGTATGACCCTTGGCGGAAGAGCCAGTGAAGATATTTTCTTTGGAAAAATAAGCACAGGCGCCAGCAACGACCTGCAACAGATCACCAAGATCGCTTATAGCATGATCACAGTGTATGGCATGAATGATAAAGTGGGTAATATCAGCTATTATGACCCCAACCAGGAAAATGTTTTTACCAAACCCTTTAGTGAGGAAACCGGTAAAATGATCGACGAAGAAGTGCGGAAATTAATTGAAAGCGCTTATGTAAGAACCAAGAAATTATTAGTGGAAAAGAAAGGTGATGTAGAAAAACTAGCTAAAGAATTGTTGAAAAAAGAAGTGTTGTTTAAAAGCGATGTAGAAACGCTGATCGGCAAACGCCCTTATGAAGAAAAAAAATCCCTTGATATTGATCCGAAAGATGAAACAAGTGAATCACCAAAAACTGAAATGCCTGACGAATTGATAAATCCTCCTTCAATTTAATTTACCATGGCTGTATCAGTGGCAAAGGAAAATATTTTAAAAAGGATCCGGCAGGCACTGAGTAACCCGGTGCCATTGCCTTTTCCGCAAAGCGAAGGCACCAACTTGGTTTTTTTGCCGGCTGCTGATGATCTTGAAATTATTTTTGCACAGGAGTTTACCCGGTTGCTGGGTAAGTTCGCTTTTTGTACAGGCGAAGAAGATATGCTGCAACAAGTGGAGCAACTGATAGCGGAAAAAAAATGGTCAAAAATTTATTGCTCCGAAAATAAATGGAACCCGCACCTCAGCAATACGATCAACCTGCCCGGATGTGATGCTTCAGTTACAGGTTGCGAATACCTGGTGGCCCGTACAGGCACCATCGTAATGAGTACTGCACAGCATAGTGGCCGTACCGTTAGCGTGTATGCGCCTGTTCATATCTGTATTGCTTATACCAGCCAGCTGGTTTATGATGCAAAAGATGCTTTACAATTATTAAAGGAAAAATATACCGGCAATATTCCTTCACTGATAAGTTTTGCTACAGGCCCAAGCCGTACTGCTGATATTGAAAAAACACTGGTTACAGGTGTTCATGGGCCAAAGGAAGTATATTGTTTTTTGGTAGAAGCTCCCTGATAAAACTGTATATTTGAGTTGTGAATGCTTCAAGTACATATCGCATAGTATTACGTAAAGAGCCAGAAGGCACTTATACAGCTATTGTGCCTGCACTACCCGGTTGTATTACCTGAGGCGAAACGATTGAGCATACTTTAGAAATGGCAAAAGAAGCTATTAAGGGATATATTGAAGTTTTACAGGAAGAGAGAGAACCAGTACCGGACGATAATGAAACGCTGGAGTATTCTTTGCAATTAACTCCATAAAGCTATTATAACATCGTTCTTAGTTTAAGAAACTAAAAAGTGAATTAATTTTGCATTTACTTTTGCTTCATGAATCAAAGCCCGCAACATTTACTAAAAGTTTTAGAAGCAAGGGGATATGTTTTAAAAAGAATCTCAGGCAGCCATCATATTCTTTTCCATCCTGAATTAAGAAGAACGATTGGTAGTGCCCGTGCATGGTAAAAAGATATTCCCAATGGAACATTTTTAAGTATTATTAAACAGGCAGGTATTTCAAAAGAAGAAATTTAAGATGAATAACGAGATCTATCAATTGTTTGTTTACGGTTCATTACGCAGCGGATTCCGTAATCCTACCTATCAATACCTTACCAGGTATTTTCATTTGGCAGGAGACGCCGTTGTAAAAGGAAAACTGTTTGATATGGGCGATTACCCCGCTGCTGTTGCAGGGGATGAAGAAAAATTTATTTCCGGAGAATTATATATTATCAATAACCCCGTTGAATTTTCCTGGGCCATTGCTCAATTAGATGACTATGAGGGATTAAATGTTGAAGTTGGTGAAAGTCCGCTTTATAAACGGGAAGCAGTAAAAGCCTACATTAAAGGACAGGGAAGCGATGCCTGGATCTACTGGTTTAATGGTGATATCATTGGCCGCCCCGAGATCATTTCCGGCGACCTGATGCAATACCTGCAGCAAAAAAATAAACCCTAATGGTAATGGAAGTGGAAATCAATAAAAAAATTTACTTCCTCTCTGATTTTCATCTTGGCGCCCCTAATGCTACAGATAGCCTATTACGTGAAAAAAAGATCATCCGGTTTTTAGAAGAAATTAAAACAGACGCTGCACAAATATTTATTGTTGGCGACCTGTTCGACTTTTGGTACGAATACAAAAAAGTAGTACCAAAGGGTTATGTACGAATTTTAGGTACCCTTGCAGCCATTACAGATGCCGGAATTCCTGTTCATTTTTTTGTAGGTAATCATGATATGTGGATGAAAGATTATTTTCAACAAGAACTTAATATCCCTGTTTATTTTGAAACTGTAAATTTTGAATTCAATGGCAAAAATTTTTTGGTGGGTCATGGTGATGGATTAGGGCCGGGTGATAAAGGCTATAAAATTATTAAGAAATTATTCCGCAATAAAGCCTGTAAATGGCTGTTTGGTGTTTTGCCTCCTTCACTTGGCATGGGTATTGCCCATTACTTCAGCAGAAAAAGCAGGGCACAAACAGGGCAGACAGATGAAAAATTCCTTGGCGAAGATAAAGAATGGCTGATCATTTATTGTAAGCAGCTTTTACAAAAAGAGTATTACGATTACCTAATCTTTGGACACCGCCATTTACCAATTGATTTTGCCCTGAACGAAAAAAGCAGGTATATTAATCTTGGCGACTGGATAAAATATTTTAGCTACGCTGTTTTTGATGGACAAAATCTTGAATTAAAATATTATAAGGAGATGGATAAATGAAGACCAGGAAACTCATAACTATATTATTTACTTTTTGCCTTTGTGGATTTGTAATTGATTCAAAAGCGCAAAGCGATTCTTCTTTTCAATTTCTAAGATCTATAAAAGGTAAATTTTTCAGTTTTAATGTTGATAACCTCAACAATATTTATCTTATTACCAATAACAACCAGCTCAGGAAATTCGATGAAAAAGGAGATTCTGTCAGCATTTTTAATGATGTAAAAAGATATGGCAATCCTTCTTCAGTTGATGTCAGCAATCCGCTAAAAATTTTATTGTACTATAAATCTTTTTCTACTGTGTTAGTATTAGACAGGTTATTAAATATGCGCAATACTATCAACTTCCGCAAACAAAATATATTTTCTGTACAAACCATTGCTGCTTCTTACGATAATAATATTTGGCTGTTTGATGAACAGGATTACAAACTAAAAAAGATCGATGAAGAAGGCAGGTTACAACAGGAGACCACCGATTTCAGAATGATTTTCGACTCAGTACCTTCTCCCTTACAGCTTATTGACAGGGATTCTTATGTTTATTTATATGATCCTGAAAAAGGCTTTTATATTTTTGATTATTATGGAACCTATAAAAACAGGTTGGCTTTTCTAAACTGGAGCAATGTAGAAGTGTCCGGCAAAATGATGTATGGTTTCAGTAATAACAAATTGTATAGCTACGAACTTAAATCGCTTTTATTAAAAGAATATAAACTTCCGGGGTTTTTTGGCAACTACATCGCCATAAAAGCCATGAACAGGAAGGTGTATGTTCTTACTAATTTGGGTATCGATATTTACGATGTGAAATAATATCGGGGACATCATATTTTTATTTTATGCTTTTTTTTGAATCTATCTATTTCGACAACAGTATTAAAAATTATTGTATTGTAGGCGGCACCATTTTGCTGATGCTGATCTTAAAAAGATACCTTTCCAGGTATATCGCCACACTATTATTTCGTATTACACGCCGCATCTGGAAAAATATTGAAAAGAAATATTTTGTTGACCTTGTTGTAGAGCCATTGGAATGGTTTCTGCTTATTTTAATCGCCGTTTTTTCAATTGATAAATTAAATTTCCCAACAGCGTGGCAGTATACAGTTTATGGACATGCCACTGATGAAATAATCACTAAGTCCGGAACGGGCATCATCATCATCGTATTCACCTGGTTTTTATTGCGGGTAATAGATTTTATTGCAGTTGTGCTGGAACAAAAAGCCGCATTAACAGAAGGAAAAACTGATGAACAGCTCATCATTTTTTTTCGCGATTTTTTAAAAGTGATCCTTTCAATACTTGGCTTGCTATTGTTGATCAAAGCCTGTTTTAATCAACCCATTGGTAATTTATTGACAAGCCTCAGTATTGTTGGCGCAGTATTGGCATTAGCAGCAAGGGAAAGCCTGGAAAATTTAATAGCATCATTCATCATTTTTTTTGATAAACCCTTTGCTACCGGTGATCTTTTACAAGTAAATACTGTAACCGGAACTGTAGAAAAAATTGGCCTGCGCAGCACAAGAATACGTACAGCAGACAAAACACTGGTAACAGTACCCAACAAACAAATGGTAGACAGCGTGGTAGACAACCTGAGTATGCGTACTCATCGCAGAACTGAGATAAGGCTTGAATTATCAAATGAAACAACCGTATTGGAGATCCAAAATTGTATTACTGAAATAAAAAAGATGCTCGATACAAAAAAAGAAACATTTACTGCATCAACTGTTCACTTGTCGGAAATTAACAAAAGCGGGTCGTTGATCATGATCGAATATTTTACCCAACCCATTGGTATTGATCAGCACAATGAATTAAAAGAAGAGATCAATATCAACCTCAAAAAAATATTACAGAAAAATAATATTGCAATGGCCAGCGCATTTTCTTTTATCAAAGAAGCCGCAAACGGGTAATTATTGCCTGAGAATATCAGCCAGTTCTTTATCCCATTTTCCGGTTTTACCATATTCTACAACCCTACCCAGTTCTTTACCATCTTTCATTACAATAATAGTAGGTACATTTTTAATATTGAAAGCCTCCGTAATACTGGCCAGTGATTTTTTGGCTCGGTTCACTCCAAAAAAACTGATTGAAATATCTTCAACCCCACTCATTTCCTGTAACTTAAAAAACTTGGGTAAAATAGATTGTGTATCCTCACACCAGGTGCCTCCAAAAACAACAAACTGAACTTTCCCATTTGCTTTTTCAAATGCATTCAAGGTAGCAGTATCAGGCATGTACGAACTTTGGCTGGAATTATACCACTTATAACTTTCATCGTTTTGAACAAGGTATTTATTAATGATCCCCCTCATTATATGTTGCTCAGGATGTTTCTCATCTTTACTAATCTCATATTGTGCCTGGCTATACCCAACGCTGTTAAGTAAACCACAGAATAAAAGTGTTGCAAAAAATTTCATAGCAATAAAAAATTAGTGAGTGATATTAAGAAGCTAAAGTTCTGTTGAAAAGCGGATGCAGGAAATTCTATCTTGTTAATAGCTGGTTATAAATTAGCTTTTAATTCATTTAAAAAGCCTTGTATTTTTTTCAGGGATTCAATCATTGCATACTTTTCATTAGCTCTTTTATTTTTTTTCAAAAAATCTTTCGCTCCTTCAATAGTGTATTTTCTTTCCCTCAATAAATGATAGATCAGTTTCAGGTTTTTAATATCTTCGGGCCTGAACAACCTGTCGCCCTTCCCGTTTTTCTTTGGTTTAAGTATATCAAATTCATTTTCCCAAAACCTGATCAGTGATTGGTTTACTTTAAACATTTCAGCTACCGAACTGATCGAATAATACATTTTTTGAAAAAGCACTTCGTCTTCCGGCACTTCTATTAACACCAACCCGGCATCCATATTTTTTAATGACATCCTGCCCCTTGTTAGTTTTTTATTATCGGTTTTAATTTTGCCGCTTTTTTGTTTTTCAACAGTAGCAGTTTTTGTTTCCTGTTCATTTAAAACAGGTGTATCATCAAAATCAAAAGAAATTTGGTCTAATGGCATAATTAAAGTTAATCAAAACTTTTTGCACTACCCTTTGCTGCAAGTCTCAACACCCGGTCATATTGTTCAGCATTAAGGTCGTTAAAGAAAAAATAAACCGGGTCAACAGGTTCTCCATTAATGTGTACCTCATAATGGCAATGTGGTCCGGTACTGGCGCCGGTATTACCCACCCAACCAATTACCTCGCCACGTTTTACCAGTTGCCCCTCTCTTACTTTAATTCGTACCATGTGCATATAAACAGTTTCGTAACCATAGCCATGATTTATTATTACATGATTTCCTGTGCCGGTACCAATACCTGCTGTTGTTACTATTCCATCACCTGTTGCATAAATAGGAGTTCCCTGCGGTGCAGTAAAATCGAGTCCCCAATGCATTTTCGCAATTCCATAAATAGGATGTATCCTCATACCAAAACCGCTGGCTATACGGTTAAGTTCTTTATTACTCACCGGTTGTATGGCAGGTATACTAGCCAATTTATTGCCTTGATTTTTGATCAGTTTTTCAATATCATCATAACTATTAAACTGAAATGTGATACGGGCAGTTATACTATTTAGTGTTTTGGCAATATCTTTTCCCAACTCGTCATCATTCATCAGGTTAACCTTGTCCATCTCTTTTTTCTGCTCTACCAATTTTGTCCTTGCACTGTCTGATAAAGGAGTAGCTTCAAAAATAGAGCGATAAACCTGGTTGTCTCTTTTTTCCAGTTCTCCCATTTGTTGCTGCAGCGTTTTTACCTTACCATTGAGCGTTGAATAATTATCTTTCATTATTTCATACTTCAGGGCGGTTTCTTTATCAGTTGCCTTTGGTACAAAATTAGTATACACCCATATGATAATTGCCGACGTTACTAAGGCGGCAGAAATAAAACCAAAAACACGCAACAGTTTCACCCGCAAAGGCGTAACCAGCTTCTCGTACCGCAGAGAATGTGTATTATAGTAGTATTTGATTTTTTTCATGAAACTATAATTCCGCCAATCAGCGGATAAATTTAAAATCCAAACAAATTCGCTAATTTCTTCGCCATTTCCTCCCCCTTCGGGGAGATAGAGGGGGCTTTTTCCTACATTTGCAAAAGTTTACAAATATAACCCCATAAATAACAAAAATCAACCCATATAAACATTTGGTATATGATGACGAGTGCTGACATACGGCAACAATTTCTTGCGTTTTTCAAGTCAAAAGGGCATGTAATAGTTTCTTCTGCCCCGATCGTTGTAAAAAATGATCCCAGTTTATTATTTACCAATGCCGGGATGAATCAGTTCAAAGATTATTTTTTGGGAAACAGGCAGGCGCCCCATCCACGAGTGGCCGATACACAAAAATGTTTACGCGTTAGTGGCAAGCATAACGACCTCGAAGAAGTAGGTGTTGATACCTATCACCATACCATGTTTGAAATGCTGGGTAACTGGAGCTTTGGAGATCCTGTCCAGCCTCAGAATGGATATTTTAAAGCAGAAGCCATTGCCTGGAGCTGGGAATTATTGGTTGATGTTTTTAAACTGGATAAAGATCGTTTATATGTTACCGTTTTTGAAGGCGATGCAAAAGAAAATTTACCAAGGGATGAAGAAGCAATCAATGAATGGAAAAAATTATTTGCTGCCGACAGAATTTTAATGGGCAACAAAAAAGATAATTTTTGGGAAATGGGTGATACCGGACCCTGCGGACCTTGTACAGAAATTCATGTTGATTGCAGAACTGATGAAGAAAGAAAAAAGGTGGATGGAAAAACATTGGTGAATAATGATCATCCGCAGGTGATAGAAATATGGAACAATGTATTCATACAGTTCAACCGCAAAAAAGATGGTTCTCTGGAACCCCTGCCTGCAAAGCATGTAGATACAGGAATGGGGTTTGAAAGATTAGTTAGAGTGATACAAGGCAAATCATCTAACTACGATACAGATGTATTTACAGGAACTATAAATGAAACAGCTAAAAAAGTAAATAAAGTATATAAAGGTGATGATAGTAAAGAAAGTATTGCCTTCAGGGTAATTGCAGATCATATAAGGGCCATAAGTTTTACCATCGCCGATGGACAGCTACCTTCAAACACAGGTGCAGGCTATGTTATACGCCGTATCTTAAGAAGGGCGGTACGATATTATTATTCTTACCTGGATTATAAGCAACCTTTGCTGCATCAGTTATTACCACTGATAGCAACGCAATTTGAAAATGTTTTTCCGGAATTGAATGCACAACTGGATTTTGTGAGCAAGGTAGTGAAGGAAGAAGAAGATGCTTTTTTGAGAACGGTTGATAAAGGATTATCAATGCTCAATGAAGCAACCCTTGATATCTCAGGTGAAGAAGCATTTAAATTATATGACACTTTTGGATTTCCGCTTGATCTGACAAAACTGGTAGCCACTGAAAAAGGGCTGAAGGTGGATGAAGCCGGTTTTGAAAAAGAAATGCAACTTCAAAAAAACCGCAGCCGTGCAGCTACAACATTAGAAACAGAAGATTGGGTTATGGTAAATGATATTCCTTCTTCAAAATTTGTTGGTTACAATTCATTGGAAGCAAAAGCCAAAGTAGTTAAGTACAGGAAGGTTAGCGGTAAAGGAAAAGAGTTATATCAAATTGTTTTAGATAACACACCTTTTTATGCCGAAAGCGGCGGACAGGTTGGCGACAGTGGAGTGTTCGCACTCCCCTCTCCTGCAGGAAAGGGGCCGGGGGTGAGGTTTAATATTATTGATACCAAAAAAGAAAACGATCTCATCATCCACTTTGCAGAAAGCATTCCCGCAGACCTTAACGGAGAACTAACGGCAACGGTAAACGCAACAAGAAGAAAACACATTACCCTGCACCATAGCGTTACTCACTTAATGCACGCAGCCTTACGCAATGTATTAGGTAAACACGTTGCGCAAAAGGGAAGCCTGGTAAATGAAGAACACCTGCGTTTCGATTTCAGCCATTTTGCAAAAATGACGGATGAAGAAATAACAAAGACAGAAGCGCTTGTCAATGAAAAAATAAGAGAAAATATTCCGGTTGTTATTAAATCTATGAATAAAGATGAGGCTGTAGCGCTTGGTGCCATGGCTTTATTTGGCGAAAAATATGGTGATGTGGTAAGGGTTGTAATTATGGATCCCGGTTATTCAATTGAATTGTGTGGTGGCACTCATGTGGGCAGTACTGGTGAATTAGGGTCATTTAAAATTAAAAGCGAAACTGCCATTGCCGCCGGTGTGCGTCGTGTTGAAGCGATCTGCGGTAAAGCTGCTGAAGAATACATTAATGCTTCATTACTGGAAATTAGTGTAATTAGTGGCTTACTAAAAAATCCCGCAGACCTTACCAGGTCTGTTGAAACATTATTATCAGAAAATGCTGCTCTAAGCAAAAGGATCGAGGGCCTGGAAGCCAGGCAACTGGTGGGTATCCGCAATGAATTGATGCAAAAAGATGAGATTATTAATAATGTAAGTTTTATCGGCGATATTATTGAAGTCAGTAATGCCGATGCACTGAAAAAATTATGTTTCGATATTAAACATCATGTACACGACCACGTTGCTGTACTGTGTTGTAATATTGATGGTAAGGCGCATGTGGCCATTAGTATTTCAGATACTGTTGTTGTTGCAAAAAATTTAGATGCAGGTAAAATAATAAAAGAACATGTAGCGGGACTGATAAAAGGCGGTGGCGGCGGACAAAAGAATCTTGCTACAGCAGGCGGACAGGATATAAGTAATCTGAAACAGGTGATTGATAAAGTGAAATCTTTATTATTAAATGATTAAATTGGGCTTTACTGAAAGAGTTAAAGGAAGTCATCATATCTTTTATAAAGAACATGTTGATGAAATAATAAATTTGCAGCCACAGAATAATAAAACTACCGCCTGAATCAAAATGCATGGGGAAAAGGTTTTGCTACCGAAGCTGCCCAATATAGTTTAACCCACGGATTCAATAAACTTTGCATTAAGCTCATTACCGGCAGGGCATATGTAGAGAATAAAGCTTCCCAAAAAGTACTGGAAAAGTTAGGAATGAAATTCATCAGCGAAGGAATTGTAGATGATTGCCCTGTCAGAACCTACACCCTGGCCAATCCTTCTCTTTAGCGCCGTTTAAATTTTATCTGCGAATACTGTGATAGTTGCGGGAAAATTAAAATTTTTGTTAAAGCCAAAAATTAATGTGCGAAATATTTCGTAATTCAAAAATTCTTTCTATTTTTGATCTACTAAATATTTCGTACATAAAAAATAAATTATATGAAGAAAGTATTTTTAATGGCAGTAATTCTCTGTTTTGTTTGTGTAAAGCAAACCGTATTTGCACAGGAAATAACTGATGAAAAGAAAAAAGAACTTGATGAAAAGAAAAAAGTGCTGAAAGAAAAAACAGTTGAATACAAAAAGTTAAGAAAAGATTATGATGAAAAAAATCAATCCCAGGAGATCGTCATCCGTAAAAAGGGTGATAAGGATACCAAAATAACAGTGGAAATTAATGGAGATAAAATAATGGTCAACGGAAAATCATTAGCTGATTTTAAAGATGAAAATATTACCGTCAACAAAAGAAATATTACTATTTGGGATAACAAGGGAAACAAATCATTTGAAATGGTTCCCGGAGAGTTTTTGAATGGTATGAGCTTTAGCGGTACTGATGATAATCCCCACGCATTTTTAGGTGTTACAACAGAAACAATTGAAGATGATAAGGATAATAATAAAGTGCCGGGGGCCAAAATATCAAATGTAACAAATGAAAGTGCTGCAGAAAAGGCAGGTTTAAAGACCGGTGATATCATTACAAAAATTGATGATAAAAAAATTGAGAACCCGCAGGACCTTACTGAAGTTATAGGAGATAAAAAACCAAAAGATGAAGTAACCGTATATTACAAACGTGATGGTAAAGAAAATTCAGCAAAAGCAATCCTTGGTGAAAGAAAAGTAATGTCTTATTCTTTTACAACGCCTAATGGATTCAGGTCTAACTCTATCCCCCCTATGAATACCCTTCCTCGCTTACGCACGGAAGATTGGAATATGGAAGAATCACAATTGGGAAAATTATATTCAACAGACAATAATTTAAAGATGTATGGAGATATGTTTCCACGCCATCAAAAACTCGGACTTAAAATACAGGATACTGAAGATGGAAATGGCGTTAAAGTTTTAGATGTAGATAAAGATTCTCCCGCTGAAAAAGCCGGCCTTAAAAAAGATGATATTGTAACTGAGGTAGGAGGCAAAAAAATAAAAAATACCGATGAGGCCCGTGAACAATTACAGGAAAACGCAGAAAAAGCCGCCTATAACATTAAAGCAAAACGTAATGGCAGCGAAATGAATTTTGATATCAGGATCCCTAAAAAACTAAAAACAGCCAATTTATAAGCCCTCGAAAAACAGTCAAAGGGAAAAGGCGTCACGACGATCAGATCGTCTGACGCCTTTTTGCTTAACTTTGCCGTCTTGATCAAAAATTCCAAATACGAACTGGTTATTGGCTTGGAAGTACATGTTCAACTATTAACCAAAAGCAAATTATTTTGTGGAGATAGTGCTTCATTTAGTACAGATCCTAATACACATATCAGCCCCATTACCCTGGCTCATCCCGGCACATTACCAAAAATGAATAGGAAGGTTATTGAATATGCAATAAAACTTGGTCTTGCTCTGCATTGCAACATTGAACAACATAATTATTTTGCCCGTAAAAATTATTTTTATCCGGATCTGCCAAAAGGATACCAGGTATCGCAACATACAACACCCATTTGCAAAAATGGTTTTGTAAAGATCAGAACAGGAGATACAGAAAGAAATATTTTGCTTACCCGTATTCACATTGAAGAAGATGCAGGAAAAAGTTTGCATGATACTGATGAACATTTTACTTCAATTGACCTTAACCGTGCAGGTGTACCCCTCCTTGAAATTGTTAGTGAACCTGATCTGCATAGCAGCGAAGAAGCTTTTGCATACATCACCGAGTTAAGAAAGCTGGTTCGCTGGCTGGGAATTTGTGATGGAAATATGGAAGAAGGAAGTATGCGATGCGATGCCAATATTTCGATCCGTTTAAAAGGAACTACAAAATTAGGAACAAGGGTGGAGGTTAAAAACCTAAACAGTATTCGCAATGTAAAAAGGGCCATTGAGTTTGAAAGCCAACGCCTGGTTGAAATAGTTAAAAGTGGTAAACCGGTGATACAGGAAACAAGAAGTTTTAATGCTGATGATGGAACCACTTTTTCTTTACGTTCAAAAGAAGATGCGGATGATTACCGTTATTTTCCGGAACCGGATCTTTCCCCCCTTCATATCTCTGCTGCTTTATTACTGGAAATAAAAAATAATCTCCCTTTTCTGCCTGCTGAAATGGAGCTGAAATATATCAACGAACTTCAATTATCTGCCTATGATGCCCGTGTAATTTGTGATGATAAAGATATGGTTGACTTTTATGAGTCCTTTACCCTGCACACCACTAATTATAAAGCCGCCGCCAACTGGCTGATGGGGCCGGTTAAAAATTATTTGAATGACAACCAGCTGAGCATTAAGGAATTTAACATTCCTGCAAAAAAACTGGCGGTACTGGTAAAACTGGTTGATGAAGGAAAATTAAGCTTTGGCACTGCTTCAACAAAAATATTTAATCGCCTACTCGAAGAACCGGGTACAGACCCACTACAAATTGCCATTGAGCTGAATGTACTGCAGGATAATGATGCATCCTCTATTGAGGCATGGGTAAATGATGTGATCGTAAAAATGCCAGACAAGGTTCAGGCATATAAAGCCGGCAAAAAAGGATTGCTGGGCGTATTTGCAGGCGAAGTAAAAAAGTTAAGCAAGGGAAAAGCAGACATGCAATTAGTAAATAAATTTTTAGCAGAAAAATTAAAAAATGATCTATGAATAAGATAATAACCGGAATAGCCATCTTTACTGTTTTTATCTCCTGTAATAATGCAGGAGAAAAAGGTAAATTCATTGTAAATGGTGAATTAAAAAATGTTACAGACCAACATGTTTACCTGGAAGAATTATTTTTTAGTGAGAAAAATCCAGAAGTGCTGGATTCTTCAAGCCTTAAAAATGGAAAATTTACTTTGACGGCCATAGCGCCTGAAGAAGGATTATACCGTATCCGCACCGAAAAAGAACCTAATACTTTTTTATTTATTAATGATAAAGCCAGCATCGGTTTTACAGCAGATATTAAAAATCCGGAACTGTCCGGACCGGTTTTCTACAGTGATGCCAACAGCTCTTTAAAAAAGATATTACTTTATTCCGATAGTTTACAAAAATTGATAGGTGTAAACTACAATACACTGGCTCAATTAAAAAAGTCAGCTATCAGTGAGTCTGATAGTAATTTTATGATGCTTACAGCCCAATTCAATAACCTGAAGGAATCGCTTACAAAATATTGTTTTCAATATGCTGATTCGGCCAAAAGCCCGATGGTATCACTTTTTGCAGCTACCATTGCACCCGTAGAGCTGGGTAAATTTGAGCTGCCCTTATCCAACCTTATTAAACGATTTCCAAAACATAACGGTATAGCAGGAGCGCTTATTTTTATTAAAGAAAAAATGGCCAAACAAAATGGAACAACAAATACGCCTGTTGAAAAAACAGGCATTGGTAGTATTGCTCCGGAGATCACCATGAATGATGTAAATGATAAACCATTTTCGTTAAGCCAGTTGCGTGGTAAATATGTGCTGGTAGATTTCTGGGCAAGCTGGTGCAGGCCCTGCCGTGGCGAAAACCCAAATGTTGTGGCCGCTTACAATCAATTTAAAAATAAAAATTTTACCGTACTGGGTGTTTCCCTGGATGATGATAAAGCCGAATGGATCAAAGCAATTGCCGATGACAAACTTACCTGGTATCATATCAGTGATCTAAAAAAATGGAACAGTGCTGCTGTAGGTTTATATGGAATTGATGGCATCCCTTATAATGTGTTGATAGACCCACAGGGAAAGATCATTGCCAGCAATTTAAGAGGCGAGGAATTAAAAAGCAGGTTGGCAGATATAATTAAATAAAAGAAACAGATCAGGAAAGAACAATAAACAAAAAAAATCCCCCAAAATATTCGGGGGAATTTTTTAAATAAAAAGGTTTCAATTTTATTAATACCCGGGGTTTTGTACCTGAACCGGGTTAGACGTTGTTTCATCTGAAGGGATAGGCCAAATGAACCTGTAATCAGTATAAGGCTTAAGCGTTAAAGTTGTTGGTGCTACCGGGTAGGTTATGCAATTATAAGTTGCAAAACTTAGAAACAATGTGGCTACTTTAGCAGGGATACCCGGTGTACCATAGGTTGCATCTAAAGCAAGGCGGTGAATATCAGACCAACGTCTTCCTTCCGCCAGGAACTCGATCCTTCTTTCAACTAAAATTGCTTTAACGAGGTCTGTTTTAGTGGCAAAATTAGCGGCGGTATATATTGAACCTGGTAAAGATGCAGCAGGAAGTGACCTGTTTCTAACAGCATTTAAAAAATTAATTGCAGTAAGATCAACTGTTACCCCGGGAGCATTCCTGGCATAAGCCTCAGCCTGTGTCAACAATATTTCAGCATACCTGATCTGGGGAGCTGCGTCTGTACGGCTTACTACATCTTTATATTTTGCAGTATAATAATAAGAAGTACCCGGTAATGTTAGTAAGGTACGACGTAAGTCATCGCAACGCCAGTTAGGGTTATTCCAGATCAATTGACCGATATCAACTAATCCTCTTCCCCCAACTGATAATGCACCATACATGGCCGGTAAAGCACCATTTACACCCGGATTATCATTTGCATCATTCTTAATTGAAAGAATAGATTCTTCTGAATTATTATTAAGGAATGGCCCGTCGGGAGAAGTGGTTAATTTAAAAGCGCCGATGGGGCTGATATAATTAGGAAATGCTCCACTTATTAATTTATTTGCTTCAAATGCAACACCTGTTGCCAATGACCAATCACCCATATGCATTCTGAGGCGCATTTTTAATGCAATAGCGGCTGCCTTGGTAGCTCTAAATGTATTTTTTGTTGCGGGCAGGTTGGTTTCTGCAAAATTCAGATCGTTTAACATTTTTGTATAACAGGTACTAACCAGGTCCCTTGGACGATTATAAGCTAAAGCGGTATTAATTTTATCAATACTGTTAATGCCGGTATCCCTGTATGTTACACCAAGATTATTCCCTGCATTATCATTAAATGGGCGACAAAAATTTAATAAAAGTTCATGATGGGCCATCGCACGCATATACCTGCATTCTGCATCATATTGCAATCCTAAGGCAGGAGATAAAATACCCGCAGCTACTGCAGCATTACAACCTTCTCTTACAAGGTTGGCCCTGTTGATCAGTGCATATAAGGTATGCCACATGAAAACATTATTTGCTGTTGATGGGTCATAAGTTGACTCATATGTTATCTGGTAAAAAGTTGCATTGTTGTGCATGTCTTCTCCACGCATATCACCCTGTTCAATATTAGCAGCGCCAAAAGGATAGCCACGTACAGCACCGCCGGCATAAAAGCCACTTTGTGCAGCATCATACACGCCATTGATAGCGGCAAGGCATTTTTCAGGGGTTGAAAAAGATAAAGTTTCATCCAGGGAATTTGCCGGAGCAACATCCAATATCTTTTTACATCCTGTTACTGCAAGCATTAAAAGAGCTGCACAGATCATTGTTATTTTAGTGTAACGCATGTGTAGTGATTTATTATTTTTTATAATCCAAAATTAAAACCAAATGAAATTGACCTGATCGTTGGAGACACATTATTGTCAATACCCAACTCATTGATATTATCAGGATCGATTCCTTTGTATTTTGTCCATGTATAAAGATTTTGTCCCTGAACAAAGAAACGGCAGGTCTTGATCAAACCTTTAGTTCTATCATCCAGAAATTTATTATTAAATGTATAACTCAGTGACAGGTTCTGTAATCTTAAATAATCTCCTTTTTCTACAAACCTTGAATTAGCTCTTCCATTTAAATTGATAGAGTTATCGCGGCCATACCAAACTTTAGGAACAGTGGTTACCTGCCCGGGTTTTGTCCAACGATCTAAAATTTCACGTCCGTTATTTGTAAATCCCTGGCTAAGTAATGATTCCTGGCGGGTTAAATTATATACCATATTTCCTCCACTGTAGCGGAACATGAAATCCAAAGTAAAATTTTTGTATTCAAAAGTATTTGTAAAAGCACCAAACCAGGCTGGAGTCGTCTGGCCCAAAGTTTTCCTGTCATTGGTTGACAATGTAGTTTGTAATCCCAGGTTCGGATCGTTTTTACTTAAGGCGTAATAATAATTCTGGTCTGCTATATTTAACTGAACCATACTTCCATCTGCTTTGTACCACATTGGATTTCCGTTAGCAGCATTTACCCCTGCATAAGCATAACCGTATAAGACATTAATGGGTTCCCCTTCTCTCAGCACATTGAATGTACCATTGTTTCCGCCGGCCAATGGTATATCCTGGCCCTTATAAAGTTTAGTTATTTTATTACTGATTGTAGTAAAGTTGGCATACATGTTCCATTTAAAATCCTTGCATTGAGCAACCAATGTATTTACCCCAATCTCAAAACCTTCATTTTTTGAAGAACCAATATTTTGAAATGTTCCATTTCCTGGTAAACCATACGAGTTTGGAGTTGGCACAAAGAAGATCAGATCATCATTTATATTTCTAAACCAATCTGCAATAACAGTGATCCGGTTATTAAACAAAGAAAAATCTGCACCAATATCATATTTCTTATTTGTTTCCCACTTAAGGTTAGGATTACCCACTGCATTTAATGCAATACCGCCTGTAGATGCATAAGGTGCAGCAGCATATGTTGTCAGGTAAGGAAACCCTCCTGCCACATTACCAACAACTGCAACTGAAGCCCTGAGTTTAATATCATTAACTATTTTACTGAATATAGATTTTTGCCAGAATTTTTCCTGACCTAACCTCCAGCCCACTGAAGCTCCTGGGAAATTACCAATTCGTGTATCAGGACTTAGTGCGCTAGTGGCATCACGGCGAATGGAGAATTGTACAAAATATTTACCATCGTAATCATAATTTACCCTTCCAAAATAAGAATGAAACCCACTCTGTGAATATCCACCGCTTGAGCTTTGGATAGCATATGTATTACCGATGATGTTTGATTGTTGAAAATACAGATCGGCAATATTAGTTCCCTGTGCAACTATAAATTTATTGCGGTTACGTTGCATCTCATTTCCTACAGTTACGTAAACATTATGACGGCCAAATGATTTAGTTATGTTAATATAATTCTGCCAGGCCAACAGATCATTTTGAGTAAATGTGTTCTGTACAAGTCCAACAGAACTAAATCCATCTCCATGGCGTGGATCATAGCTAAGGAAATCATAGATCAGCTGATAATCAACTGAAGCCTGAGATCTGAATTTTAACCACTTTAATGGAGATATTTCCAGATAAGGTTTCATTAGTATCCTGTATTTATCTGACAGGAACTTATTTTTATCCAAAACAAAAGCAATATTGACATAGTTGTTTTCAATTGTACGGGTATTGGCATCCCTGCCCAATGCATTACCACCCGGTAATAAATTATACCCCGTTGCATGTGTTGAACTATAGGGAACCACATTGGGAAGATCTCTTATTGCAGCAGCAATGGCACCACTTAATGCATTACCACCATTGTTTTGATCGCCATCTTCTTGTCTTGAAACGGTAAGGCTGTTACCAAACTTCACGTATTTATTAATTTCTGATTCAAAATTCAGAGTTGCACCATAGCGCCTGTTGAAATTGGTTCTAACAGTACCGTCTTGCTGAGAATAATTCAATGAGGTGTAAAAAGTTGTTTTATCAGATCCTCCGCTAAAACTCAATGTATGATTTTGTACAAAAGCATTTTTCACAAAGATCTGGCTTTGCCAATCAGTGCTTGCATTATCCGGCCGCATAAAGGCCTGGTTTGCGCCTCCCGCATTGTTTAGTTTTTCATTTGCTATGGTAACAAATTCCTGGGCATTCAATAAATCAAAACGTTTTGCTACACTATTAAAACCTAATGTAACATCATAGTTAATACGTGTTCTGCCGCTTTTACCTTTTTTAGTAGTGATCATCACTACACCATTGGCAGCTCTTGAACCATAGATGGCTGTAGCCGATCCATCTTTTAATACTTCAATATTTTCAATATCATTGGGGTTAAAATCACCGAGTGAGTTTGAATTGGTAACGGCCGCATTATTACCTGTAATTACAGGAACTCCATCTACAATATACAATGGATCTCTTCCTAAAGAAACTGAATTAACGCCGCGGATACGGATCCTGGCCGGGGTGTTTATTGAACCGCCTGATACTGTTACCTGTACACCAGTGGCTCTTCCGGCTAACTGCCTGTCAACAGAAGAAGTAAGCAAATCCTTAAAACTCTGAGTTTCAATTTTAGATGAAGAACCTGTAGCTTTTCTTCTTACCTGTGTACCATACCCTACTACTATAACTTCATCCATGCTGGCATCTCTTGTTTTCAAAGAGGCACTTATCGATGTAAGGCTACCAATAGCTTTGGTTTGGCTTTCAAAATTCACAAATGAAAAGACTAAACTCTTTGCAGTTTTGGGTACAGTCAAAGTGTATTTACCCTCTTTGTCTGTTTGTGTTCCCTGTTTACCATCATTGCTGACAACAGATACACCCTCAACTGGTTTTCCTTTATCGTTAGTAACCGTACCGTTTATGGTCCGGTCCTGGGCAGTTGCATTAAGTATAAATACAAACACTGCTGTTAGTGTAACAATCAATTTTCTCATTTGCATAATAGTTTATGGTGACAAATATAAACCACATTCTGTGTATTTGTCAAATAGTTTGACAAGTTTATTATCTTTTAAGCTGCTTTTTAGGCTCTTTGGTGTCTTGGTTTTAGTGTTATTACAGGGTTGTAGTAAGAATTTCCGATTTTATCATTTTTTTTCAGGATCTGGCTTTTTTATTCTGCTTTTTTTAATACTCTTTCCCGGGGCAAATAATATCAATAAAACAGGTAGTAAAAAAAGATTGGTTAATGTGGCTACCAATAAGGTTACCGATGTTAGCCATCCTAAAGCAAAAGTACCTCCAAAGCTGCTGCCACAGAAAATAACAAACCCGGCAATCAATACCATTGATGTGTATACGATACTTAAACCGGTGTTTTTTATTGTTGAACTTACTGTTTCAACAATATCATTTCCAAACGCAGGCAACTCCTGTTTATAATTAACTAAAAACCTGATGGTGATATCAATAGCTATGCCTAATGCTACGCTAAAAACCAGTACTGTAGATGGTTTTAAAGGAATTCCAAACCAGCCCATAACCCCTGCAGTGATCACCAGTGGAATAAGATTAGGAAGTAAAGAACACAATAAGATCCGTACTGACCTGAACAAATACAACATACATAATGCGATCAATAAGAAAGCCCATAAAATACTTTCCTTTAAACCGTTTACAATAAAACGGCTGCCTTCTAAAAATGTAATGCTGGTTCCTGTTTGTTGAACATCAAAATGTGCGGTATCAAAAAGCTGGTTTGTTCTTTCCTCCAGTTTTTTTAATAATACCGGCATTTCCGAAGTGCCAATATCGGCCATACTAACACTTATTCGGGTACGCTGACGGGCAGTATCCATAAAGCTGGCTAACATTTTGGTCAAATTGTTCTTATTCGTACTATCAGGCCTAAGGTATGCGGCTATAAAAGCCATATCAGAGCCATTTGGCAGTTGGTAGTTGGAAGAATCTCCGTCATAAAATGCCTGTTTCACAAATTTTAAACCCTCGGCAATGCTCAACGGGCGGTTCATTTCTTTTTGTTGCGCAATATATTGCGATAAAGAGTCGATCTTTTCAAAAACAGCTATTGCTTTTGTTCCGGAAATACCACGCCTCTTTTTAGTATCAATAACAATCTCTAATGGCATTACTCCTTTAAAATTTTTTTCAAAAAATTTAAGGTCGGTATAAATTTTATCTGTACGTGGCAGGTCGTCAACAATAAAAGAAACACTTTTTAATTTATAAATACCAATAACGGAAAAAATCAACGCAATCAAAGTAACAGCATAAATAGTTTTTTTATTCCCCAACACCCAGCTTTCTGTTTTTAAAAGAAAACTGGTTATCCATTTGTTGTTCAGGTATTTTACCTGCCCGGCCTGGGGTACAGGTAAATAACTTAATACGGCTGGCAATAAAATAAATGAGATAAAAAAAATGATCATGATACTACTACCGGCTACTACACCAAATTCTTTTAAAATGGTGCTTTTAGTTAATGCAAAAACAGCAAACCCAATGGCAGCAGTAATGTTACAAAACAAAGTTACCACCCCCATCTTACTTACCATGTCTATCAATGCATTTATCTTTAACGTCCTGAGCAGAGTTGAAGGATCGGTTGGTGAAATTGCGGGCAAAGCCGGGGAATGAACTAATGACAATCCCTTTAAATAAGACGTATGATACTTATTGATGAAATAAATACAATTGGGTATGCCAATTACAACAACAAGCGATGGGGTAAGTGCAGTAAGCAAAGTTATTTTATACCCACATAAATACAAAAGACCTACACTCCATATTACGCCAAAAAGTACCACCAGTATAGAAAGCAACATCGTACTTGCTGATCTGAAAAATAATAAAAGTATCAAAGCGCTGATCAATAAAGAGCCTAATAAAAAAAATTTCATTTCCTGTTGTATCCTGTCGGCAATTACAGTACGTATCAGCGGTAGTCCGCTTAAATGCACTTCGATCTTTGACCTGGTTTCAAAAGAATTTGCTGCCTTTGTAATAGCATCAACAATCAGTGTACGTTTCGGAGAATTGAGGGTATCTTTATTGATACGGATGCCCATTAAATAAGCATGTGTTTCGGGATTGTATAATAAAGACCTGTAGAAAGGAAGATTTAAAAAAACATTCTTTGCCATCAATAATCCGGATGGCGTGTAAATACTATCTGTAAATATTTTTACTGCTATTAATTTCTCATTCGCCGAATCTTTGAGTAGCGTAATGGCTGATGGAACACTCAATACATCCTCAACATTTTTAATTTTTTTTATCTCATTAAATAATGTTGTGTATTCTTTAAAAACAGGCATTGTAAAAAAACTATCGGTTTGTATACCCAATACAAGCAGGTTTCCGTCATCTCCAAATTTTTGTTTAAAAGCATTATATATTTTGTATTTGGCATTGTTGGTTGGAATGGCTTTGGCAAACTCATAACTTAATTTTACTTTGCTGGCAAAAAATCCCATTATTGCCGTTGCTGCAAATAAAAAAACAAGGAGCGGTAAGCGGTATTTAATAACAAGATTTCCTAATCGTTGCCACATGGTCAGTTAATTAACTTTGATTTAAAAAAGCTGCGTAGTAATTAGCAATTAGCTGATTACTTATTCGGGAAAAAGATGTGCAAAGAAACTTAATTTACATCGCAAACTCAAAATTGTTACTGCCTTTGCTTTGAAAAAGGACTGATAAAAACAAATAAATTTAAAATTACAAGCCCATAGGGTTGGGGTATGACGCACAAAACAAAAGGGATAGTATTAAAAACTACAAAGTTTGGTGAAACCAGTCTGGTAGCCACAGTTTTTACTGAACTTTTTGGTATACAAACTTATATGGTAAATGGTGTTAGAACCATTAAAAGGTCTTCTGCCGGGGCAAACTTATTTCAACCTGCAGCAGTATTAGACCTGATCGTATATCATAATGAATCAAAATCGATGCAACGAATCAAAGAATTCAGCTGGGCTTTTTTATACAAGCAGGTATTACATGATGTGATCAGGAACAGTATTGCTTCTTATATGATAGAATTATTGCAGAAATGCTTAAAACAGCCGGAACCCAATGCTAACCTTTTTAATTTTTGTGAAGAAATATTCCTTCAACTTGATGCTGCACCCGTGACCATCGCTGCTAATTTTCCTTTATTCTTTGCAGTACAACTACCTCATTTTTTTGGGTTCAGGATGACAAATAATTACAATATTGAAAATCATATACTGGATCTGCAGGAAGGAAATTTTACTAAACAGCAACCTACTCATCTTCATTTTATTGATGGGGAACATGCTCAGATCACAGCACAATTACTACAGGTATTGCAACCACATGAGCTGGAAGAAATTAAATTAAGCCATATCACCCGCAGAGAATTATTATTACGATACCAGGATTATTATGCATTACATCTTAGTGATTTTGGACAAATGAAAACACTGATGGTGCTGCATGAAGTGTTGTAGAAATTGAAAGTATGTAAAGAACTTTTTGAATCGAAAGCTCTGTCAACTTTATTTACTTTATATCCTTTATTTATTTTATCAAATTATCCGCCTTGATAACGAACCCTTAGTTAAATTCAATCCTTCCATATCACTGATCAACACTATCCCCGGCTTTTTCCCTTTTTCAAAACTTCCTAAAAAATCCTGCATTTGTAATGCCTTTGCTCCATTAAGCGTAGCCCATTGCAACATAGTCTCTAATTTTATTTGAGGAAAATTTTTCTGTAACGTTTTTATTTCTTCCAAAATATTCAATTGATGATTGGAGGCAAGGCTGTCTGTTCCTAAAACAATAGTACATTGATTTTCTAAAAAGAGATTTACGTTTGGCAGGGTATTGCTGATATATAAATTGGCATTAGGACAGAGGCAAAGAAAAGTTGACAGTTCGCAGTTGGCCCGCTGGGCAGTTGGGCTGCCGGGCCCTGTGGGCAGTTTAATAAAATCGAGATCTTGGGCTGATGTAGTTACATTATGCACCATTATAACGGATTGACCGTTATTTAAATAAGGCAACCAGGTTTGCAGGCTGCTTTTACCAGAAGCTTGAAAAGAGGATATATCAATTTTCATCTTTTCATACAGCCTTAAAAGATCCCCTTTCTTATGCTTAAATAATTCATTCTCTGCTTCCGATTCCTGGTTGTGAATGGTTAAAAGGTTGTTGTCTTCCAGCTCATTGATCAGCTGAAATATTTTTTTTGAAACAGAGTAAGGAGCATGAGGTACAACTGAGCTACCCTGTGTTGATGACTGGAAGAAACTACAAAACAAAACGCTTTGCTGAAAACGGATTTCTGCTTCAGCAGGTGATACACCCATCGTTTCAATAAAATTATGATAGAATAACCGATCCTTTCTTTTTTGAGAAAGGGTTAGTGTATTGTTACAGATATCGCCAACTGCTACAATGCCATTTTGCAACATCTGGTCCTCTGCCTTTGCGATAGCATTAAATATTTTCGTTTCATCAAACTGTCTTTCATTAACTACCCTGATCAAAAAATCAACAAGGCCTGTTTTTTCAGGAATTAATCCAAACAGGTGAGATAACTCCAGGTGGCAATGGCAATTGATAAAACCCGGAGTCAGCATTCCCTCAAATATTGTTATTCCTTCACCTGCAGCATTTCTTTCTACTATATCAATGATCAGTCCTGCTTCATCTGCTATCAATACCTGGTTACCCGGCAATATTTCATGCCCGTTATAAATATGGTCGGCTGTAAATTTTCTGTACATAGTGATTGGTTGATAAACTGTAAATTTGCCGCCTGTAAACAACGCCCCTAAAGTAATTTTTGCCGAAAAGACGGAAAAGGGTTTACAGAATAAAATTACATTATGTTAGATAAATTAGATGCTATTAAGGGAAGATTTGACAATCTTGGAGTAGCACTTACCAATCCTGAGATTGTAAGGGATAATAAAAAATTTACCGCTATCAGCAAAGAATACCGCAGCCTTGAAAAAATTGTAAAGGCAAGGGATGAGTATGTAAAAACCATGGATGATATTGAATTCAACAAAGAGGTATTGAATAGCCCGGCTCTTACAGGCGTAGATGATGAAATGAGGGAAATGGCTAAAATGGATATGCCTGCACTGGAAGAAAAGAAAATACAATTGGAAATATCACTCCGTAATATGTTGATACCAAAAGACCCCTATGATGAAAAGAATGCTATTTTGGAAATACGTGCCGGTACGGGTGGTGATGAAGCTTCACTTTTTGCAGGGAATCTTTTAAGAATGTATTTAAAATATTGTGAAAAGAAAGGCTGGAAAACCGCCCTACTCAGTGAAAGCGAAGGAACGGTTGGGGGATATAAAGAAGTGCAGGTAGAAGTGGTTGGCGATGATGTTTATGGCACCATGAAATTCGAAAGCGGCGTGCACAGGGTTCAGCGTGTACCCGATACAGAAAGTAGCGGAAGGGTTCATACCAGCGCTGCTACTGTAGCAGTAATGCCCGAAGCCGAAGAAGTGGATTTTGAATTAAAAGAAAGTGATGTAAAAATGGAAACTGCCAGGAGTGGTGGTGCAGGAGGTCAAAATGTAAATAAAGTAGAAACAAAAGTTTTTCTGACGCATAAACCAACCGGAATTGTAGTGGTATGTCAAACCGAACGCAGCCAGTTGGGTAACCGCGAAAAAGCCATGGATATGCTCAGAACAAAATTGTATGATGAAGAAGTGAGAAAGGCTGAAGAAGCCATTTCGCATAAAAGAAAAAGCCTGGTGAGTACAGGAGACAGAAGTGCTAAAATAAGAACCTACAATTACCCGCAGGGCCGCGTTACCGATCATCGCATAGGCTTAACAGTTTATAACCTGGATACCGTTTTAAATGGAGAGATACAGGAATTTATTGATGCCCTGCAATTTGCAGAAAATGCCGAGAAGATGGTTGAACAACAATAGACCTGTTTGCTATTCTTCATCATGTAACAGACTAACAATCCAGGGGTTTTTTATTTCTAAAAATAGTTGCTCATTTAATCACTTGGCAATATTTTTTCCGGGCTGATTTTTTAATATAAATGTATCGTCAGGGATCATAAAATAAATAAAATCTATTCAGCAGTTATCAAAATTATTCTATCTTCAATTTGTATTTTTATATTTAAATTTAAATAAATTTTATGTTAGACAAATTAATGGAATTGATCAAAGGTTACTCAGGCGACGCAGTTATAAACAATCCAGATATACCCAATGAACACAATGATGCCGTTGTAGTTGAAGCCACCAATACTGTTGCCGGTGGTTTACAGAATATGGTTGCCGGAGGTGGATTGCAAAATATTATATCAATGTTCAGTGGTGGCGGGCAGCAGGGAGGCAAAGGATTGTTAAGCAACCCAATTGTTAATATGATGATCGGACATTTTGCCAGTAAGCTGATGAGCAAATTTGGTTTAAACAGTAACCAGGCCAGTGGCGTTGCCAATGATCTTATCCCAAATGTATTGACCGGGCTTGTAAACAAAACAAACGACCCCAATAACAGCAGCTTTACCCTGGATAACCTGTTACATAGTCTTACCGGCGGACAAAGTACCAAAGTAGCAGAGGAACAACAAACAGCGGGAAATACCGGTTTTAATTTTCAAAACCTTATCAGCCAGTTTACCGGAGGCGGTGGTGGAAATCAGCAAACTGGTGGTGGCGGTGGAATATTGGACATTATTACCAAAGTTACCAGTGGAGCTCAAAACGCCCAACAGACGCAGGGCGGTGGGGGTTTGATGAACCTTATTCAAGGGTTTTTAAAGTAGCCCATACCTAATAAAATGTTAAAGCACGCTGTAAAACAGGGTGCTTTTTGTATTGAATTAAACCCCGCCCAAATAGATCTGTCTTAATACGCAGATCGGTTTTTACCAGTAAGAAATTATTTGCAGGTAAAAATTGAGCTAAGCTTTGAAAATAAATAGTTCTTATTTACGTTATAGGGTATGATGGGCAAAACAGGTAAAGCGCATTAATGAAACCTTAACAGTTGTAATAAAACCTTTGGCACCTGATTTGCGTTAGTATAGATAGAACATTCAACAATTAATATTAAAGATTCTCATAAGCAGTTAGTTTTGGTAACGGCCCCTGTTTCTACAGGGGCTTCTCTTTTTTAATAACATCCCATTAAAAAAAAGGCTGCCAGAGTAGTTTATCTTTGTTCATCTTATATGACCAAAGGATCCCAGATATTTCAAACTAACAGTACCTCCAGGTGGAAAAGTGTAAAATGGACGGGGCGTATTATTTTCTTTTTAGCCCTTTTTGTATTAGCTGTGGTTATCCTGGCCATTATTCTGGCACAAAATCCTTCTGCCAATGTTAAACCGGGTGAATATTATGGCAACAATAACAATATGCGCCTTTCTCCTTATCACAATAAAAAAATAAAAGGGTTTAAGGATTTTCTTGAAAAAAAGGAACGGGAAGAATTATTGAACGGGCAATCCAAAAATTTTAATAAAACCTCGGGGCAATTTATACGAGCCGCATTTTATACGCCATGGTCGGGCAGTAAATCAAGTCCTTCACTGGAGCGAAATGGCGATAAGATCAACATGATATTTCCTGAATGGTTTTTTATTGATACCAATAATAATATCAGGTTACAAACCAGGATCGATTCGGCAGGGCTTTCACAAATGCGCCTGAAGCATATCCGCATTTTGCCCATGCTCACCAATTTTAACTCAGCAGAAAATAAAAAAGATTTTGATGGCAGCCTGTTGCACACCATTTTAAATGATACATTTAAACAAAGAAAATTTATTCAACAAATTACAGATACACTTGAATTTTATCATTTCCAGGGTATCAATGTTGATTTTGAAGAGATCAAAGAATCGACCAATAAACCCCTTACCCGCTTTCAAAAAAATCTTTACAATACACTACACCAAAAAAACCTGCTGGTAACCCAGGATGTAAGTGTAATGAATGATGATTATGATTTTAGCAACCTGATAGATTACAATGACTATGTTATTCTGATGGCCTATGATGAATACAATAATTCCAGTGGCCCGGGACCAATATGTGATCAGAAATGGGTAGAAGATGCAGTTGACCAGGCCGCATCAAAAATGGAAAGTAAAAAAATAATTTTAGGATTAGCCGGATATGGTTACGATTGGCAAAAAGAAAAAGGCGAAGATGGCAAAACAGAAATAAAAATAACCGACCTCAGTTATGCGCAGGCAATTAACAGTGCAAAGGTTTCCAATGCGGTAATTGATTTTGATAACAATAATTATAACCTTCATTACAGGTACACACAAAAAAATGCAGAAACAGGCAGCCCTTTAATAACTCATGAAGTATGGTTTACCGATGCATCTACAACGTTTAACATTATGCGCTTTGCCGATGAATATGGCCTTGCCGGCACAGCTTTGTGGAGGCTGGGCAGCGAAGATCCCCGTACCTGGAATTTTTATGATCGTGACCTTGATAATAATTCATTGCAAAAAAATCCATTTAATTTTAATTTATTATCTACTGTTCCTATTGACCCCAATCAAAAACCTTCGTGGGTAGGACAAGAAGGCGGTGAAATCCTGAATATCCTGTCAAGCCCCCAGGAAGGAAAAATAAAATTAGAAATAGACTATGCCGAACAGCTGATCTCAGAACAGGTGTATATGCAGCTGCCATCAGGCTATGTTTATGAAAAATCGGGAGAAGACACAACGGACATCGGGCCAGGCCATAAAATAATACTAACCTTTGATGATGGTCCCAGTGACGAATACACGCCAAAAATTATCGACATTCTTGAAAAAGAAAGAATACCTGCTACTTTTTTTATAGTAGGTATTGAGGCCGAACAAAACCTGTCCATATTACAGCGTATCAATCATAATGGTTTTGAAATAGGCAACCACACTTTTACTCATCACAATATTGCCACGATGAGCCCCGAAAGGGCAGAAATTGAATTGAAAGTAACAAGGATGCTCATAGAAGCTGTAACCGGGCATTCCACTATTCTTTTCAGGCCGCCCTATAATGCGGATAGTGAGCCGCAGACCTTTGAAGAAATTGAACCCCTGGCCCGTAGTAAAAAAGATAATTATATTGCTGTTGGCGAAAGTATCGACCCCAATGACTGGGACCCTAACAGTAACGCAGATACGATAGTAGCCCGTACTATCAGGCTGGCAGAAAGTACTAAAGGCAATATTATTTTATTACATGATGCGGGTGGTGAATCCCGCCAGGCCACTGTAGATGCATTGCCCCGGATCATCAAATACTTTAAAGACAAAGGATGCAGGTTTACAACTATCGCAGACCTGATGGGCAAAACAAAAGATGATGTTATGCCCCCGGTTACACAGGACTGGCAGAGCACAGCAAGTTTAATTTTTCTGAAATTTATTTACTGGGCCGGTAAAATTATTTTTTCCCTATTCCTTATCGGGATCTTTTTATCTATCGGGCGAACTATTTTTATGGCCTTTTTGGCAAGCTTACAAAAAGCAAAAGAAAAAAAACAAATGGCAGCGCTTTCTCCATTATCATCATTTCCTCAACCATTGGTGAGCGTTATAGTGCCTGCTTTTAATGAAGAAATAAATGCAATTAGAACAGTGCAAAGTTTAATTCAGCAGGATTATAGCAATATGCAGGTCATCTTTGTGGATGATGGCAGCAAAGACAAAACGTTTACCAATGTGCTGCATGCTTTTAAGGATAATAATAAAGTAAAAGTTTTTACAAAAGAAAATGGTGGAAAAGCTTCAGCATTGAATGTTGGCGTTGAAAAAGCCGAAGGCGATTTTGTTGTTTGCATTGATGCAGATACCCAATTAAAGCCTGATGCCATTTCGCAGTTAATGAAAAAATTCAACTCACCCCTCTCTTCAGGAAGAGGGGAAAGGGGTGAGGTTGGTGCGGTTGCCGGCAATGTAAAAGTTGGCAACGAAATAAATATGATCACAAAATGGCAAAGCATAGAATACATCACATCACAGAATTTTGACCGCAGGGCTTTTGATTACCTCAATTGCATAACCGTGGTGCCTGGCGCTATTGGCGGATTTAGTAAACAGGCATTGATCAGATCGGGAGGATTTACCAGTGATACCCTGGCCGAAGACTGTGATATAACAATGCGTTTACACCGCAATGGGTACACTATAAGAAACTGTAACGAAGCCGTATCATATACAGAAGCCCCAGAAAGTATGAAGCAGTTTATGAAACAAAGGTTTCGCTGGAGTTTTGGTGTTATGCAATGTTTTTGGAAGCACAGGGATACTCTATTTAACTTTAAGTATAAAAATTTCGGGTTCATTGCAATGCCACATATCCTGATCTTCCAGATGATACTGCCTTTTTTAGCTCCGCTGGCCGACCTGGTATTAGTGATCAGTTTAATTGCTGCCGCACTCAATATTATCCCGGTAAGTGCCGGACATATTTTGCTTTACTATATTATTTTTTCTCTGGTTGATATGCTCAGCGCTGCTTTAGCCTTTGCTTACGAAAAAGAAGATTATAAAAAACTGGTTTGGATGATACCTCAACGTTTCATCTACCGGCAACTGATGTACTATATTTTATTTAAATCATTTAGTAAAGCGCTAAAAGGCGAACTGCAGGGCTGGGGTGCATTAAAACGCACCGGTAATGTAAAAAAGGTAGCCACTGCATAACATAAACATTAGTCCTTTACCTTTGCCTTCCCCGTCAAAAAGATTTTATAGAGGCGGGCAAATTTTATATCATTGGCAAACTCATCATCAGATAGAAAATCTTTTTTTAACCGCCTCCGTGGAAAAGATGATCCCGAGCAGGGAGAAATGACCTTTATGGATCATCTTGATGCCCTTCGCTGGCACTTGGTAAGGGGTGTGGCTGTTTGGCTGTCGGCAGCAATTGCCATTTTTGTATTTATAGACTGGGTCTTTGATAAAATTATTTATGCCCCTGCAAGGCCCGATTTTATAACCTATACTACTCTCTGCAACTGGAGTCATAAACTGGGGTTGGGAAAATCACTTTGCATGCCGCCCGTAAATATTCCATTACAAGGCAATACCATCAGCGGGCCGTTTATGTCGGCCATTAATATTGCAATGATCGGTGGTGTTATTATTGCCTTCCCTTATTTATTCTGGGAACTATGGCGGTTTATTAAACCGGCACTATCTCCCAAAGAAATTAAATATGCAAGGGGAAGTATCTTTTGGGTATCTCTTTGTTTTTTTACCGGTGCTGCTTTTGGTTATTTTTTACTGGCGCCTTTTACTTTTAATTTTTTAGCCAATTTTACTTTAGGTAGTGTAGGCGCCTATAAATACATGCCCACCCTTGACGATTATATTGATACCCTCAATAATATTATTTTAGGCTGTGGCATTGCTTTTGAATTGCCGATACTGGCATATGTATTAGCCAAGATCGGGCTTGTTTCTTCCAGATTATTA
>JAYVUE010000165.1:0-17951 GCA_043788195.1 Chitinophagaceae bacterium
TACTGAAGTTAAAATAATTGACTATCATTAAATATTTATACAATGACAAAACTTAAAAATATTCATCCCGGAGAAATTCTCATGCAAGAATTTCTTATACCTTTCAATATTTCAGCCTACAAGCTTTCAAAGGATATTGAAATTCCGCAAACAAGAATATCCGAGATCGTCAAAGGGAATCGCCGGATCACTGCTGACACAGCTTTAAGGCTGAGTAAATATTTTGGTAATTCGGCTAAATTCTGGCTTGGCTTACAAGATGATTTTGATATCGAAGAAACAATATTTGCAAAAGCTGCTTTATTAAAATCTATTAAGTCTTTAAAATCAAACCTTGCATAATATTGTATCCCTTTTTGACGGAAGTACATGACCAGTTTTTCTCCGCCAAAGGTGGGACAGGCCAACATTTTATGTAACTTTAACATTAAATCAATGCCACCTGCAGTAACGTACAGTTTGACCAAAATTATAAAACCCAGCGCTTACATATAACAACCAGGTATTGTTATGGTAGGTATAAATAAAAAATCAAGACATGAAGAAAACAAATAAAATAATAAAATTTGGAGAAGATGTTGACGGATATGATATCCCCGTTTTAAATGAAAGAGAAATCAGGGCATCAGCAGGAATTTTATTTGTATTTATGCTGATCTCGTATTTACTGATCGTATTTAAAGGAAATTTCATGATGATAAAATATATCATAATTATATTCCTTACTGATATGATCATTCGGGTTTTTGTTAATCCTAAATTTGCCCCAATATTAATAATAGGGCGTTTGATCGTCAGAAATCAGGTTCCGGAATATGTGGGGGCTCAACAAAAAAAGTTTGCCTGGATAATCGGTGTTGTTTTATCGGCTACTATGTTCATTTTTTTAGTTGTTGTAAACTCATTTAGTCCAATAACGGGTATTGTCTGCCTCATTTGCCTTGTATTCCTGTTCTTTGAATCGGCGTTTGGGATTTGTTTAGGATGTAAATTTTACAAATTAATTTATAAAGAAAAAGCACAATACTGCCCCGGAGAAGTTTGTGATGTTAAATCAAAACAAGACATTCAAAAAACATCAGTAGGCCAGCTACTTATGGTTTTTGGTTTGATCGCCTACATTTTTCTTTTTGGTTTTCTATTCAATAATACTTTTAGCAAAAAACCATATGACTTATTTGGTATTTTTGGTACTACAAAATCTAAATGATCAATGATCATTAAGATTATTTATTAATGCTCTCTGCTGATCAGGTACTCCGCCAATTCCATCAGCAGTTTTTTTCGGGTAGAAAGCACTGCAGTGTCTTCGAGATGTTTTAAAGCAGTTTGAAGGTATTGTTCTTTTAATGACTGCGCCCAGGCGTCTACTTTGCAGTCTTTGAATATCTGTAAAACCTTATCAACTTTATCAACATTATCAACTTTATCAACCATTAACGCTTTCAACTCTTTCAACTGCGCCCCATTGGCTGTTTCCATAACGTGGATCATCAAAAATGTTTTTTTATTCGCCAGGATATCTCCTCCTACCTGTTTTCCAAATTTTTCAGGATCACCAAATGCATCCAGGTAATCATCCTGCACCTGGAAAGCGATACCTAAATTTTTACCAAATTCATATAAATGATTTTGATTGCCCTCGCCTGCTCCACCCAATATGGCACCTAACTTTAAACTGGAAGCCAATAGCACAGAAGTTTTCAGGGTGATCATATAAAGGTATTCATCCGTACTTACATCAGTTCTTTTTTCAAAATCCATATCCAATTGCTGACCCTCACAAACTTCACGGGCCGTTTTATTAAACACCTGCAACACAGGGTGTAAAAATTCTGCTTTTATATTATTAAGATAATCATAGGCCATAACCAACATCACATCTCCGGCCAGTAAAGCGGTTGATTCGCCAAATTTTGTATGTACCGTTTCCATCCCCCTTCGCAAAGGCGCTTTATCCATAATGTCGTCGTGAATCAAACTAAAATTATGAAACAACTCTATTGCTGTTGCCACATGATAGGCATCTGGATTTATTTCATCAAATAATTCATTGCCCATCAATACACAAACGGGCCTGATCCTTTTGCCGCCCAAGCCTAAAATATATTGTGCCGGATCATATAAACTTGCCGTGTGAGTTGGAAAATGACGGGTACTAAAATTTTCTTCAAACAATTTTGATAATGTAGTAAAAGAATACATATAATAAGTCAAAAGTTAAAAGTCAATAGCTAAAAGTTAAAAGTTAATGGCCAATTGCTACTAACGTTTTTTCTTTTTATCAGCAACAGTGTTGGGTTTTGCCTTATTAGTTTTGCTATGTCCCGGTACCCACTCATAATCAAGTTGCCTTTTAGATAAATTGGCTGCCACTACTTTTATCTTCACCAGGTCGCCCATCCTGAATTTTTGTTTTGTTCGCAAACCAACTAATGCATAATCAGTTTCATCTAATCTAAAATCATCGTAATCGCTAAGGTCCCTTACTGTTACCATGCCTTCGCATTTGTGCAAAACGGTTTCAACAAAAAAACCAAATGCAGCCACACCACTGATGATACCGTCAAACTCTTCGCCAAGGTAGCTTTGCATAAACTCAACCTGTTTATATTTATTACCGGCTCTTTCTGCTTCCATGGCTTTGCGTTCCCTGTCGCTACAGTGTTTGCATTTTTCCTCCGTTTTTTTATCCAGTTGCAGGTTCTTTTCCAGGCATTCCTGCAGGATACGGTGAACCATTACATCCGGATAACGCCTGATCGGTGAAGTAAAATGACAGTAATGCTCAAAGCCTAATCCGTAATGACCAATGTTTTCTGAAGTGTAAATTGCTTTCGACATGGTTCTTATACCCAGTTGTTCTAAAACGTGTTGCTCTGGTTTGCCCTGCACTTCTTTCAGCATTTTATTGAATGATGCTGCTACCACCCGCTCATCATGCATATCAATAACGTATCCGAATTTTCTGGCAAATGCAACAAAGGGCTTCATTTTTTCATCATCGGGTGTATCGTGTATGCGGTACGGAAAGGGGATGGGTGCTTTATTCACTTTTATTTTTGAAACATAGGTTGCAATTGTTCTGTTGGCCAGCAGCATAAATTCTTCGATCAGTTTATGTGCATCCTTACTTTCTTTTATAATAATTCCAAGGGGTTTTCCTTTCTCATCCAATTGAAAACGAACTTCCTGGGATGAAAAATTGATGGCTCCGTTTCTGAATCGTTCCCTTCTGAATTTCTGAGCAAGGTCATTCAATAAAATGAGGGGTTTAAAATGTAAACCTTCTTTCTTTTCAATGATATCCTGTACTTCTTCATAGGTAAAACGATGGTTACTGTGAATGATAGTTCTGCCTATCCAGCTATGTTTTACTTCTGCCCGGTTATTGATCTGAAAGATCGCAGAGAAAGTATATTTATCTTCATTAGGCCTGAGTGAACATAATTCATTGGATATTTTTTCAGGCAGCATGGGATTTACCCTATCGGGCAGGTACACGCTGGTGGCTCTCTCATAAGCTGCTTTATCCAGCGCAGTACCGGGTTTAATAAAATGACTTACATCGGCAATATGTACACCTATCTCATAATTACCATTATCCAGGTTACGGATCGATAACGCGTCATCAAAATCTTTTGCATCAGCAGGATCAATTGTAAAAGTCAAAATATCTCTGCAATCTTTTCTCTTTTTTGTTTCCTCCCGGCTTATTGTCTCTGAAAGATGGCTCGCTTCCTTCAACACTTCATTATCAAATACCAATGGAAAACCTGCTTCGATCAGTATCTCTTTCATTGACATATCATTGGCATCTTCAGATCTTAAAATGCTCACTACTTCACCTTGTGGTTTTTTATCGGCTTTATCCCATTTGGTTAATTTTACAACAACCCTGTCTGTGTCTTTTGCTCCGTTGAGTTTATCTGCGGCAATATAAAAATCAGGAATTGGTTTTTCAGAAGCGGGAACAAAGAATGCAAAATTTTTGTTCAGCTGTATATTTCCAATAAATTCAGTTTGTTTTCTTTCTGCAATATCTACAACAGCACCCTCAACCCGCTTACCGTTTGCAACGCCTTTGTTGATCTGTACCCTTACAATATCGCCATGAAAAGCCCGGTTAAAATCATTAGGACGTACCACAATATCTTTTTCCATACCATCTACAATTACAAAGCCCATTCCGCTACGGGAAATATCAAGCCGACCTTTAACAATCTGCACCTGGGATGATTTTTTCTGTTCTTTTTTTTTCTTATGCATAGTATTATTTACAGCCACAGGCCCTGACCATAGAAGATAGGGTGAAAAAGACACAATAAACCAGTAAAAAAAATTGTGCTTATTATAACTTTGTGGCAATTATTTTTTCACGCTGCAATGTACCAACAATTTACTACATTCGGCTAAATCAATGCTAGTGCAGGCACTTGTAAATTCTCCACAAAGGATCATCAGCAGAACGATATGGATACTATCGCTGGTAAGTTTATTTACTGATATAGCCAGTGAAATGTTGTATCCTGTAATGCCACTGTTTCTGAAGCATATTGGCTATACGGCCATATTTATTGGTATTCTGGAGGGTGTAGCAGAAGCGGTGGCCGGTTTAAGCAAAAGTTATTTCGGAAAACTAAGTGATACCATGGGAAAACGCTTACCCTTTGTACAATTGGGATATGCTTTGAGTGCTATCAGTAAACCTATGATGGCCATTTTTTTTTATCCCTGGTGGATATTTTTATCCCGGACCATCGACCGGTTGGGTAAAGGTATTCGTACGGGTGCCAAGGATGCTTTGCTCAGTGATGAAAGTACACCGGCAAACAAGGGGCGTGTCTTTGGCTTCCACCGCAGCATGGATACTTTGGGCGCAGTTTTCGGCCCTGCCATCGCGTTAGTTTACTTGTATTTTTATCCAACCAATTATAAAACTATTTTCTTATTTGCGTTTATCCCCGGTCTGTTAGCTGTCTTTTCAACATTTCTTATTAAAGAAAAAAAGAAACAATTAATTACATCCATTGCCCAAAAAGCAAACCCTTTTGCTTTTGCTTCCTATTGGAAAAATAGTCCCACACAATACAAAAGATTAGTGACCGGCTTATTGCTTTTTGCGTTATTCAACAGTTCGGATGTTTTTCTATTATTAAAAATGAAAGAAAGCGGCCTCAATGATACAGCAGTTATTGCCGTATATATTTTTTACAACCTGGTGTATGCATTGCTGGCTTACCCACTTGGTATACTGGCTGACAAAATAGGATTGAAAAAAATATTCACTGCCGGGCTTATTATATTTGTGGGGGTTTATATTGGTTTTGCTATCAATACAAACCTGGTTATATTTATTGTTCTTTTTTTATTGTATGGCTTATATGCTGCTGCAACAGAAGGCATTTCCAAAGCATGGATTAGTAATATTGTTGATAAAAATGAAACGGCCACTGCAATAGGTACTTACAGCGGGTTTCAAAGTATTTGTGCTTTACTGGCCAGCAGCAGTTGTGGTTTGTTGTGGTATAATTTTGGTTCCCTGGTTGCTTTTCTAATTACTGCCGGTGGTACCCTGATTACGATAGTTTATTTATCCCTTTTTAAAACAACATTGAAAGAGAATCAGGTACTTTAGCAAAATAAAATTAAATGGAATTTTTTGAAACAGTAACTGCAGCGTTGAATGGATTGAGGGAAAGGGGGTATGTATTGGATTTTAATATCGCATTTGATAAACTTATGTGCAACGAAAAAAATATTTGTTTAAACCCCGATGAATTTGAGATCGTTGAAGTGTACCGGTTTGAAGGAGACAGTAATCCATCAGATGAAGATGTTGTGTATGCCATTGCATCCAAAGATGGAAGTATTAAAGGAGTTGTTACCAGTGCTTTTGGTATGTATGCCGATAATGCCAGTGCTGAAATGCTAAAAAAAATGTCAATAAATAAAATATAAATACTTATGCCAATTGCTATAAACCGAAGAGATTTTATCAGGTCATCAGCAATTACAGGTGCTGCTTTATCAATGAGTAATTCTATAAAAGCCTTTTCGCCGGAAAAGAAAGAAAAAGTACGCATTGGTATTATTGGCTCGGGTTTTAGAAGCCAGGAACATATTGGCAATTTTTGCCAACGGCCTGATGTTGAAATAATTGCATTGGCCGATCCCCAGGAACGAAGCATCACCGAAGCCATTGCTGAAATAAAAAAATTTAACCGGCCGGATCCTGTTGTTTATAAGAACGGTGATCATGATTATAAAAAATTATTACAACGGGATGATATAGACGCTGTAATGATCTGTAGCCCCTGGGAATGGCATGTACCCCAGGCCATTGATGCAATGAATGCCGGAAAGATCCCCGGTGTGGAAGTATGCGGAGCTATGAAATTGCAGGATTGCTGGGATGTTGTAAATGTTTCAGAAAAAACAAAGATCCCTTTAATGATGATGGAAAATGTTTGCTATCGCAGGGATGTAATGGCTGTTTTGAACATGGTACGCAAAGGAATGTTTGGAGAACTGGTACACGGCCAGGGTGGATATGAACACGACCTGCGGGGTGTTTTATTCAATGATGGGATTACTGCTTACAATAGCGGGGTAGAATTTGGGCCCAAAGCTTATAGCGAAGCGCAGTGGCGTACCAACCATTATGTAAACCGTAACGGTGAGCTGTACCCTACACATGGATTAGGGCCTGTTGCGGTAATGATGGACATTAACCGGGGCAACCGAATGACAAAACTGTCTTCCATTGCATCAAAAACAAGAGGCTTACATAAATATATCATTGAGCATCCCAAAGGAGGCCCTGATCATCCTAATTCGAAAGTGAAATTTAGACTGGGTGACCTGGTGAACACGCAAATTCAATGTGCCAATGGTGAAACCATTTTACTTACGCATGATACTTCGTTACAGCGTCCTTATAATTTAGGTTTTCGGGTACAGGGTACTCAAGGAATTTGGCAGGACTTTGGTTCAGGTGGACCTAAACAGGGTTTTATATATTTTGAAAAAGAGATGAAACACACTCATAAATGGGATAATACAGAAAAATGGTTAACTGATAATGACCATCCTTTGTGGATGAAATATGGAAAAGATGCTGAAGGTGCCGGACATGGCGGGATGGATTTTTTTGTTGACCATGCGTTTATTGAATGTATTAAAAGGGGTGTTGAATTTCCATTGGATGTGTATGATTTTGCCAGCTGGTATGCCATTACACCACTCAGCGAAAAAAGCATTGCAGAAGGCGGGCAGGTGCAAAATATTCCTGATTTTACACGGGGGGAATATAAGACAAGAAAACAGATATTTGCGTTGGGGGATGAATATTGATCGCTGATTATAAAGGATTATATGATTTCGCTGATGTAGTATTAGTGATGAGGAATATTTTTTTAATAGTTGAATTTAAAATGCCGACTAAAGAAATAAAAATTGATACTGTCATTACAATTGTTCATTTTTAAACAAATACCCGACCTCCCCCGATAAAATCGGGAGAACGAGGGTGAGGCCCTTGATTATGCTTAACAGAAGAAAATTTTTACGAATCTCAGCACTAATGGCACCTTTACTGTCTGCTGGCAGATCACTTGCTAACGGTTTTGAGGAGACGACAAAACCTATTGTCATCTCTACCTGGGATAGCGGGATGGCCGTTAATGCCGAAGCCTGGAAAATTTTATCTGCAGGTGGCAGGTCATTGGATGCTGTTGAAGCCGGTGCTATGCACATCGAAAATGAGATCAATTGTTGTGTTGGCCTGGGTGGTTATCCCGACAGGGATGGTATTGTTACCCTTGATAGCTGCATTATGGACGAACACGCCAATTGTGGTGCTGTGGCTGGTTTGGAAAGAATTAAACATCCTGTTTCGGTAGCCCGTAAAGTGATGGAAAAAACACCACATGTAATATTAGTGGGCAACGGAGCCCAGCAATTTGCATTGGAAAACGGTTTTACTTTAGAGAGTAAGGAATTATCAGAAGATGCCAAAAAAGCCTATGCCGGATGGTTGAAAAAGAATGAATACAAACCGGTGATCAATATTGAAAACCTGCCTACCAGACAGGTAGGCAAAAAAGCCAACGGCCCGTTTGCCCCCAATTTTTTTGAGGATGGAACGGCTAATCATGATACGATGGGGCTGGTGGCAATGGATACCAATAATAAGTTATCCGGTGCCGTTACTACCAGTGGTATGGCCTTTAAAGTGCATGGCCGTGTAGGCGACTCCCCCATCATCGGTGCAGGATTATTTGTAGATAATGAAGTGGGTGCAGCCACTTCCAGTGGTGTAGGTGAAGAAGTGATCCGCATCTGCGGAACTCATTTGGTGGTAGAGTTCATGCGTCAGGGATATGATCCCGAAATGGCTTGCAAAAAAGCAGTGGAAAGAATTGTGAACCGGGACAAAGACAAGGCAAAAACATTACAGGTAGGATTTTTAGCCATGAATAAAAAGGGACAATACGGCGCCTATGCGATACAGAAAGGATTTGTTTTTTCGGTAAAGAGTGATAAGGAGAATGTAATTCATCCATCGAAATATCTTATTTGAGTTATCAGTTATCAGTTAAGAATTATGAATTAAGAGTTAAGAGTGTAGCATTGTAGTAACTCTAAACTCTACACTCTAAACTCTACACTACACCCCATGCATTACACACTCGAAATAATCGGTTTCACCATAGAAGGTTGCCTACTTGCACAAAATGCGGGTGCCCACCGTATTGAATTATGTGATAACCCTGCAGATGGTGGCACTACTCCATCTTTTGGATTTATTAAATCAGCACGTGAAAAATTAGTAATTGATCTGTATCCCATCATTCGCCCCAGGGGGGGAGATTTTCTTTATAGTGATGCAGAATTTGAAATAATGAAAACTGATATCAGCATTTGCAAAGCGTTGAATTGTGAAGGTGTTGTGATCGGCATGCTAAATGCCGATGGAACAGTTGATAAAGCAAGATGCAAAGAATTGGTTGAACGGGCGTATCCTTTAGGTGTTACTTTTCATAGAGCATTTGACAGGACAATTGATCCCTTGAAAGCATTGGAAGATATTATTGATACAGGTTGTGAAAGGATCCTTACCAGCGGGCAAAGGCCCAATGCATTGGATGGTGCTGACCTGATCAGCGCATTAATTAAGCAAGCTGATAACAGGATCATCATCATGCCGGGCAGTGGTGTACGGTCAGATAATATTGCCGCGATTGCCAAAAAAACGGGAGCTATTGAGTTTCATAGTTCAGCAAGGATCTTTAAGGATAGCAAAATGGAATATACAAATGATGCCATGCAGGAAAATTTGGGATCAGTTGAGGTTGATGAAAATGAAATAAAACAAATGTTCTCTATCATGCAGGGGCTCAATGTAACTTAACGTAAACGTTTTTGTCATCCTTGCATGACAAAACGCAAACAATGCTGCATTATAAACTGTATTATTAATGAAACAAAAATTACTTTATTGCTTTTTTTTACTACTAGTTCAATCAGGTTTTGCCCAAAATATTTTTGTTGAGATCAACGCTAACTGGCAATTCTATTACCCCGCCAATAAAAAATGGTACAAGGCCACAGTACCCGGCACTATTCATACAGACTTATTAAACAACAAACTCATCCCTGATCCTTATTACAGGGATAATGAAAGTAAACTGCAATGGGTAGGTGAAAAGAACTGGGAATACAAAACCATATTTGATGTAGGAGTAAAAACATTCCAAAAAAATAATATTGAAATTATATTTGAAGGACTTGATACTTACGCCGATGTATACCTGAATAACAAATTAATATTGCAGGCCGATAATATGTTCAGAAGCTGGACAGTGAATATAAAGAAGCAACTAAAAAGATCGAAAAATGAATTATTGATTAAATTCTATTCTGCCCAAAGGATAACAGACTCCATTGCAAAAAGTAAATTGCCATTGGTTTTACCCGATAACCCACGTGTGTATGCACGCAAAGCCCAATACCATTTTGGCTGGGACTGGGGGCCAAAATTTGTAACCTGTGGTATTTGGAAGAATATTATTTTACAGGGATGGAATGGTGTTAAAATAAAAGCTACTCAGGAAAATAAATCCTGGAACATTAAACTCATTCAACAAAAAGATTCCGTTGGCACTTCATTTTATTTTGAGAAAGATGGTAAGCCTATTTATGCCAAAGGCGCCAACTGGATACCGGGTGATCTGTTTTTGCCCAGATTAAAAAAAGAAGATTATCGCAGGATGTTACAAAGTGCCAAAGATGCCAACATGAACATGCTGCGTGTATGGGGCGGTGGCGTGTATGAGGCTGATGATTTTTATGACCTCTGTGACTCACTTGAAATAATGGTTTGGCAGGATTTTATGTTTGCCGGAGGAATGGTACTGGGTGATGAACATTTTTTTAATAATGTAAAAGAAGAAGTAAAATACCAGGTAGGACGATTGAAGAATCATCCATGCATTGTTTTGTGGTGCGGCAATAATGAAATTGATGAAGCCTGGAATAACTGGGGCTGGCAGGATCAGTTTAATTTACATGGAAAAGATTCTGCAAAGGTTTGGACTGATTATAAAAGATTATTCAACGACAGTTTAAAAAAATGGGCGAATGAATTTGATGGCATAAGGCCCTATGTTTCCACTTCGCCTATGCATGGATGGGGGCATAAAGAAAGTCTTACTGAAGGCGATAGCCACTACTGGGGTGTTTGGTGGGGATTGGAAGACTGGGAAACATTCAAAAACAAAACCGGAAGATTTGTTAGTGAATACGGCATGCAGTCGATGCCTGGTATGAATACCATCAGGAGTTTTACCAGGCCGGAGGAAAGGGTTTTAAATTCAATAGTGATAAAATCACACCAAAAAGCCAATGATGGATTTAAAAAACTCGATCATTATTTAACCCGGTATTTTATTGATTCAATAAAATTAAATAAACTCTCTCTTGAAGATTACACTTATTTAACGCAATGCCTGCAATATTATATTTTAAAGAATAGTATTGCCATTCACCGAAGTAAATTGCCCTATAATATGGGAACTTTATTATGGCAGTTAAATGATTGCTGGCCCGTTACCAGCTGGAGCATTACTGATTATAGCAGGCAACCCAAAGCTGCGTGGTATGCGGTTAAAGAAGCTTACAGGGATGATGTATTGCCAGTTGTTGATAATATTATACCAAAAGATATTCACTTAGAGAAAGCTATTGTTTCGATATCGCTTACCGGTAATACATTAAAACTTACAGCAAATACAGATGCGAAATATGTTGAACTTTCAAAAGATGGCAATACTTCTTTGTTTTCGGAAAATTATTTTGATCTGAAAAAAGGAGAATTAAAAATGGTAATGCTTAAAAAAAATGTTGTTACAAATGGTTTTATTACCAACCTGAAAATTAAAACGCTGGCCGATGTTATCAATAAATAACGCAACCAAGATGAATAGAACTGAAAAAGTACAAGTGAGTGACACAACGATGCTGAATAGCAGTACCACTGCCGGCTTTAAACTATTTTTTATTTTTTTTGCAATGCTGCTATCTGGTTTTTATTGCACTGCCCAAAAACACAATTTCTCTTTATCCAAAACTGATTTTTTACTGGATGGAAAACCCTTCCAGATCATTAGCGGGGAGATGCATCCTGCACGTATACCAAAAGAATACTGGCGGCATCGCATACAAATGGCTAAAGCGATGGGCTGTAACACAATAGCAGCTTATATTTTTTGGAACTACCATGAAAAAAAAGAAGGTGTATTTGATTTTACAACGGAGAACAGGGATATTGCAGCGTTTATCCGTGCCTGTCAGCAGGAAGGTATGTGGGTATTGTTGCGCCCCGGCCCTTATGTTTGTGCGGAATGGGATTTTGGCGGGATACCTCCTTATCTTTTAAAATATCCCGACATTAAAGTTCGGTGTATGGATACAAGATATATGGCTGCCGCAGAAAGATATATTATACGCCTGGCTAAAGAAATTGCTCCATTGCAATGTGTAAACGGCGGGCCGATACTGATGGTGCAGATAGAAAATGAATATGGTAGTTATGGTAATGATAAAAATTATCTTGAAGCATTGCGGCAAATATGGCTGAAGAATGGAATTAAAGTTCCTTTTTACACTTCAGATGGTGCTACTGCTTATATGCTTGAAGCTGGGCATATCAAAGGAACGGCAATTGGACTTGACAGTGGAGGTAGCGATGAAGATTTTTCACAGGCAACAAAGGCTGATCCCGATGTTCCCTCATTTAGCAGTGAAACTTATCCGGGCTGGCTTACACACTGGAGTGAAAAATGGCAGCGGCCCGATACCAATGACCTGAAAAAAGAAATGGAATATTTGTTGCAACATAAAAGATCTTTTAATCTTTATGTGGTGCATGGAGGTACCAATTTTGGTTTTACTGCAGGTGCCAATGCATTTTCTACAACCCAGTACCAGCCTGACATTACGAGCTATGATTATGATGCACCGATAAATGAACAGGGACAGGCAACAGCAAAATATTTTATGTTGCGAAATTTAATGGCGAAATATGCTGACAATAAAATTCCGGATATTCCGAAAGCGATCTCAACCATTGAAATACCGGCGATAGAAATGAAATATATGACGTCGATCTGGAATCATCTACCCGATCCAATCCTGTCAGTACAGCCAAAACCAATAGAATATTTTAACCAGAACCAGGGATTAATGTTGTACCGAACCAAACTGATTGGCCATCACAGCGGTAAATTAAAAATATGGGAACCGCATGATTATGCGCTTGTTTTTTTGAATGGTATATTTATTGATACGGTGTACCGGGATGGTGGCAACTGGACGGTTGATCTTCCTGCAACAACTGCTGATGATCCTGTGCTGGATATTTTAGTGGAAGGAATGGGGCATATTAATTTTGCACAATTCATTATTGATCCAAAAGGTATTACGGACAGGGTTACCCTAAATGGCATGACGCTGATGAATTGGGAGATATTTCCTTTACCAATGGATGGTGAATTTGCAACCCGTGCTGCGCAACAAGATGGTGGTATAGATAACCGGAATGGCAGTTTTTTTAAAGGACGTTTTATTTTGTCAGCAACAGGGGACACTTATTTTGACTTAAGTAAATACAGCAAGGGCATGGTATATGTAAATGGCCATAACCTTGGCCGGCACTGGTATGTGGGGCCACAGCAGCATTTGTATTGTCCTGCCGCCTGGCTAAAAAAAGGCGTAAATGAAATTATTGTTTTTGATCTGTTGCAACAGGATGCGAAAGAAATAAAAGGAATGAAATCTTTGGAATAAATTTTTGGCAGCCACTAATAACACTAATGACACGAATGATTTATTAGTGAAAATCCGTGTCATTAGTGGCTGCAAATTTAAAAAAAATAAAAAATGAAATACTTAATTGTACTAACACTGATCCTTACATCATCAGCAGCATTTTCGCAAACAGCCGAAAATATTATTATCATTACAACAGATGGTTTTCGGTGGCAGGAAGTTTTTGGTGGCATGGATAGCGCCATCGCCAATAATAAAAAATTTAACCAGGATGATAGTGCACTTATTTTTAAAAAATACTGGGCAGAGGATCCATTGCAAAGACGAAAAAAATTAATGCCTTTTTTATGGAGTACTATTGAAAAGAATGGCCAGATCTATGGCAACCGCAATTTTGATAACAAAGTAGATAATGCAAACCCTTATTGGTTCTCTTATCCGGGCTACAATGAAATTTTTACCGGTTATCCTGATACAGCGATCAACAGTAACAGTTATAAAGCTAACCCTAATACAAACCTGCTTGAATTTTTAAACAAGCAACCAAAATATAAAAATAAAATAGCGGCTTTCGGCGCCTGGAATGCATTTGACAGGATATTGAATGAAGAGAGAAGTAAATTCCCTGTTTATTCGGCATTTGATCAAACCGGTGGTGATAAACCCGACCATATTGAACAAACCATTAACACGCTTTTATATAATTCCTACAGGCCATTCAATGATGAAGAATGCCTGGATGTTTTTACGTCCTATGGCGCAATGCATTATTTGCAGACCAGGGAACCCAAAGTGTTATACATCTCTTTTGGTGAGACTGATGAATGGGCACATAGTGGTTTTTATAAAGACTACCTGAATAGTGCCCATCTTGTAGACCAATGGATAAGGGGTATATGGGAATTTATAAATACTAACCCCAGGTATAAAAACAAAACAGCATTATTTATCACTACTGATCATGGCAGAGGTGATATAAAAAAAGAAGAATGGACAAGCCATAACAGTAAAATAAAAGATTCACACGAGATCTGGTTTGCAGTAATTGGACCGGGCATTACGGCAAAAGGTGAAATAAAAAAACCGGTACAATTTTACCAGAAACAATTTGCTCAAACTATGGCATCCTTACTGGGTTTACGTTTTACCTGTGAGCATGAAGTAGCTGAAAAAATTGAACTTAACCGGGATTGAATTCTATCAGCCTTTGTAATAAAGTGATTTGATTGCCTGCTCTTACAAAGTTATGCCCTGCGTATTTGGTGCCATAGTACACATCGTTGTTTAAATGATCTGTAAGAAATCTTAAGGCTTGCATATAAATCATAAATTTACCGGCAAAATGAAAATACGTTTTTTCAAAATCATTTAACTCCTCCCCCATTTCAGCTATGTAACCATCAACAATGGATCTGTAAAATTCAGGCCTGATCTCAATTTTTGAAAAGTCTTTTTCCTCTTCAGTCACCGGCGACAAATAGGTTCTCATCATATCACCTACGTCGCTGATAAAATAACCGGGCATTACCGTATCAAGGTCTATAACGCAAAGCCCTTTATCATTATCATCAAATAATACATTACTGATCTTGGTATCGTGATGGGTAACCCGTGTTATAAAATCGGGTTTGTTATATTCAAATTCGCCGGCAATATTTCTATGCTGCTGCATGTAGTTGATCAGATCTCTTGATTGTTTTAGTCTTACCTTATCCCCTGTCATCAAAGCATTTTCAAATTGCTGATACCGTAGCGACAGGTTGTGAAAATCAGGTAAGGTGATCTTTAACTGTTCAATATCCAGGCCCGATAATAATTTTGTAAATTTTCCAAACTGCCGGGCTGCTTCATAAGCCTGTGCAGGTTTTTGTACAGTATCTATAGTATGAGACCCCTTAACAAAAGGGAATAATCTGAAATAGTCTTCGCCGATGTTAAGTATCTCTTCACCGGTATTAGTTTTTAATGGTGCAATAAAAAAGTAGCCAGGATGATTTTGTTTAAGGTGATCAGCGATGAGGGTGATATTAAAACCGATGTCGTTTGGTGATCTGAAAACAGTATGGTTGATCTTTTGAAGAATAAATTTTTCGCCATTTTCATTTCTTTCTATTAGCCATGTAGCGTTAATAAGGCCGTTTCCATAAGGGCTGAAATGATAATCATTTTCCCGAAACCCAAATTCATTTAAAACAGATGAAATCATAAATATATTTTGGCCACTAATGCTACGAATCTACACGAATGTTTTATATTAGTGAAAATTATTGTAATTCGTGGCCACATTTAATTTACGGGAGGAAATTTTAAGAGAACATTCAAAAGTACAATGTTCAAGTATAGTAAAATGGGTAGGCGACAATCAGCAACGCTTTAACGAACTATTCAAACTTTTTTTAAATGATGAATATAGGGTTGTACAAAGATCAGCCTGGGCCGTAAGTTATGCAGTGATCGCCCATCCTGAGTTTATTAATAAGCACTGGTTAGCGCTTATTAAAAATCTGAAAAAGCCGAACCTGCATGATGCAGTAAAACGCAACAGCCTCCGCTTTCTGCAAGATATTGATATTCCTAAAAAATATCATGGAGAAATAATGGATGCCGGTTTTAAGTTTCTTGAAAGCCCTACCGAATCTTTAGCCATTAAAGTATTTTCCCTATCCGTATTGGGTAAATTGGCAAAATCATATCCTGAAATCATCCCCGAATTAAAATTACTGATAGAAGACCAACTACCGCACCAGACAGCAGGTTTTAAAAGCAGGGCAAAAAGGGTTTTAAAACAATTGGAAGGACTATAGTTTTCTTTTTTTAAAAACTGAAATGGCCGATCCTTTCGCCATAAAAACGGAATCGGGTATTTTATTTTTAAGGAAAGCAAAGAGGAATCAATGACATAATTAGCCATTATTAAATTATTCCATTCTGCTGTAAGAAATTTACAGGGTATGTTATGCTATTTTTTTCAGATCAGTTGTTGCAGGGGTTTTTGGTTGTCGGTAAAATTCTTTAAAGATCAGCCGCAGGTTCTGATCATAAGTAAAATAATTGTATAGCCAGTTACTAAAAACAAAAAAACGATTCTTTACTCCCAATATCAACATCAGGTGAAGTCCCATCCATATCATCCATGCAAAAAAACCACCAAAATGCAATTTAGGGTTAGGTACATCCACTACAGCAAGATTACGGCCAACAGTAGCCATACTCCCTTTATCATTATATACAAATTCTTCGAGTGATGTATCATTGCTCTTCATTTCGATACGTCGCAAATTTTTGGCGATCATATCTGCCTGTTGCATAGCTACAGGTGCCACTTGCGGGTGACCGTTAGGCCATGCCGGCTCATCCATACAGGCCACATCGCCAATAGCAAAAACATTATTAAAACCATTTACCCGGCAATACCTGTCAATCTTTATCCTATTGCCTTTTACAATCAGGTCTTTATTTATACCATCAGGTACATTGCCTTTAATACCTGCTGCCCAGATCACCATTGCAGTATCAATGCTATAGCCGTTTTGCAACAAAATCTTTTGACCGTCATACTCTTTCAATAATGTATTAGTCATAACAGTTACGCCTAATCTTTCCAGGTAACGAAGAGAATCACTACCCGATCTTTCGCTCATCGCAGCTAATGTTTTACCAGTACCTTCTAAAAGGTATATTTTCATTATAGAAAAATCAAGTTCGGGGTAATCTTTTGGTAAAACAAAGCGCTTCATGTCTGCAATTGCACCGCTTAACTCTACGCCTGTTGGCCCCCCACCTACTATTACAATTGTCATTAATCTTTGTAATTCCATTGGATCTTTTGTGGTAAGGGCATCTTCAAAATTGTGTAATAAACGGTGCCGTAATTGCAATGCCTCAACCGTGCTCTTCATTGGAAAAGCATTATCTGCTAATTGTTGGTTATTAAAAAAATTAGTGTCTGCACCTGTTGCAATTACCAGTGCATCATATTCATATTCGCCAACATCAGTTAACACTTTTTTACCTGTTGTGTTTAGTTGTTTTACTTCTGCCAGTCTAACCCTTATATTCTTACTTTTTTGAAAAACCTTTCTAAGCGGGAAAGAAATATTACTGGCATCCAGGCCAGCCGTTGCCACCTGGTAAAACAAAGGCTGAAACTGGTGATAATTAAATTTATCGATGAGGGTGATATCAAAACCAGGCTTGTTACTCAATTTACGGGCCAGTCTTAAGCCTCCAAAGCCGCCACCAATAATTACAAGTTTCAATGTATTGATTTTAATAATACAAAGATACACAATTTTCAATAATTATTGAAAATTTAGGAATTATTTATTAAATAATTAATTTTATGGTAAGCGGGAATTTTAGATAGCTAATTATTTTAAGGTATTGTATAAACTTCCACTTTTATTAAACAGGCGTTCAATGTTTTTTTCTGTTGCCGGATCTTTTTCAACAGGTGGTGCATGGTGAGGTTTTATCCTGGCATCAATGATAATGGGGCCATTGCACCCCCAGTGTTTATTATGGGTAAAACTTTCAACTCCGTAAATATCGTTAGATGGATTACTGCGTGTAAAAGTTACCCATAAAAAATTATTTAGTTTATTACTTACAAAATCCGC
>JAYVUE010000166.1:0-58012 GCA_043788195.1 Chitinophagaceae bacterium
AAATATGCTGCTAATTCTTTTTTAGCCACCAAGATCACTTTTATGAATGAGATTGCCCAGTTATGCGAACGAATGGGTGCTGATGTTGATATGGTACGCAAAGGGATTGGAAGTGATGAACGCATTGGCAAACGTTTTTTATTCCCCGGCATCGGGTATGGTGGCAGTTGCTTTCCAAAAGATGTTCATGCACTGGCCATGTCGTCTGCAGAAGTGAAATACGATTTTAAGATACTGGAAGCAGTGATGAAAGTGAATGAAAAACAAAAATTGCATTTGATATCCAAAATAAGATCTTATTTTAATAATGATCTGCAGGGTAAAAAAATTGCATTATGGGGATTGGCATTTAAACCCAATACTGATGATATCAGGGAAGCTCCTGCTTTAAAAATGATCAATGAATTGGTAGAAGCAGGTGCAATTGTAAGTGCTTATGACCCTGAAGCCATGAATAATGTAAAGGAACTGATCGGTAATAAAATAAATTATTCAGCAAGGCAGTATGATACTTTAACAGGTGCCGATGCACTTGTTATTGCAACAGAATGGAGCGAATTCAGAACACCTGATTTTGAAAAGATGATCTCATTACTGAAAAATAAAGTAATTTTCGATGGTCGAAATCTTTTTGATCTGGCGAAAATGGAAGAAATGGGATTTCATTATGAGAGCATAGGCCGAAAAACCATTAAACCCATAAACCTTTAAACGATCTTCGTGGCAAATAAAAAAGTATTAATAACAGGCGCTGCCGGTTTTTTGGGTTCCCATCTTAGTGACCGTTTTATTAAGGAAGGCTTCCAGGTTATTGGAATGGATAATTTAATTACCGGCGACCTTAAAAATATAGAACACCTTTTTAAACTGAAAGAATTTGAATTTTATCATCACGATGTTTCCAAATTCATTCATGTTACAGGCCAGCTTGATTACATTTTGCATTTTGCATCGCCTGCCAGCCCTATTGATTATTTAAAGATCCCCATTCAAACTTTAAAAGTAAGTTCACTGGGTACTCATAATTGCCTTGGATTGGCAAAGGCAAAAAATGCAACTATACTCGTAGCTTCTACCAGCGAAGTTTATGGCGACCCATTGGTACATCCACAGAATGAAGAATACTGGGGCAATGTTAACCCCGTAGGACCCCGGGGGGTTTATGATGAAGCGAAAAGATTCCAGGAAGCCATCACAATGGCTTATCATAGTTTTCATAAAGTAGATACAAGGATCGTGAGAATATTTAATACCTACGGACCACGTATGCGCCTAAACGACGGAAGAGCATTGCCTGCCTTTATTGGCCAGGCATTAAGGGGCGAAGACCTTACCGTTTTTGGTGATGGCAGTCAGACCCGGAGTTTTTGTTATGTTGATGACCTGATCGAAGGCATTTACCGCCTGTTGATGAGCAATTATACACAGCCGGTAAATTTGGGTAACCCAGATGAGATCTCGTTATTGGATTTTGCAGAAGAGATCATTAAGCTTACAGGTACTACTCAAAAAATTGTGTATAAAGAATTACCAACTGATGATCCTAAACAACGGCAACCGGATATAACCCTGGCAAAAAAAATATTAGGCTGGAAACCGAAAGTAAAAAGAGATGAAGGGTTAAAGATCACTTATGAATATTTTAAAAAATTACCAAAGGAAGAGTTGTATAAACTTCCAAAAGAATTTGAGAGCATGAAGTAGGCCCCACTCTATCTCTCTCCGAAAGGGAGAGGAAAAGGAGAAAATTGTTGCGAAAACAGAAGCGGAAAGTGTTGATAGTATAAAAGACATCGAATTAATAAACTGCCACATTCGGGTCCCCTCTCCCCGTCCGACCGGTCATCCGGGCGGGCTTCGGAGAGGGGTTGGGGTGAGGCCAATAATTTCTCAATGTACCAGGACTTATTAGACAAGAAAAAAAAATTAGCGGTTATAGGTCTCGGTTATGTAGGCCTGCCAATTGCGTTGGAATTTGCAAAAAAGATAAAAGTGATCGGCTTTGATATCAATTTTAACCGGGTAGAGATGATGCGCAATAGAATTGATCCCAGCCAGGAATTGGAAGCTGTAGATTTTGAGGGTTGCGATATTGAATTTACAAATGATCTTGATACACTGAGACAAGCCAATTTTTTTATTGTTGCTGTACCAACACCCGTTGATGAACACAATATTCCCGACCTGGTACCAGTGCTAAGTGCAAGTGAAACGATCGGCAAAGTCATCAAGCCCGGTGATTATGTAGTTTACGAAAGCACTGTTTACCCGGGTTGTACCGAAGAAGATTGTTTACCGATCATTGAAAAACTATCCGGTTTAAAAAATATATCAGATTTCAAATCGGGTTACTCACCCGAAAGAATTAATCCGGGAGATAAAGAACATACGCTGTCCAGTATTGTAAAAGTGGTAAGTGGTTGTGATGATGAAAGCCTTGAACTAATTGCCAAAGTATATCAATTGGTTGTTAAAGCAGGCGTACACAAAGCTTCTTCCATTAAAGTAGCTGAAGCTGCAAAAATTATTGAGAATACTCAACGCGACCTCAATATTGCATTGATGAATGAACTGTCTATCATCTTTGATAAAATTGGCATTAATACTTACGAAGTACTGGAAGCCGCCGGCACCAAATGGAATTTTCTACGCTTTCAACCAGGGCTTGTAGGCGGACATTGTATTGGTGTTGACCCCTATTATCTTACTTATAAATCTAAAGAACTGGGGTACGACTCACAGGTAATTTTAGCCGGCCGTGCTATTAATGATGGCATGGCACAATACGTTGCCAAAAAAATTTTACAATACATCATTCAAAACAATGGTAATGTAAAAAATGCCAAGGTGCTTGTAATGGGTGCTACATTTAAAGAAAATGTATCTGATATCCGTAATTCAAAAGTAGCCGATATGGTTAAAGAATTAATGTCATACTCATTAAATGTACACATAACAGATCCAACTGCAGATAGTGACGCATTACAAAAAGAATACGGATTTCAATTAACGCATACATTAGACAATGATTATGCTGCTGTGATCATAACAGTACCGCATAACGATTATAAAATAATGGATGATCAGTATTTTGCTTCAATTACCAAACCGAATGCAATTATCGCTGATTTGAAAGGTATTTATCGTGGAAAGATCAGTAGCAGGAGTTATTGGAGTTTATAGGCCCCTCTCTATTGAACTTCGTTCGTTCCCTTATCAGGGAACCCGAAGGGGAGAGGAAAAGGAGAAGATTGATGCGTAGATAGAGGCGGAAAGTTTTGATAGTTATAAATTGCATTAAATTAATAAACTGCCACATTCGAGTTCTCTCGATTTTTTCGGGAGGTTGGGGTGAGGCCTAAACAATGAGCAATATTTTTCATACAAAAGACCTGAGTCAAATTAACTTCCTGGTAACGGGAGGTGCAGGCTTTATTGGGAGTCATCTTGTAGAATATTTGCTTACAAATGGAGCAAAAAAAGTAAGGGTACTGGATAATATGACCAATGGATTTGAAAGCAACTTATCCCTTTTAAAAAAATTCCCTTCATTTGAATTCATTGAGGGTGATATAAGAAATCCGGATATTTGTCAGCAGGCATGCATAGGAATCGATTATGTGAGTCACCAGGCAGCATTGGGCAGTGTGCCCCGTAGCATAAAAGAGCCGGTTTATTTTAATGAAGTAAATGTGGGTGGCTTTACCAACATACTAAAAGCTGCGGTAGATAATAAAGTAAAGCAATTTGTTTATGCTTCATCATCTTCGGTATATGGTGATGAACCAACATTACCAAAATTGGAAAGCAGGGTTGGTAATTGTTTGTCGCCTTATGCAGCAACAAAAAAAACAAATGAATTGTATGCACAGGTATTTGCCGATGTGTATGGAATAAAATTAATGGGCTTTCGCTATTTTAATATTTTTGGCCCCAGGCAGGATCCCAACGGACCCTATGCAGCAGTGATCCCTTTGTTTGTAAAAGGTATATTAAACAGAACTCCCGTTTATATCAACGGTGATGGTGAACAAACCCGGGATTTTACTTTTATTGATAATGCTGTTCAGGTAAATATAAAAGGCATGCTAACTGATAATGCTGAAGCATTGAATAAAGTTTATAATGTTGCTGTTGGTGAATATTATTCGGTAAACTATTTGTACAATGCCTGCAGGGAATACCTGCAAAGTGATTTCGCCCCTACTCACCGTGAACCAAGAGAAGGTGATATCAGGAATTCGCTTGCCGATATTTCACTGGCCAAAAATTTATTAGGCTACCAGCCAACAACAAAATTTGAAGATGGTTTAAAAGAAACTATTGAATTCTTTAAACAATTATATCGCTGATGTTCAGCATAGTTTTCAAAAATAAAAACAACTACAAACTATAACTGATAATGCCATTCATTAAGACTAATTTCCCAGGCTTAATTATCATTGAACCAAAAATGTTTACTGATACCCGTGGCTATTTTTTTGAAAGCTACAATGAAAAGCAGTTTATTGAAGAAGGTATTGATATAAAATTTGTTCAGGATAACCAGGCAAGGTCTTCTTATGGTGTCATCAGGGGTTTACACTTTCAGCATGCTCCCTTTGCACAAACTAAATTAATAAGGGTTTTAAATGGAAGTATTCTTGATATTGCTGTTGACATAAGAAAAGGCTCGCCCTCCTATGGAAAAGTATTTTCAATAGAATTATCAGCTGATAACAAAAAACAGGTTTTGATACCAAGGGGCTTTGCGCATGGTTATTCAGTGATAAGTGAAAAAGCTGAAGTATTTTATAAATGTGATGTGTTTTATAATAAAGAAGCTGAAGGAGGTATCATTTATAATGATCCCAGCCTGGGCATTGACTGGATGATACCGGATAATAAAGCCATCGTTTCTGAAAAAGATTTGAATTACCCATCATTACAGGATTGTAAAAATAATTTTGTCTTTGAAAGATAAAAAAACAACCATTTTAGTTACCGGTGCAAACGGCCAATTAGGCGCTGCATTCAAAAGCATTGCGCCGGGCCTAACTTCATATCAATTTTTATTTGTTTCAAAAGAAGAATTGCCAATTGATGATTATGATGCAGTAAAAAAATATTTTACCCAACACGCCATAGATTTTTGTATCAATTGCGCTGCTTACACTGCAGTAGATATTGCTGAAACAGAAAAAGAAACAGCTTTTGCCATTAATGGGAATGCAGTTGGTAATTTAGCATTGGTTTGTAAATCACATCTTGTAAAGTTGATACATATCTCAACAGATTATGTTTTTGATGGTACTTCAAGCAACCCTTATAAAGAAGCTGATCCTACATCCCCTGTTAATATTTACGGTGCATCCAAATTAAAAGGCGAAGAACTGGCTATGCAGAATAATTCAGCAACTATCATCATCCGTTCTTCATGGCTCTATTCGCTATACGGTCACAATTTTGTGAAAACAATGTTGAGGTTGATGAAGGAAAGAGAAAGTATAAATGTAGTAAATGATCAGTTTGGATGTCCGACTAATGCTACAGATCTTGCTAATGCTATTATGCAAATCATTCTCCAATTGCCAGTTGTCCATTGCCCATTGCCAGTTGTATTCAACTATTCAAATACCGGCATAACAACCTGGTTTGAATTTGCTAATACAATAAAAGATCTTACTATAAGTAAATGTATCATTAACCCGGTTCCTACATCACAATATTCAACAGCTGCAAAACGGCCACAGTACTCAGTTTTAGATACATCAAAAATTCAGGAGGTCTTTCAACTCAGTATTCCCAACTGGAAAGACAGTTTGCAAAAATGCTTGGAAGCCTTAAAATAAATAAGCCACAAATTACACTAATGAACACTAATGAAATACAATTAGTGAGATTCGCATAATTCGTGGCAGACATTTATATATGAACCGCTGTCGGGGTAAAGAACCGCCAACAGGGTTTACTTACTGGTTAATATCTTTGCCTTCTTTCAGCATCGGAATAAATTTTTCCAACGCATCTTTATTGCCCTTATCCGGTGCCTGAACTTGTGCAGCTAATGCATACTTAAGTGCATTTTTATAATCCCCACTGGCCGAATATCCTCTCATCAATCCCATGTTGGTAGTGAATACATTGGGATATTTTTGCCCGTTAAGTTTAAATGCCTCCAAGGCCAAACCTGGTTTTTTATCCCTTAACAGTTGCCTGGCAAAAGCATGCAATTCCTGCATTGTTGCCAGGGGCATCGCTTCTTTCATTAATGTATCTGCTTGTGCTCCACTGCCCATTTTATTTAAAACAGCAGCTTTGGCACTCAGTGTACTGAAATTTTTTTGTCCAACAAAAACACCACTTATAGCAAAATTACTCCATTGTAATGCCTCTTCTAAATTAGTATTGTGTTGTACACAAAAATTAGCTGCTTCCTCCCATGCTTCCCATTTAAAACCTTTTTCGCTTCTTAATTCCCTTCTGAAAGATTCCAATTGTGTTTTTATATAATCCACTTCAATTTTAAAAGGTATTTTTAATTTTTCCCAGGTCAATGCAATTGTTGCATTATTTTCTTTTTCATCCATGAATTCAAATTTCAACCTTTCTACAGATTCTGATAAAGCAATTGTTTTTACAGTTACCCTTAAAGCATCTTCAATAGGATCATAAAAAAAAGAACCCCACGAAGTAGAATTATTACTGAAAATGATAGTAGCATCATCGTCGCCCATAGCCACAAATAAACCATAAGTACCCTGGGCCAGGGCCTTCCCTTCTACCATCACATTTGTACTTACAGTGATCGTAGTATTTTCATTTGCGCCTGCACGCCATGGCGCAGCCTTACTGGTACCAAAACCAAGATTGATAAAACCTTTGTGAACCAGTTGCCCCCAAATTTTCCCTTCCCTTCCTTTTACAGCAGGCCTGTCATAATGAATAGTTATATCAGTAATGCCTATGCGTTCGCTGACAGAAGCTTTTTTATTTCCGCCGTCAGCAATTGTAGTAAGAGCCTGGGCAAAAGAAAAAGTTGAAATGAATAGTAATGAAAAAATAATTATTATTTTTTTGTGTGACATAGCAGTTAATTTAATTTAAATATAAGCAGGTAAATTTATTTAATCAATACATAAATGATGAGTGGCGGTAGAAATTGCCTGATATTTTTTCATTATCAGGTATAACCATATAAAAACCGCATAAAGCTAATATGATTGTACTTTTAATCACAAGCTTTACACGGTTCAAAAATTACCACTGATTACAGTTCTCAGGTATCAGATGATCTTCCAAAAATTGTAAGATTGGGTGTTGCATCTGATGAACCTGCACCGGATTTCAACACATAACCAGTAGCACAAAATAGTTTTTGGTTGGGATAATTTCTTCTTACTGTAAGGTAATCACCCCATTTATTATCTGCTGGGCCGCGGTTACCCGAAAATGTTATTACCAATCGGCGTGTTCCGGTTAGAATGCCAATAAGGTGCATTGGAAATTTAGGCCCGCCGCCCATAGCGAAAGATGTTCCAACTTCATTATTACTGTTGGTATTTAATGCGGCGTAAAAAATAGCTGATGCTGCATCCCACAAATTGATATTTTGTATGAGTGTCATTGTACTTACTTTAATCCTAGCTATTTGTACAAATGCCTGCGGACGGGCATTGGCGCCCCCTTTTGCAGATCCCCATGAAAACCATAATTCATTTCCTGTTAGAGTGGCCCCGGTATGTCTTCCATCTGCACGTTTAAGCCAGTTAAGACCATCAGGGGTGGTTGAACTATATCCAGTATTTACCCATGATGCCACTGATATATCTTTACTTGTTGGAGCAACACTTGTTTCAATCCATGAATATACCCTGAGTGAACTCGTTGATTGATGAGATACAAAATAAGCTGTTCCATCACAATTCTGTGCAAACCTGAAACTGAAATTAGTGGTAGATTTATAGGAGGTTGCAGAAAGTACACCAGTTGTAAAACTTGCAATTTTTATCCTTACGGCTACGGTAGCTTTCCAATGGCCGGCACTATCAAAGTTATTACTTGTCATGTACAACATATTTGTACTTGTACTCAAATCCGGAAAATCGAGCCATGTACCGGCAGCCAGCCCAAGACTTGCAGGACTGACATCAAAGAATTTCCAATTCCCTGTTTTAATCTTTGCAGTAGTGCCATATGCAATCCGTTGAATATTTTTTCCGCCGGGATCCCTGGAATATTGCAAAAGCCAAACAAATGTGTCAATGCTTTTAATATAATGAACCACTTGATCGCAACAGAAAACCATACCCGGTGGATTAGGAAAGGTATTGTAAGGATCCACGTATTTGAAAGTAGTTCCTCCATCAATTGAAATGGCAGCAAACCAATTGCCTGTATAAAAAATTACACTCCCGTTGATTGCACAACTAGGTTCACATACATGAGATGCTGTATCAGAAGTAGCAATATCATTTAATTGAATATTTTTAACCAATGTAATGGTATCAGTATCTGCCATCGGAGCATTATTTCCTCTCATTCTCATAGATCGCATTGGTACATTATCTTCAAAAGACATGGGAGATGTTGGCATAATATCACGCACTTTTGCACCCTTACGGATTATTGGTAGTTGTTTTCTGGGATGAATATTGTCAGTCTTTCTTGCCTCAGAAAATTTAAACGCTTTTTTAAGGTAGTTCACCTTAACCTGGTTTGCAGACTGTGATTTTACTTTCGTAACAGAAATTTTCTTATCTACTTTTTTAGGTTTGGAAGATTTTTTAGTCGCCTTCTTAACAGACTTTGTTTTTTTTGCGGGCATAATATTTGTTTTTAAAGTTGTAAATAAAAACAGTTATAATTAAAAAATAGTTGATAATAGATAACTCCTTTAAAAAATAATTGCCAAATCATTTCGTCAGATAATTTATCTGCACTATTTCAATTTTTATCAATCTTAATTGATAGAGTTGGAGTTTCATCAGGTGTTACCTTCCCTTTTAAAAGTGAGGGAAGTACTTGTCGTGAATGGATCTTAATATTCTTAGTAAGAGGGGGTAGCGTTTTGTAATTTGCAATTATTTCAGCAGCAACCTGTACGGGTATCTTTTTTACTGATTTTTTTGGCAATTTTGATGTAGGTTTTATTTTTCTTTTCAATGCCATAAATTGGCTTGTTTTGAAAACATTTATTATTTAAATAACATTTATTAAATATACATCATATTAATTAAATATTCAAATATGCAGCGCTAAATTTTGTACTGTTTTTTGTAGAAAATTTTTAGAAGGTCACTGCTTTATATTTTCAGCGCAATTAAGAAAACTGATCATTATGGCGTGTTTTCTTAATAATTATGGCATTGTTGCCTGGTAAACCTTCAAAATGTATATGGGTAGGTGATTATCGCCTTGTTACTTCATCGTAAATCCTTCCAAAAACTTTGTAGTAAAATTGCCTTTTCTAAAATTTTCGTTACGCATTAATTGCTGATGAAAAGGTATGGTGGTCTTGATCCCTTCTATTACATATTCACTTAAGGCCCTGCTCATAGTATCAATGGCTTCTTCACGTGTTTGTGCAACGGCAATTAATTTTGCGATCATACTGTCGTAGTAGGGCGGAATTACATAACCGGCATAAACATGACTATCTACCCTCACCCCATGCCCGCCCGGCTGGTGCAATACAGTTATTTTTCCGGGTGATGGACGAAAATCATTATAAGGATCTTCTGCATTGATACGACACTCTATTGCATGCATTTGCGGATAATAGTTTTTGCCACTTACTTTTTCACCTGCTGCAATTTTAATTTGTTCTTTGATCAGATCAAAATTAATTACCTCTTCAGTTACACAATGTTCTACCTGTATACGGGTATTCATTTCCATAAAGTAGAAGTTGCGGTGTTTATCCACTAAAAATTCAACTGTACCTACACTTTCATAATTGATAGCCCTGGCTGCTTTGATAGCAGCATTTCCCATTGCATCCCTAAGTTCGGGAGTCATAAATGGTGAAGGGGATTCTTCAACCAGTTTCTGATGTCGACGTTGAATAGAACAATCACGTTCACTTAAATGCGAAATATTACCGTATTGATCACCTGCAATCTGTATTTCAATATGACGTGGCTCTTCCACAAATTTTTCCATATAAATTCCGTCATTCTTAAATGAAGCAGCTGCTTCTGTTTTAGCATTCTCTAAATTTTTTTCAATTTCACTTTCTTCCCATACAACACGCATGCCTTTACCACCACCGCCTGCTGTAGCTTTTAATATTACGGGGTAACCAATTTCTTTTGCAGATCTTTTTGCGTGCTCTACACTTTCCAATAAACCCTCAACACCGGGCACAACAGGCACACCAGCTTTGATCATGGTTATTTTTGCTGTTACTTTATCGCCCATGGAATTGATCATGTCCGGTGTAGGCCCGATAAACTTGATACCATGATCGGCACAGATCTTTGCAAACTTGCTGTTCTCTGCTAAAAATCCATATCCCGGATGAACCGCATCCGCATTGGTGATCTCGGCAGCAGCCATGATATGAGCCACATTCAGGTAACTGTCTATACTGGCAGGTTTACCAATACAAACAGCCTCATCAGCAAATTTTACATGCAAACTGTCTTTATCAGCAGTTGAATAAACTGCAACGGTTTTAATACCCATTTCACGACAGGTACGTATCACCCTTAGTGCAATTTCTCCACGGTTTGCAATCAATATTTTTTTAAACATCTTTTTGATTTGACGATTTGATAATTTGGTGATTTGGTGATTTGACGATCTAAGAAACAACTGTATTTGAAATATTGGTTCTATATCATCAAATCTTCAAATTGGGTAATTTCCAAATCAAATGGGTTCAACTAAAAACAAAGGCTGATCATATTCCACAGGGCTGGCATCTTCTACCAGCACTTTTACGATCTTACCCTTTATTTCGCTTTCTATTTCGTTGAAAAGTTTCATGGCTTCGATAATGCATACCACTTTTCCGGGGCTTACTTCATCGCCAATATTAATTAAGATTGGCTTACCCGGACCGGCCTGGCGGTAAAATGTACCGATCATGGGGCTTTTTATTGTAATAAAATTATCAGCTTTGGATTCATTTGCCTTGGGTGTTACCGGGGTAGTAGCTAAAGGAGCAGAAGTTTGTTGTGTTGGTGCCTGGTAAATTGGAGCTCCTGAACCAGCCACAATATGTTGTACAGGATCTTTTTTTTGCTTTACGGTTATTTTTACTCCTTCTTCTTCAATGGTGATTTCGCCAATATTGGTTTTGTTAATGAGTTTTACCAACTCCTGAATTTGCTTGATATCCATGTATAAAAGTTAAGTGGTTAATTTTGATACCGAAACTGGCAGCTAAGATAGTAAATGATTAATCAAATAAGCAAGTAATAAAAATTAAAAAATGCGAAAAAAGGCTATTTTTTATCAATATTTGGGCAAAAAAGGGCAATTTTAGGGCAAAATTGGGTTAAATAATGAAAACTAAAAATGCCCGCCTGATCGGAACGGACAGGGGTAATAACCACAGTCATTATCCATTACCTATATAAAATTAATTCCTTAAAATTATCCTTTTACCCGTTCAACATATTCTCCGGTTTTAGTATTTACCCTAATAAGTTCTCCTTCATTTACAAATAATGGAACATTAACTGTTGCGCCTGTTTCTACAGTAGCAGGCTTTAATGTTTTAGTAGCAGTATCCCCCCTCATACCCGGTTCACTATACGTTACAAGTAAAACGATCTTGTCGGGCAGCTCCACCCCCATGGGTTGATCTGTTTCACCATTTATTAAAACAGAAACTTCCTGGCCATCTTTCAAAAATTTTGGTGCATCAACCATTGCCTCAGCAACAGTTATTTGTTCAAAATTTTCAGTATCCATAAAACTATAACCGGTATCGTCTTTATACAAATACTGATAGGATTTTTTTTCAACCCTTACCGGAAAAATAGTTTCACCACTATTCCATGTTATTTCTATGGTTCTATTGTTATCTACACCCTTTAATTTGGCCCAAACCTTGGCAGCTGCGCGGGCAGTTTTATTTTGTCCAAATTCAATGACAGTATAAAGACTTCCATCTACTTTAATGATCAATCCTGATCTCATATCTGCGGTAGTTGCCATAATTACATTTTAACTAAGTGGCAGCAAAAGTAACGATAGTGAAGCTAAATAAGAAATCAACATCAGTTTTCAACCAATATAGCCAGTAAAAGATGGGTAAATCGATATAATTCAATAAAAATCCGGAAAGTGTTGATCCTTTCCGGTTTTTAATTCATATAGGGTATATCGTATCGTTAATTGATTTTATCAATGATAAACAAATAAGTATCCCTGTAACCGAGATGGCTGGTTATAGGTGGCTTGTTGATCAATTGCAGAAATAAACATTTATTGCTTAACAATTTATTTTCAAACAAAAACTATAGTTTTATCAAAATTTATAATGACACGCAAGCTTTTTTTTTCATTGTTACTGATCTGCCTCGGAAAAATTGGATATAGCCAGCCGGATACTTCATTACTATATCTTCGATTTCCTACAGTTCCACCATTTAAACTTATTAATATAGCCGATAGTAGCCATTTTACTAAAGATGATCTGAATAAAAATAAAGCGGTCTTAATAATGATTTTTAGTCCGGATTGTGAACATTGCCAGATTGAAACAAAAGAACTTATTGCTCATATCAAGCTTTTTAAAAATGTACAGATCATAATGGCTTCACCGTTAGAGCACCAATTTTTAAAGAAATTTTTCGATGAGTATAAGATCGCTGATTATCCAAATATTATTATGGGCAGGGATCCAGCTTATTTTCTTGGCACATTCTTTAAAGTAAGATCCTTCCCCGCCCTGTTTTTGTATGATAAAAAAGGAAATTTTATAGATAAATTTGATGGCAATGTGCCCGTTGAAAAGATCGCTCAAGCTTTATAAATTCACTGCCCGGAAAATATGAAAAAAATATTTTGCTTTTTTCTTGTATTAACTTCAGGCATAGCTGCGTTTTCACAAAGCGATACAACAGCTCCCTATTTAAAAACAAAACTGCTGCCGGCTTTCAGATTATTATCTATCGATTCTGTTGAATTTACAAACGAAGTTCTGGACAAAAATAAAAACACCATCATAATGTTGTTCAATCCGGAATGCGAACATTGTCAAAAGCAATTGGAATTATTATTATCAATTCCTGAAGTGATCCAATATACACAACTGATTTTATCATCAATTGAAACATTAGAAAAGAACCGCATCTTTTACAGCAAATTTCATTTGGAAAAATATCCGTTTATCCGGTTGGGAAAAGATCACAAATATTTTTTTGGAGCTTATTTTCAGCCCAACACAATTCCGGTACTGGCATTTTACAATAAAAAAAATGAGCTGATCTTTTTCAACCAGGGTTCTACAAAAAAGAAGATGATCACAAATGCAATAAGAAATTAAAAGAACGCTTCTATCAATTTATTTTTGTAAACGATAATGCCATAACAGATCCCCATCTACAAATACATTTACATAATAATTTCCCCTGCCGAGGTTTTTGACAGGAATATCTATTGACGTAGTGGATGAAGAAGAACGTGATCGGAATAATACCTGGCCTGATCTTGTTTGCAATAAAACATTGATCACACCAGTAATTATACCTTTTCCTGTGTATTGTAAATTCAGCTTATCCTTATTTTTATTTGAGTATGTTGACCATTCAAATAAAGATGGACTGATCACTACATATACAGGTTTTGAGAAACTATAATTTAGATCATCAACAATAACCATTAGCCTGTAAAGAAAACCACCCGGCGTGGGATCCCTGTCTTCCCATAAGATCAATTGCTGGTTAAAATCCGAAGTATTATAAAGTGTATCTACATTGACCCAGGTTTGCTGATCATCAGATTTTTGTAAAATGAATTGCTTTGCTGAGTCTTCATTATTTTTCCAACTTACTACAACAACCTTACCCACTACATCATAAGACACAGCAATATCAAATCCGTTTTCAAATACAGCGGATGTATAAGAAATCGATCCCAATAAACAAATTAAAAATACTTTTAACATACCTGTTTAATAATTCAGTTATTTACACCAAACAATGGATATTTGATCTGGAAGGAATTTGATCTGGTGAACAGTTAGCATTTAAAATTAAACTATTACCGGGATCACTATAATTACCCTGGTACGGAAAAACGCGATTATAAATATAATTCAATTTATTTACAATCAGGTATCATTTCTGTTCCATAATAAATAATAAATTCAAAATCACTTTCACAAGAGTTGTTGATCAAAATATAATCGTAAACCATAAACAGGTCAATTCCCTAATCAATTATCTTTGTGCTGTTAAAATAATTTCTTTAAATAAAATAAATTGAAATGAAAGTTACTGTTGTAGGTGCCGGAGCCGTTGGTGCAACCTGTGCTGATAATATTGCCCGTAAAGAATTGTGTAATGAACTTGTTCTACTGGACATTAAGGAAGGTGTAGCCGAAGGAAAAGCACAGGATATGATGCAAACGTCTACCCTATTGGGGTTTGATACTAAGATCAGCGGTAGCACCAATGATTATTCAAAAACAGCCAACAGTGATGTAGTTGTTATTACTTCCGGGCTTCCCCGCAAACCAGGTATGACCCGTGAAGAACTGATCGGTGTAAATGCAGGTATTGTAAAAGGAGTATGTGAAAATATTTTAAAACATTCGCCCAATGCCATTATTATTGTTATCAGCAACCCGATGGATACCATGACCTACCTGGCACTTCAATCAACTGGCCTGCCTAAGAACAGAATTATTGGAATGGGAGGCACATTGGACAGCAGCCGTTTTAAATACCAGTTGAGCCAGCAATTAGGATGTAGCCCATCTGACCTGAATGCCCTAGTTATTGGCGGACATGGAGACACAACGATGATCCCATTGATCAGTAAAGCAACCTGGAACAGTGTTCCTGTAACTCATTTTTTGAATGCAGAGCAACAGCAAAATATTGTAAAAGATACCATGGTGGGTGGGGCAACGCTTACGGCTTTATTAGGCACGTCGGCCTGGTATGCGCCGGGGGCTGCAGGAGCAGCATTGGTAGAAAGCATTTTACGTGATGAGAAAAAATTATTTACCTGCTGCGTTAGCCTTGACGGTGAGTATGGACAAAAAGATATCTGCCTTGGTGTTCCTGTAGTGATCGGCAAAAACGGATGGGAAAAGATCATCAACTTTGAATTGAATGCAGATGAACAGGCAGCCTTTAATAAAAGTGCTGATGCTGTAAGAAGTATGAATGATGTGCTGGCAACTTTGTCCTGAGCGGAGTCGAAGGATCTTGCCGCAAGTACCGATAGGAGTTGAGTTACGGTGAATTAAAAAGATGTCAACATATTTATTTTTGTTGCCCGGCAATTGAACCCTGATAAAACTTCAGTGGCGACGCTCCATTCAGCTAAATATTACTATTGAACTTCTCTTATGTTATACACTAAGTGGCGTCTTTGGCGCCCAGGTGTACCCCTTATCATTGATCGTTTATTGTATCATTAATTTGCACCATCTACTTCCATCTCCTTATTGATCTTCAACACCAACCCCTGTAATACTTTACCAGGTCCTACTTCGGTAAAATGGGTGGCCCCATCTGCCATCATGGCTTCCGCACTTTGCGTCCATCTAACGGCACCGGTTAGCTGGTCAATTAAATTCTTTTTTATGGCAGATGCATCAATAACAGCTTTAGCCGTAACATTTTGATATACGGGGCATACCGGCTGATTAAAATGTGTAGCGTCAATTGCAGCTGCCAGTTCTTCCTTTGCAGGTAACATTAACGGTGAGTGAAAAGCCCCCCCAACAGGTAATACCATGGCCCGTTTAGCGCCGGCTGCTTTCATTCTTTCGCATGCTATTTCAATTCCTTTTATTGAACCGCTGATCACCAACTGCCCGGGGCAGTTATAATTTGCTGCAACAACCACTTCGCCTGTTTCAATCATAACGGCCGCACAGATCTCTTCCACTTTTTCATCATCAAGATTTAATACTACTGCCATTATAGAAGGATTCTTTTCGCAGGCCCTTTGCATAGCCTGTGCCCTAATTGAAACTAACATCAGTGCATGTTCAAAACTAAGTGTTTGATTTGCCACCAATGCAGAAAATTCTCCCAAAGAATGGCCCGCCACCATATCCGGTTTTGCATTTGGTATATTGTTAAAAGCTATTACGCTATGTAAAAAAATTGCAGGTTGAGTAACACTTGTTTGTTTTAACTCCTCATCTGTTCCGCCAAACATAATGTCGGAGATCCGAAAACCTAAAATTTCATTGGCCTGTTCAAACATTTCTTTTGCCTCCTGATCATTATCGTACAATGATCTTCCCATCCCTACAAACTGCGAACCCTGCCCCGGAAATACATATGCATGTGCCATTTGGTTAGTTTGTTTATTAGTTAAGAAGGGATTTGATGATTTGGTGATTTTCAAATCTCCTGAGTACCGACTAATTTTAAAATCATCAAATTAATAATTCTAATGCAGCTTAGCACTGATCAGTTTCACAAACTCACTCCTTGTTTCATTTTTTTCAAATTCGCCCCAAAAAGCTGAAGTGGTAGTAACAGAATTTTGTTTTTGTACGCCCCTCATCATCATACATAAATGTGATGCTTCAATAACCACTGCTACACCTAAAGGGTTTAATGTTTCTTTTATAGAATTCAATATCTGGTGTGTTAGCCTTTCCTGAACCTGTAACCTGCGGCTGTAAACATCTACCACCCTGGCAATCTTACTGAGCCCGGTAATAAAACCGTTAGGGATATAGGCAACATGTGCCTTTCCATAAAAAGGTAACATATGGTGTTCACACATACTATACAATTCAATATCCTTCACAATGATCATTTCACTTACTTCTTCGTGAAATTTTGCGGAATTTAAAATATGATTGGCATCCATAGAATATCCCTGCGTAAGAAACTGCATCGCCTTAGCCATTCGCTCAGGAGTTTTTACCAGGCCTTCTCTTGATGAATCTTCACCCAGCAGATCAATACTTTTACGATAACTTTCCATTAACCCCTTCGTTATAGTTTCGTCGTACTGTTCTTTTTTAATGTATGCCATTTTATTTTCAGTTGGTTGTTATAGATTATTTAACTGCCAAAATATTCAACATATATTCTTGGTGTTTCCTGCAATTTTACACAATGCAATTGTGCTCCTTCATTTTTTAATGCCGGTTCAAGTTGTTCCCAGATCGATATAGCCAGGTTTTCAGCGGTTGTAAATTTTCCTTGCAAAAAAACAACATCCATATTCAGGTTTTTGTGATCCAGTTTATCACATACATATTCATTAATGATGGTGCTCAACCGCTTTGCATTAAAAATAAATCCTGTATCTGGCATAAGATCTCCTTTAATTGTTACATAAACCTCATAATTATGACCATGCCAGTTTTCATTGGCACATTTGCCGAAAATTTCCTTATTTTTCTCTGCAGACCAATCCGGATTCCACAATTTATGAGCTGCATTAAAATGTTCAAGTCTTGTTAAATACACCATAGATTTCCTTTTTTACAAAGATACTATTAAAGCACTAAAGCATTTATAACGCTAATACATAAAAAAGGTTCAAATTTGCGGTATGAAACTACTGATCACTGCTGCAACAAAAAATGAGATCGCCTTGTTTTCTTCAAGGGATGAGGATACAGATATTTTAATTACCGGTGTGGGTATTGTATCAACCTTATATCATCTTCAAAAAAGATTGCAGCAGATCGATTATGAAATGATAATTCAGGCTGGTTTTGCCGGCAGTTTTAATGATGAAATTGAATTGGGAGAACCAGTTATTGTGCAACAGGATACATTTGGCGACATGGGGGCAGAGGAAAATAATTATTACAAAACAATTTTTGACATGGGTCTCGCTGATAAAGATGAATTTCCTTTTACAAATGGATGGCTAACAAATAAAAATGATTGGGTTGATATGGCCGGTTATAAAAAAGTGAATGCTATAACGGTAAATAAAGTAAGTGATTCAATGGTACTTAAACAACAGCGGGAAAATACTTTTAACCCACATATAGAAACGATGGAAGGTGCAGCATTACACTATATATGCCTGCAGAAAAACATTCCATTTTTACAGTTAAGAACCATCTCAAATATCGTTGGTGAAAGAGATAAAACAAAATGGCTGTTGTCAGCAGCTGTTGAAAACCTGGATACCGCATTAAACCAGTTGATAAAAAAAATAAAGGGTTAAATAATGAAACTTATTGTAGGATTTTCTCCTTGTCCAAATGATACTTTTATTTTTGATGCACTGGTCAATAATAAAATTGATACAGAAGGGTTACAATTTGAAGTGGTGTTGGAAGATGTTGAAACGCTTAATCAATGGGCCTTGCAGGGAAAACTGGATATAACCAAACTGAGTTATGGTGTGTTGGCACATGTGTTAGACAAATACATAGTATTGAATAGTGGAAGTGCACTGGGAAGAGGTGTTGGCCCATTGCTGATATCAAATCTGCCTGCCGCACAGGCAGGCAAGGAACAAGGAAAATTAAATGTTGAAGAGATCCCCGTCGCTATCCCCGGAGAACATACTACTGCAAACCTGCTATTTTCATTGGCATATCCAAAAGCAAAAAAAAAGATCTTTTTACGATACGATGAAATAGAGAATTTTGTTTCAGCAAATAAAGGTTTGGGCGTTATCATTCATGAAAATCGTTTCACCTACGAAGCAAAAGGCTTACAAAAAATAACAGACCTTGGCGAATTCTGGGGAAAAAAAACAGGGCATCCGATTCCGTTAGGTGGCATTGTTGTTAAAAGAGAAATCGATGAGGTGATCACTATGAAAGTTGACAGGCTGATCAAACGCAGTATAGAATTTGCTTTTTTCAATTACCCCCGTATAAATGATTATATCCGTAGTCATTCCCAGGAAATGAGTGAAGAAGTGATGCGTAAACATATTGACCTGTATGTAAATAATTATTCTTTGGACCTGGGTGCCGAAGGGAAAAAAGCAATAATTCAACTGTTAAAAATATCAGAAAGCGTGCTTAAAAAAAATATTGCTGTCCCTGATCAGTTATTTTTACCAACCTGATCCAAAACAAAAGTGTGCAATGATAAAAATAGCCCCTGTTCTATTGTTTGCAACCATCTTTTCCTCCGTTGTTTCTGCACAATCAAAAGCTGTTAACAAAGACGAAATTAAAGTGTTTGTGGATTGTAATGCCTGGTGTGATATGGCTTTTATTAAAACAGAGATCAATTATGTTGATTTTGTTCCCGACCGTTTTTCTTCCAATGTATATATTATGATCACTTCACAATCCACCGGTTCGGGTGGGGATGAACTGAAATTATTTTTTGCAGGACAGGAGAATTTTAAAGGCATGAACGATACTTTATTATTTTACAGAACCAGTGTTGATACAGAAGATGAATACCGGCAAAGAATGGTGCGCTATTTAAAGCTGGGTCTGACACGGTTCATTGCTAAAACTTCATTAGCTCAAAAACTGAATATCAGCGTAATAGTAAATAAGAACGAAGAGCCCGTTAATTCACTGACTAATAAAAAAGATAAGTGGAATTTTTGGGTTTATACTGTCGGTTTAAGCGGCTATCTGAATTCGGATGATAACAGCAAATCGTACCAGGTATCCGGCAGGGTTAGTGCCAACCGCGTGACCGAAAAGCTGAAGATAAACCTGAGTGCCAATATCTATACCAACGAAAGAACCATTAGTTATGACGGAAATAAAAGTGTATTCACAAATAAAGGTTCGGGCATTTATTCAACCATTGTAAAGAGTATTAACAGTCATTGGTCGGCCGGGGGTTATGCTTCATTTTCATCCAGCACCTATAGTAATTACGGATCAAAAATTACTTTACAACCGGCAGTGGAATATAGTTTCTTCAAATATAAGGATGCCGTAAAAAAATCGATCACCCTTTTTTACCAGGTAGGCGCATCTTATAATAACTATATTGATTCCGGCTATTACGACAGTCCGGAACATTTTGTCTTTAGCCATTCACTTTCCCTGAATGCAGGATTTACACAGAAATGGGGTAACCTTAATTTTCGTGCTTCCTGGGATAATTTTTTAAATTCATTTACTTTAAATAATGCAAAGATCAGGGGCACAAATATCAATACATTTTCCATTGGAGGTTACCTGGAAATAAGGATCGTTAAAGGATTATCATTTTATGTTTCCAGTGATGCAAATTTTACAAAGGGCATTTATCCAAATATACCACGCAAATATTTTTCCCGGGATGATATTTTAACCAATTCCCATCAATACCCGACTCAAAAAGGATTGTATGTAAATTTTGGGATCAGCTACCGCTTTGGTTCAATATATAATAATATTGTAAATCCCAGGTTCAATGGTAGTGACAGGTAATTTTCCTTTTACCTGTTCTGTTTTTTCAATGCTTTTGTATATACTGCAAGGCAACGATCACGTGCCATTACATGAGCAACTATCGGTTGGGGATAATTGAATTCCTGGAATTCGGGCACCCATTTTTTTATGTATTCAAGTTTAGGATCAAATTTTTTTGTTTGGAGGTAGGGGTTAAAAATTCTAAAATATGGTGCAGCATCACAACCGCTGCCAGCCGCCCATTGCCATCCTCCATTATTGGCAGCCAGGTCAAAGTCAAGTAATTTTTGTGCAAAGTAGGCTTCACCCAATCGCCAGTCTAGTAGCAAATGCTTGGTTAAAAAAGAAGCAGTGATCATTCGAACCCGGTTGTGCATAAAGCCGGTTGTATTTAATTCCCGCATGCCAGCATCTACAATTGGATAACCCGTTTGTCCTATACACCATTTTTCAAACTCTCCTTCATCTCTGCGCCATTCGATGGTATCATATGTAGGTTTAAATGCTTTTCCTGTATTAGGAAAATGCCAGAGTATCATATGATAAAAATCACGCCAGATCAGTTCATTTAAATATGTTTTATTAAGTGCTTTTGCCTTTAGTGCAATTTCCCTGATGCTGACTGTTCCAAACCGCAGGTGAACACCCATTTTTGAAGTGCCATTTAATCCGGGAAAGTCTCTTTTTTTACTATACTCCATTACTACCTGTTCATTCAAATTTTTTGAAGGAAATAGTTGATCAACAGTTTTAAAACCTATGTAAGAAAGTGAAGGGATTTGTTTTGCATCTTGCTTATAAAAGAGATCGATATATTTTTCTGAAGGATAATGTTGCAAATGTTGATCAGACAATTTAGCTATCCATTTTTTACTATAGGGCGTAAATATGGTGTAAGGATTTCCATCATCTTTAAGCACTTCTTTTTTTTCAAATACTACATGATCTTTAAAACCATATAAAGTGGCCCCATTGTTTTTCAATAATTCTGCAACCTCTTTATCTCTTTCAATGGCATAGGGTTCATAATCATTATTACAGAATACTTTTGAAATTTTATACCTGGTAAGTAGGTTTGCAAATACTTCAGGTGGATTTCCAAAATATACTTCCAGTGAAGAATTAATTTGAACCAGTGTTTTTTGTATCCCAACAACTGCTGCGTGTATAAACCCTACTCTCCTGTCATGCCTATCCTCCAGCTTATTTAAAATATGGCTGTCGAAAATAAAAATGGGAATTACCGGGTTTCCGGATTTGAGGGCATGGAATAAAGCAGTATTATCATTCAATCGAAGATCACGGCGAAACCAGAAAATAGTAATCTGCTGCATAGTTATCCCTGTTTTAATAAGGAACTATTGTTAACAAAAAATTCAGGAAAAAGTTGGCAGCAGGGTTAAATAAATTTTTTGAGTGAGCTTGTTACCGAAATCTTTACCGTCAATATGTTTCACCCAGCGGATATTATAAATTGAATTAGTTAAAAAAACCTCATCAGCATTCATTAACTCTTCGATAGTCAGTTCATTTTCAATGATAGTATAATTTAATGCTGCCAGTTGTTGTATCAAATGTTTTCTTATAATGCCGGCTACGCAACCTTCTGTCAATGCCGGTGTATAGATCATCTCATCTTTAATTAAAAAAATGTTGGCAATAGTGCTATCACATAAGCGCCCGGCATTATTTAGCAAAACAGCATCATTACATTTTTGATCTTTTGCATAAAGTGCTGCCATTACATAAGGCAGGTAATTATTGTGTTTGATATTACTAAATATATCGCAGCTTTTTTTTGCCTTTTCATATATACCCAATACAAGTCCGTTGCTGTTCCATTCGCCGTTTCCACCTGGCAAATCCCATGTTTCAATACAATAATTGGGTGTATGATTTACGGGATCATAGAGTCCTCCTTCTCCCCTGAAAATGGTCAGGCGTATTCTTACCAGTTTATCATGACCATTTTTTTTTGCTAGTACAATAATTTCATCCATTAATTTTTCCGGCGTAAAATGTTTTGGTATCTGAAACAGTAATACATTCATTCCTTTCCATAAGCGGGCAAAATGTTCATCAGCAAATACAATATTTCCATTGCAGTATTTCATCGTTTCAAATAGTCCGTCGCCATAACGGAGGCCCCTGTTAGCTACACTGATCACCATTGTACCTTCTTTACACAATTTACCGTTGAAGTTAAAATACTGCATCCTGCAAATATGCCACTTATGAATAAGGGCGCAAAGAAAAAGTCCTGTTAAATCAACAGGACTTTAATTCTCATAACAGTTTTAGAAAAATCACTATTTACAATTCATCACTTAATATTTTATGTTTAACAGCGTACATGATAAGTCCTGCTGTACTTTTTGCTCCTGTTTTTACTTTTAGTTTATCCCTGATGGCTTCTACGGTACGGGGGCTCAGGTCAACCAGGTCAGCGATCTCTTTTGTACTTTTTTCTTCGCACATTAATTTTAAGATTAGCATTTCCTTATCATTCAAATGAGCTTCCTGTTGCATTAGTTTTTGAGGGGTTACAACATTTCGCTGCTTCAGGTTGGTAAGCAAGGCCTTATTGGTTAAAGAATTAAAATAATATTCCTGTTCGTAACATGTTTTGATGGCTTCATAAATTATTTCAATATCACTGGTTTTGGGCAGATAACTATTAGCCCCAAGCTCCATCAGTTTGGTTACCATACTATGGTCTTCCATCATGGTAAGCATTATTACTTTGGCATTAGGTGCCAGTTTTTTTATTTCGGGCAGGGCGGCAATACCATCCATGATGGGCATTTGAATATCCAGCAGGATCACATCAACCGGTATCATTTTTAGCATATTCAACAGGTGGTTACCGTTATCTGCTTCGCCAATTACTTTTACATCAGCTTTGGCACTCAATGCTGTCTTTACCCCCGCACGGTAAAGTACGTGGTCGTCGGCAATAATTACCTTTATCGGCTCTTTATTAATTGAATCTGGTATCATTTCAGTTTTATTTGGGTATTATCGGGATTAGATTAACTTAATTATAACGTTGAATGCAAGTTCAAATTATATTCATTCATAATAAAGAGTGTAATTACCCTATGTTGAAGATGGGGAATTTACCATAGAAATAGAGAAATACGCTTTTGTGTTATAAATTTTGATTAGAAAATGTAAAACAGATAATGACTTATGTTACTTACTAATTTTTCAACGAATAATTGAAAGAGAATTGGTAAATAGGTAAAGTATATTCGATCTCAGGTTTTTTTGAATACCTGTAATACAGTATTTTAATATTCACCAGATTATTAATTTCAACGCCCCCGCCAATACAGTAGCCATGATAAAAGCCATTTGTATTTATATCAGGTAAAAATTGTTTAATTTGAGTGGGGGTGGAATAACACCCGATATACCGGAAACTTAACCAAAATATTCCTGTATTTTTTGTGTCATTCCTTTCCCAGGCACCTGTTTGAAAATATAGGCCCAAAGAACCAAAACTGTTTAAAAAATTAACCGGCTTTCCTGTAATAGGATTAGTTATCGGTCCAGTCCTTATGCCTGTCAACAAGCGTTCACCCACATGATAAAGCAAGCCGTATCTGGTAATTTTTTTAGGATCGTTAAAAAAACACACTCCATCAACTGAAACATTTACAAGCCCGCTCAATGGGTTGATGTATTGATTCAGCAGGTGATCATTATTTTTTTGCAACCCTGCAGTATTGGCCTGGTTTTGAAAATTATTATTTGAAACGCCTCCGTAAATCGAAAGAGGAATGGCGAACTTACCAGGTTCGCCGATATACAACCGAATAAAACGGGCAGATGCATTTACCTGCCCGTTATTGATGATGTCGATAAACCCTGAAGTAAATATCTCTGGTTTGAACGGTTTGTTTGGATTCTTAGGCAATTTGTTTTGGCATAAACAAAAACAGCCGGCCATAAGTAATAGTATCGAAAGGGTACATTTCATTCTGCTTGGAACAATAATTCATGTTGGACAAGTTTCAATACTTACGATGACAAATGTTCAGGTATACGCCAAATTCAAAAGTGAAGAATAAAAAAAATGCCGCTAAACCTGATGAATTACAATGCCTGAATTTTTTCGATCATGATTGTAATTAAAAAATACAATGTAACAAGGTAATATGAGAACATTAAAAATTTTGTCTTAGGCGGACCAAATCTATCCGGATTCATGAATTTTGGCTGAAACAGGATAAAAATAATTCTTAACACCTGTAATACTGCTACATATGCAATTAATAACAGGAAAGGATAAATCATGTATTTACTCATTGCATTTTATTTTAAATATTAAACAATTACAATCATGTAGTAACTATTTCATAGATAGCAATAGCGGCTGTTAACCAACCTACAAAAGCTGCAACAGAGCTGCCGGCACCCCAGGCAACAGCATCTACAACCCAGCCTGGTATGGGATCCCAGTGGTTTTGTAACTGTCCCTTCAACCTGCCCCACAGCTACACTACCCGAAATTGCACCTGCTACATCAAATTTTGCAACAATAACATCGTACAGTACTACTTACACAGCAGGCATAATAACCTGAATTACATGTGACAGTACATGATTGATTAAATGGGGCCTCAGTAATTGAGCAAGAACTTGAACCTGCCCCTCCAGAGGTACAAGTCCCCTGTGCACAAGAAACAGAAGCTAATTCAACCTCAACAGAAGGGAGCGAAGCTCGTAATTGTGAGTTTTGTGTGTTAGCATAGTCTAACGTATTAAAGGGTATTTTATACTGACTTGCTTTAATATCCTGAGTTGACCAACTTGCATTCATAAAACTAAACCCATATCCAAGATAATCACTATTATCAATCGCTTTAGATATTGATAAATTCTGCTTTATTTGAATTATATCATTACTCTTATCGGAAGTTCCAATAAAATGTATTTTATTCTTTGTTAGGTTATAAATTACAGCATATTTTTTACTTTCAGGAATTTGAATCTCATAATCGTCCATCTCGTTAATATTTATTTTTTCAATAATTGTTTCAGAGAATATTGTAAATGCTTTGTCAAAATTTTGTTCGGAAGTACCGTTGCTTCGACAAAGTATTAGAATTGTATTTTCACTGGATTGCTTCAAATAAAGTTTTCCGGAAATTTTTAAATACAATTTCTCTCCAAGTGAATTTTCGATTGACTTCGATAAGTTCTGTGCTACACAAGACGAGATTGTCAAGATCTGCAAGAATAGCATATAGAATAATAACTTTTTCATAAATTTATTTTTTACTCAGTGAAAATTATTTTAAATGACATACAACAATTAAATTATAACACCAAAAACAATGTTGTCATCAACTAGATACCCTTGATATGTTGATCAAAATCATAGTGAATTACTATGTCAGGATCAGTTTACCAGCAGGGGGTGGTTTGCCCTTTATAGCATAACTCAAAGCTTCCATAAAACAGAGTACGGATTAAGTACATAATTACCAAGGGGATACTGCTTTTAACTTTATCATGTGCACCCCATTAATGGGGTACAGCATGATAATAGAGAACGGATTAACGTTGCAATACAAAAATGATAAAAGATAACTAATAAACCAAGGGAAAAGAAACAGAAAATAAAGAGATTTTTCTGTTTTACTTATTACAGCTTAAAATGAAACAAAATTTACTATTTTAAGAGAAAAACACCGGTATTTGTTGTGCTTTTTCTATAGGAAAGTTATTATGGAAAAAGTAAATTTGTGAATAACTAATACTAAATGAACGAAGCAATTTTTTCTGCTTTTAATATAATAAAGAATGTGATTTATATAATTACATTTCTAGTTTCATTAAATTTAATAAAAAATAAAAATATTCCTACATATATGCGGGGCTTTTATTGGTACCCAGTTATTGCTAATTTGATGCTTCTTCTCCATATTTTAGAAAAAGACTTGAATTTAATTCCAAAGGAATTTTTTAGAGAATTGAATTTAGTTTCATTATTATTTCATTTTACTTTTCTCTGTTTATTCATATTTAAAGTTATTCCTAAAAATAATAGTGTAAAATATTTAAAGCTTGTATTTTTTTTATTTTTTCCAGTGATTATTTTTTTTATTGTGACAGATATAATTCATTATGAAGTTTTAGCATTTGCAGTTACAAATTTTGGTTTAATTATTCTATGCATAAGTTACTATTATCAACTTTTTAAAAACACTCCTTCGCTTAACCTATTAAAAGATCCATCTTTTTGGATAATAACAGGTGTTCTTTTTGGAATGAGTACTACTATTCCTGTTTCAATAATAGGTGGGTATTTATTTAATAATATTCCCAGGGATATTTTTCTATCAGTTGCAGTAATAATGCCCCTGGGATATGGTGTTATGCATTTATTTTTTTTAAAAGCCATTTTATGTTCAATTCGTCGACAGAAAGTATAATAATTCTAATAATAGTTTGTACAATACTCATTCTATTACTAATTACATTTATTTCAGTTATTGTTTATCGTTATCAACAAAAACAGAATGCTTATTTTAAAAATATGGAACAATTAAAAATTACACATGAAAATGCCTTGCTAATATCACAAATAGAGATTCAGGAGCAAACATTTCAAAATATTTCCCGGGAAATTCATGATAATATCGGGCAAAAACTCAGTTTAGCCAAACTACATTTAAATACCCTTAGTAATTCTGCCCCCGAAAAAACCATTCAAAAAATAGACGAATCAATATCCCTTATTGGAGAATCTATTAATGATCTGAGCGATATCGGCCGCAGTATGAGTTCAGAAATTATTTTAAACAACGGACTGATTAAGGCCCTTGAATACGAAAGAGCCCATTTACAAAAATCAGGATTATTTAATATCAACCTTGAGATATCCTCAAATATGATATTCCTTGACGCCAAAAAAGAGTTGTTATTATTTCGTATTGTGCAGGAAGCAATACACAATATTATTAAGCACGCTGATGCTTCAATAATCTCTATTAAACTTCATTATAGTAATTCCTTACTCTCGCTGGAGATCATTGATAATGGTAAAGGGTTTATTTTAGAAGATAACAGCGAGCATGGGATTGGTATTCTTAATATGAAAAAACGAGCCGATACTCTTAAGGGAAAATGTGTTATTACCAGTAAGCCCGGAAGTGGTGCTTCTATTAAAATTGAAATTCCTATTTATGAACAAAACAAAAGCCTGTAAAATAATTTTAGCAGATGATCATGTTGTTTTGAGGGATGCCCTGGCATCTTTGATCAATACATTTGATGAATGCCAGGTTATTGCTGTAGCCGCTAACGGTATTGGCGTAATTGAGATCTTTAAAAAAGGGAAAATACCTCATCTCATCATCTTAGACCTGAATATGCCCGAAATGGATGGTTATGAAACTACCCGCTGGCTAAATGAGAATCATCCTGAAGTGAAAATACTGATCCTTACTATGTACGATTCTGAAATTGCACTGATACGTTTACTACAGGTTGGTGTTAGGGGATTCTTAAAAAAAGACGTACACCCCACAGAATTAAAAGCAGCAATACTTGCTGTTGCAGAAAACGGGTATTACTATTCCAATAACGCAACGGATAAACTGGCTTCTTTTTTTCACAAGAACCACAGTACACAATCATCTATTGAAAAAGCATTACTTACTGCAATTGAGATTGAGTTTTTGAACCACGCCAGTACGGATATGACATACAAAGAAATTGCACAAAAAATGCATCTTACCCCTCGTGCCATTGATGGTTTCCGGGATATTTTGTTTGATAAACTGAATGTAAAAAGCAGGGTTGGCCTGGCCATTTATGCAGTAAAGAACGGGATTGTAACTTTTTAGATCATTCAATCAGTTTATTGCGCATGCCATACATGATGAGTCCGCCAATGGTTTTGGCATCTACCTTGGTCTTCATATTCTGCCTGATGGTTTCAATAGTACGCGGACTTAAAAAAATGGTTTTGGATATTTCCTCCGTGGTTTTATCCTCGGCCAGCAACTGCAGTATTTTTAATTCCTTTTCATTGAACTGCACAGGTGTATTGCTTCCATAATGCTGCCTTACATTTTTTTTCTGCATCAATTTACCCATCACGGCCTTGTTCACCAGGTCATTGAAATAAAAATCATCATTCATACAGGTGAGGATGGCTTCGTAGATCTCTTCGGGGTCGGTGGTTTTTGTAAGATAGGCATTGGCACCCATTTCCATCATCCGGCTGATCATTTGCTGATCGTCGTACATTGTAAGTACTATTATCTTTATATCTTCATATTCTTTCCTTATCAGCTGGATGCCGTTTATTCCGTCAATTTCAGGCATCCTGATATCCATCAACAATACTTCGGGCTTTTTAATAGCAATTTTATGCATCATATCCTTACCATCTTCTGCCTCCCAAAGCATTTTAAGGTTGGTTTTGCCGGCCAGGGCCATTTTTATCCCATCTCTGAAAATTTTATGATCATCGGCAATAGCAAGCTTAATTATGTGTTCGGCACTCATAGTACTGGGTCTGGTTTTTTATAAATCTTCTTAAAGTTACAATTTTCAATGCATAACCACCTGTTTAACAAAGTAAATAAACAGGTAGTTTTCCACAGGCTGTTGATTGCAAAGCCAGCTAAGCAATATTACCTGGTATAAATACGCAAAAATATACAGGTTAACTTACGATACCTACTTGTGTTAATACTCTTAAAAAAGTAAAATCAGAATACCCAAAATCGGGCAGTTATGCGCTTGTATGGATATATAGTTGTTATACTTTTGCTATAGTTGATTGACACGGTTCACTTATTTGTTACCATATCCAAATATCCAATAGAACCTGATAGAATTTCCAATTATCCCGAAGAACCTGTTTGTGCTTGTGTTGCCGGTGTCAATCAACTTTTTTAGCATCCCGTTTTAAAGTCCATTATTCCAACCTAAAAGATCCAACCAGAAAATTTATTCTGCAATTAAAATTATACCCGGTTTAGTTTGGCCATCTATATATATGCTCCAAATGGCAATTAATGACAACCCTGATTCCCTGCAATGGGACAATTACCTATCTACAATAGTATAAATCCGATAGTAAAGCTACTAACCCATCCATAGTAAATTTACGTAGATATAATAGTATATTTACCCTAAATTTAACAATTATTTTACAAACATTTTTTCCCCAAATTCTTTGTGGTATTGAATTTCGGTGAATTATAGGGCTTTAAAATCATTTATTACCGTTTGCCAAAATTCAGTTAATAGATGAAGTTTACAGTTCACAAAGATTCCTAAACCACTTAAAATTATTAATCATGAACGAGCCTTGGATAGTTGATGCAATCATAAGTGCTTAATTTATTTAGTTAGATTTTTGTTAGTAAACAACAGTTTACTACATTTGTTAGAATTAATTTTTTATATATCGACTTAATTCTAACCATATCTTACATAACTAATTTTCTACCTTTAGTCTTTTTGGCAGTTTTTTATAAAAACAACAAGTCAAAAAAACTAAAGGTATTTTATTTATACCTTTTTTGTTATGCGGCCCTTATTGGAATACAATTGTTATTTAGATATTACTTAAAAGAAAAGGAACTATACTTCATCGCCATAAGAGTGCAATTAGCTCTCGAATTATGCCTACTCTTATTTTATTTTCATCACAATTTTCAGAATAGGTATGCTAAGAAACTATTCAATATTTTGGTACCCTTATTTTTAGTTTTCTCTATTTATGATTATGTCATTACTAGCAAAACTATATTTGGTGCAGATCAGGCCATTGTAGAATCTTTGTTTATTCTAGTTGTGCTTATTTATTTCTTCTTTGAAAAAATAAAGTATGATGTACAAACCCCTTTATATGAATTCAAAATATTTTGGATTGCATTAGCATTCTTTATTTTTTTCTCTGGCAATTTCTTTTTACTTATATATGCTAAAACTATGATCAATGATCTGAATTTTAGACTCCAATATGTATTTGTATACAGTACATTTAACATTACTAAAAATATTATTTTATGCATCGCAATTTTAATTAAAGAAAATTCCATAAGCAATCTGATTAATAAAAAAACCAGTATTAACTCTTTCATTGATGATTCGTTCTTTATTAAAAAAACAAATTAACATCCTATAAATAATGTTTTTTCTACAAACCAATAATTCTAATGGTATATCAACACTAATGTTTTTAGGGACATTGGGTATGCTTACACTTGCCATTGGCATTGTGGGTTTTGTTATTTTTCACCAACGCAAAGTTATCCGTTATAATACTGAATTAAAAAGACTGGAAGAAGAGAAGCAACAGGTTTTATTGAATGCATCAATCCGTTTTCAGGAAGAAGAACGAAATCGCATTGCGGCCGACCTGCATGATGATGCCGGGCCCTTATTGGCTACAGCCAGGTTGTATTTGAATGAAAACCTTGTAAACCAGGAAAAAGCACAGCAATTACAAAGTATTTACAGCGCTAAACAAATTATTGATGATGCCATACTGCTGATCAGGAATATCAGCCATAGCCTGATGCCTCCAACTCTTAAAAATTTCGGACTCGAAAGCGCTATCACCGACCTTTTTCAAAAAATAAGCGGCAGCGGAAGCCTTAATGCCAGTGCCAGGTTTCATGATTACCGTACCCGTTTAAAAGTGGATCAGGAATTACTTGTATTCCGCATCTTACAGGAACTGGTGAACAATATTTTTAAACACAGTAATGCCGGTTTTATACACCTTACACAAAATAACAGTGGTAACAATATGTATTTTCGTTTGCACCATGACGGTACCGGAATAGTTCAGGCCGATTTTGAAAAATTGAGTCATAGCTCCATGGGTCTTGGGCTTAAAAACATTGCCAGCCGCATTCGGGTACTCAAGGGAAGAATTTACTTTGAAATAGATCCCAGCCAAACCTATTTCAAAGTAACGCTGGATATCCCCAGAGAACCAACGATCTGAGTTTTTTTACCTGGTATTCTTTTTCTTTTTTATGAAAATCCTTTACTTCAGAAATGGATCATGCATTTCAAATATCAAATTCGCAATTACATTTTCTTTTTCATAATTTTATGACGCTATAACACTATGAGTGAAATAACAGTTGCCATTGCAGATGATCATCAACTTTTCAGAAAGGGTGTAATCCTTTCCATGCGGTCTTACGTCAATATTAAATTTATTATGGAGGCTGAAAATGGCGAAGATCTCCTTAACAAATTGCAGGAAATACAACCCGATGTTGTTTTATGCGACCTAAAAATGCCCATAAAAGATGGTATAGATGCTACCAAACTGATCACTAAAAATTTCCCAAATATCCGTGTCATTATTCTTACCATGTATGAAGATGAACGTTTTGTTGGCCACCTGATGGATTGCGGTGCAGCAGGTTATCTTTTAAAAAATACAGAGCCTGCAGAAATTAAACGTGCCATAATGGATGTGATGCGTACCGGGTTTTATCTTAACCCCTTCGTAAATAAAGTGCTCATTAAAAAAAACTATTCCAAACAAAAATTTAATCCATCATTAACAAGTGAAGTAGTTTTAAGTGAAAGGGAAAAAGAAGTGTTGACCCTGGTTTGTATGGAATTTACTGCCGCCGAAATAGCAGATAAAATGAGTATCAGCGCAAGAACAGTGGAGGCTATAAAAGACAGGCTGATGGAAAGATTTGGTGTAAAAAACTCAGTAGGGTTAGTTTTTTATGCAATGAAGAATTCGTTGATCGACTAGTTGCTGGATACTAGATATTGGATAGCAACTCAATACATGCAGCAGTTTTGCTTATTGCCAATTGCTTATTGCCAATTTTTTTTTAGAACAATCCAAACAACTTGCTATCAATACTGGTAATGATCTGCCCCAGGTGCTCTTCGTTCTCTGCAAATTTATTTTTATCAGCATCAATGATCAGTAATGGCCCCTCCTTATAATTTTCAACCCAGTTATTATAAAATTCATTCAGCTTTTTCAAATAATCCAGCCGTATATTTTCTTCATATTCCCTACCCCTTTTTTGAATTTGGGCAACCAATGTTGGTACAGATGCTTTTAGGTAGATCAGCAGATCCGGAGGTTGTACCATAGTTTTTAATGTTTCAAAAAACTTATAGTAATTGTCAAAATCACGTTTTCCCATTAATCCCATATCATGCAGGTTGGGGGCAAAGATATTGGCATCTTCATAAATAGTTCTGTCCTGTATAACAGTTTCGGTACCACGATGTATTTCAAGTAATTGGTTCAGCCGGCTGTTTAAAAAATAGATCTGCAAATTAAAACTCCACCTCTGCATGTCTTCATAAAAGTCATTGAGATAAGGATTATGGTCCACATCTTCAAACTGCGGGATCCATTTGTAATGCTTACTCAACATTTCCGTTAATGTAGTTTTACCGGCACCTATATTTCCGGCTACTGCTATATGTTTTGGTTTTTTTGTTTTTGCCATAATCTGGAAATGCTACATGTTAAATACTAAATTGAAAACAATGAACTTTTAAAAATACACATTCCCGTTTAGAATTTAGAATTTAGAATTTTTTTTATCAATAATAATTTAATCCAATGGCCTGGCGAACCAGCTGCATGGTAGCAGAAGCACTTCTATTGGCTTTTTCGGCGCCCTGTTCCATTACCAGCTGAAGGTATTTTTCATCACCCAATATGGTATTTACCTTTTGCCTGATCGGTGAAATAAATTTTACCATATCTTCTGCCAATTGTTTTTTAAGATCTCCGTAACGAATTGTACAGTTATTGTAATCAGCCATATATTGCTGAACAACATCATCACTGCAAACCAGTTTCATAAGGCCAAAAACATTTTCAATATAAGCGGGCATCTTTGAATTATTTTCTGTTGGCCCGTTGTCTGTCCTGGCTTTCATCACTTTTTTCCTGATCATTTCATCATCATCTGCCAGGTATAATGTAGCCATCTGGTTTTCACTCTTGCTCATTTTCCCTTCTCCATCAAGGCCGGGAACTTTTATCAATTCCTTGTTATAATTGAATGCATGTGGCTCTGGAAAAATTTCTACATAGCGATGATTGAAGCGATTAGTAAAAGTTCTTGCCATCTCCAGGTGTTGCTCCTGGTCTTTACCAACTGGCACATATTTAGCCCTATGAATGATAATATCGGCGGTTTGCAATACAGGATAAGTAAGTAATCCGGCATTTACATTTTCGGGATTTTGCCTAACCTTATCTTTAAAAGTAGTGGTTTTCTCCAATTCTCCTTTGTAAGCCATCATATTGAGGTACAGGTATAATTCCGCAGTTTCATGAACATGGCTTTGACAATACAGTGCCACTTTATCCGGATCAAGTCCGCAGGCAATATTTTCAGCCAAAACCCTGTGTACATTAGCTTTCAATTCCTTTGTATCCGGATGAGTAGTTAAAGAATGCAGATCGGCAACCATAAAAAAACAATCAAATTCTTCCTGCATTTTTATATAATTACGTATGGCCCCAAAATAGTTTCCCAAATGCAAAAAACCAGTGGGACGTATGCCACTCATTACTATATCTCTTTTACTACTCATAAGATAGCGAAGATAGTAAAAGTCAATAGTCATCGCTCATTAGGCATTATAAAAAAGAACACCACTTATATAAAAGCATAATGCCTATCCCTGTAATCCATTATTTTTGTAAGATGGAAGTAAATGATGCATTGATAGATAAGCTCGCCAACCTGGCAAGACTGAAGTTTAATATTGATGAAAAAGCGGCAATTAGATCCGACCTGCGTCAAATGATAAATTTTGTCGAAAAACTAAACGGGTTGGATACAACAGGTATAACACCTTTATTACACATGAGCGAAAGTGTAAATGTGCTAAGGGAAGATGAAGTAAAAGGAAGTATTAACCGGGCAGATGGCCTAAAAAATGCAACCTTACATGATGAACAATTTTTTAAGGTTCCTAAAGTGATAAAGAAATAGGTTAGATCTCTAGGGGTTTAGGGTGTAGGTTTTACCAGGCTCTTTTCTAAACTCCTAAACCTTTAAACTCCTAAACCAATTAAGTCAACAACAACCATGCAGGGCATTATTCACCTCGAAAATATTCGTAAAAGTTACTACCTCGGCAAAAACGAATTACCCGTTCTCAATGGTATTAGTTTGGATATTTACAAAAATGAATACGTTGCTTTAATGGGACCAAGCGGATCGGGAAAATCAACCTTAATGAATATCTTAGGTTGCCTTGATTCCCTTTCGGGGGGGAAATATATTTTAAATAATAAAGACGTAAGCCGGATGCCGGACAATGACCTTGCAGTTGTACGCAATAAAGAGATCGGGTTTGTATTTCAGCAATTTAATTTATTACCCCGCCTCACAGCTGCCGAAAATGTAGCATTACCGCTGGTTTACAGCGGAACCGGCAAGAAAGAAAGGATGGATCGGGCAATGGCCGTTTTGGCAAAAGTAAAATTAGAAGACCGTAGCCATCATAAACCCAATGAATTAAGTGGTGGCCAGGCCCAGCGGGTGGCTATAGCAAGGGCTTTAATAAATAACCCATCCATTATTTTAGCAGATGAACCAACAGGCAACCTCGATTCTAAAACATCTTACGAGATCATGGATATTATCGGAAAAATACATGCCGATGGCAATACAGTGATACTGGTAACACATGAGGTCGATATCTCTAAATTTGCACATCGCGTCATCAGGCTCAAAGACGGCCTGATCGAATCTGATATCATAAATACCAATCCGCTTACCATGGGCCAATTTGTTTAACTGCACTTTGCAAATTCATTGCAATTTTTTATTTACATTTTTCTGTGCTAACAAATAATAAAAGTGCAAAGAATAAAATAATTTTTCTCACATTTATATGATGACAGAAAATTAATTTCAGTTTAACTACATTTGAAATAATTCTACAAATTATTTAAACTCATTGTGATATTATTTTTAACAATCAGTATTTACCCAATGAAAATAATCCATTTAACATTTTAGGGGGTCATTCAATAAATATTAATAACAAATTTTGGCACGGCTTTTGAAAATCACATTCCGTAGACTCAGAAACGTTAATTTAAAATTTATCTGACATGAAAAAGATCTTCATCAGACACCATTTTGCTGGTGTTGTCGCAGCCGCATTATTATTTACATTAACATTTTCATCATGCACAAAAGATGATCGGGATAATCCGGGTGGCAGTTCGGGTTATGCAGCTACTACCATTAAAATTACAGATGCCCCTATCGACGATGCAGGAATAGCCGGTGCAATTGTAACTATTACCGATATTAAATTAGATGGCCAAAGTGTACAGGGTTTTACCAAAACAACCATAGACCTTGCCGCATACCAGAATGGCACTACTACAACATTGGGTAATTTTAACCTCGCAGCAAAAGCTTACAGCAGCATTACGTTTGTATTGGATTTCAATACGGATGCCTTTGGTAATGCCCCGGGTTGTTTTATGCTGAACAATTTAGGTATAAAACACAAACTACAGAGTACATCAAATATTATTACAGTCAGTAAAAACTTTTCACTGGTGAACAATATATCCAATACGATCGTTGCGGATTTTGACCTGCGCAAAATGATCACTTATCAATCCGGAAGCCCGACAGATCAATACGATTTTGTTACAGCCGCTGAATTACAAAGTTCCGTACGCCTGGTAGTTGAAAATCAAACCGGCGTATTATCCGGAACTTTAACAGACGTTGTTTCCGGATCAGGCAAAGTGGTTGTGTATGCATACAAGAAAGGAACTTTTGTAAGAAGCCAGGAGGTTCAGGGCCAGGGTGCCAGTAATATTGAATTCAAAAATGCAGTCAGTAGTGCACTGGTAAACGGATCCGGCAATTACCAGTTACATTTTTTGGAAAGCGGAGAATATGAACTACATTTTGCCAGCTATAAAGATACCAATGCAGATGGGAAGTTTGAATTAGTGGGTACACTTGTAGTTATTGGGTCAGGCACTATCAACCCACTTAATTTAGTAGTTAGTGCCGGACTAACCGTAACAGTAAATGCTACAGCTACCGGAATACTAAGTTTATAAATATGCGGAGGGTTGGTTCTATATATAAAGAAAGCTGATTCATAAAGAATCAGCTTTCGCTTTGACCACCTGTTATTGTTTTCACCATAAAATTGTATTTATTGGTTCTTGTTTAAACTTATTTTGCTTTATTTTGTTACCAACTCAAACAACAATTTAAAGAGCATAATAATGGCACAAAAAATTTATACCAAAACCGGCGACCTGGGTAAGACCAGTTTGATTGGAGGAACCAAAGTATTTAAAAGTAATATCCGCATCGAAGCCTATGGCACAGTAGATGAATTAAATTCTTATATCGGACTTGCCAATGACCAACTTACCCATGAGCATTCAAAAAAAATTTTAAAAGAAATACAGGACAGGTTATTTACAATTGGATCATCGCTGGCCTGCGACCCGGATAAAGAGCCACAGATGAAGATCCCTGATCTTAAAGAGGCTGATATAGAATTGTTGGAAATAGAAATTGATAAAATGATTGACAGCCTTCCGGTAATGAAATCTTTTATTCTTCCCGGTGGTAATGTGGCAGTTTCTACTTTACATGTTGTGCGTTGCATTTGCCGCCGGGCCGAACGAATATGTGTACAAATGCAGCAACTTGAACTTTTTGTTGAGCCACTGGTTATAAAATATCTAAATCGCTTAAGTGATTACCTTTTTGTACTTTCCAGATTTATCGGGATGCTGCTGAGGGTGGAGGAAATTAAATGGCAACCGAGAACCTGATCTGATGATGGCGAATCAGCACATCATCAAATCTTCAAATCAATTAATCGTCAAATTATCCTCCCGTCTTTCATCTGCAATATCCTGTTACCCATTTTTGCCAGTTCTTCATTATGCGTTACAATTAAAAAAGTTTGATTGAACTTATCACGCAAATGAATAAACAATTGGTGTAACTCTTTTGCATTGGCGCTATCTAAATTACCCGTAGGCTCATCAGCCATCACAATTGAAGGATTATTAATAAGCGCCCTGGCAACTGCAACCCGTTGCTGTTCTCCGCCCGAAAGTTGTTGGGGTTTGTTTTCAAGCCTGTCGCCAAGTCCTAAAGTTTTCAACAACTCCGTAGCCCTAATAACAACTTCTTTTTTTTTATTGCCCGCAATCCATCCGGGGATACAAACATTTTCCAGCGCTGTAAACTCTGGTAATAAATGATGAAACTGGAAAACAAAGCCAATATGTTTGTTTCGGAATGCCGATAATTTTCTGCCGCTTAAGCTGTTAAAACGTTGATCATTCAACATAATTTCGCCCTCATCAGCTTTGTCCAATGTTCCCAAAATGTGAAGTAACGTGCTTTTGCCTGCACCCGACGATCCTACTATACTAACGATCTCACCCTTACTAATATCGATATCTACACCTTTTAGTACCTCTAATTGATCATATCGTTTATGTATATTTTTTGCTGATAACATGCTTCGAAAGTAGTTAATAATTATAAATTTTAACCTTAAAAACAACGGTTTGGCAGTTTTACCCATCTAAATCACTTAGTCAATATAACTGTTAGCCTAAAATACTTTTGGTTATTTCGTACGAACTTATACATTTGCAAAAAATAAACCCGTTAGAAGATGTTTTGGACACTGGAATTAGCCTCACATTTGGAAGATGCCCCATGGCCGGCAACAAAAGATGAATTGATCGATTTTTCGATCCGCAGTGGCGCACCCATTGAAGTGGTAGAAAATTTACAGGAGTTGGAAGATGAGGGGGAGATCTATGAAGGTCTGGAAGATATATGGCCCGATTATCCCAGCCAGGAAGATTTCTTTTTTAATGAAGATGAATATTGAAAACCCCCTCCCCGCATGAAGGGGAACATTGCAGCGTAAAATTTATATTAACTGCATTAAATTTAAAAGTGGCTCAACAAAATTATAATTCTAACAAAGGGAAGTCCCTTTAAGGGTTTGGGGTAGTTTTCCCTTCAGGGGGCCGGAGGGGGTGTGATTATTTTTCCATCTGCTCAATCACTTCTGGTGTAACGCCTGTAAATGAAAAACCTCCGTCATGAAAAAGATTCTGCATTGTTACCATCCTCGTCATATCGCTAAACATTAGCACACAATAATTGGCGCAATCATCTGAACTGGCATTGCCAAGTGGGCTCATCTTTTCGGCATATGCCATAAAACCATCAAAACCTTTTACCCCGCTTCCTGCAGTTGTTCTTACAGGTGATTGTGAAACTGTATTCACCCGTACGTGTTTTTTTATTCCGTAATGATATCCAAAACTCCTGGTAATGCTTTCCAGTAATGCTTTGGCATCGGCCATTTCATTATAATCCGGAAATACCCTTTGTGATGCGATATAAGTTAATGCTACCACGCTGCCCCATTCATTAATAGCATCCATTTTCATGGCAGTTGCTAATACCCTGTGCAGGCTGGTTGCTGAGATATCCAATGATTTAGCGTTAAAGTTGTAATCGATCTCAGTATAATGTTTTCCCTTGCGTACATTAATACTCATGCCAATTGAATGTAAAATGAAATCCACGCCACCGCCAAAATGTTCTACCGCTTTCGAAAATAAATTGTCCACATCTTCATTACTGCTCACATCACAGGGTATTACCGGGGCATTGATAGCTTCTGCCAGTTTATTGATCTCTCCCATGCGCATAGCTACAGGGGCATTAGTTAAAAGTATTTGTGCTCCTTCTTCATGGCAACGAAGGGCAGTCCGCCATGCAATGGACCTGTCGTCCAAAGCACCGAAAATAATACCCTTTTTCCCTTTTAACAGATTATAAGACATATACGTTTAGTTTATAATTGAGAAGGTAAAAATAGCAATCTTATTGAAAGAAAAAACCATTGAACCAAATTATTATAATCACATTCAAATTAAAAGCTACTTTAGGTATTGGGTAAGCCGGATAATTAAAAAAACTGCTGCACTTAAATAAACAATAACAGCAGTAATAGAAACAATAAAATATACCAAAAGATTAATGCCACTAACCCTTGGCCGGATCTTTTTTATAAGAAACTGATTGATAAAATAAAAAGGAACCACTATCAATAAGGGAATGCCAATTGATGCAAAAAAATATGGTATGATTAAAAACACAGTCAGATCAATTTCCCACCATTTCCCTTGCATTCTGTAATGCCGCGGCAGTGGGTTTTTCGCCACTTAACATTTGCGCTATGGTAGTGATACGTTCATCATTATTCAATATCCTGATAGAAGTAATAATTTTATCCCTGACAATGGCTTTGTAAACAAAATAATGGGCATCTGCTCTTGCAGCAATCTGTGGTTGGTGAGTGATGGCTATTAACTGGTGAGAAGCTGATAGTGTTTTCATAATATTACCAACCTGCCTGGCAGCCTCTCCGCTGATACCGGTATCTATCTCATCAAAGATGAGCGTAGGCAATTGAAGTTCTGTTGCCACCAAAGATTTTATACACAGCATCAACCGGCTTAACTCACCTCCGCTGGCCACTTTACCTAAAGGTTCAAAATTATTATTATTGCTTTCGCTTCCTGCCGGCAGATTAGCATTGAATAAAAACCCGATCTTGTCAATTCCGCTACCCGTTATGTTTTCAAGCTTATGTAGCGATATCATAAACTTTGCATTGGGCATACCCACCTGTACCAATAAACGATTTACTTTTTTTGAAAAGGGGTCTATTGCTTTTTCACGCCTTGCAGAAATAACTGCAGCCTGTTGCCTGCATTGCAATAATAACTCATTTGTTAATTTTTCTTTTTGATCGATCAATTCACTGATATTAAGAATATCATTTAATTTATTTTCCAATTCAGTCCTGATCCCAAGCAATTCGCCGGTTGTTTTTACCCCATGTTTTTTCAATAACTTATATCCCAGGGATATCCGGTCACTTACAATCCCTAACCTATCTGCACTATATTGTATATTTTGATCAATGTGTTCCAATTCATCTGCTATATCCTTCAATTCTGCTTCTGCACTTTTCATGCGTTTAGAAAGCATTTCTATTGCAGGGTGATATTGCAGCAATGACTGCAGCTTATTGTTCAGCGATCTTAATTGTTGTACAATGGGTCTTTCATTTTCTTTTAAGTCAGAATAAATACCGTTCAATTGTTGTTTTACATTCTCTGCATTACCCAACAATTTCAGTTCGGCATCCAGTTCTTCCAGTTCATTTTCTTTTAAGCCTGCTTCTTCCAATTCATCAAACAAAAATTTATTATAATCAAATGCAGTGTTGGCGCCAGCTTGTTTAACCTGCAACTCTTCAAGTTCTTTTTTTGCTTTTATATATTGCTGAAAACTCAATACATATTGTTGTAATAACTGGCTATTGCCTGCAATTGCATCCAATACCACCTGCTGAAAAGTTAAAGAACTCAATTCAAGAGTATCAAATTGCTGATGCAGATCTACCAGTAGCGTACTCAATTCCTTTAATTGATTCAAATTAACGGGTGTATCATTGATAAAAGCCCTCGATTTTCCATTGGTGCCTATTTCTCTTCTTATCACCAGTTCTTCTTCCACATCAAGTTCATTGTCCTTTAAAAAAATTTTTACCTGTTTTTCATTTTTTGCATTAAAGAAGCCTTCTACTACCGCTTTTTTTTCTTTCTGTTGCAATACAGTACTATCGGCCCTTTCTCCTAATACCAGGCTCAATGCGCCCATTAAAATACTTTTACCGGCACCTGTTTCACCTGTAATAATATTGAGTTTATTGGAAAAATCAATTTCCAGTTCATCAATGATAGCGTAGTTCTGTATGCGTAATTTTTGAAGCATTATATAAGGGGCAAATTAGGAAAAAGTTGTGAATGCAAGCTATTAGCTTTTAGCCATTAGCCGTTAGCAAAAAGCCCACTCAAAAATGAATGGGCTATACAAATTTTATACTTTAGCTAACGGCTATTTTACTACTACAGTATCATTTAAATCTGAATCCACTAATATCCTTCCGCAGTTTTCACAAACCATTACTTTCTTGCGCAATTTAATTTCACTCTGCTTTTGAGGAGGAATAGCGTGGAAACAACCACCGCAGCTATCTCTTTCTACCGCCACTACAGCCAGGCCATTACGATAGTTTTTACGAATGCGGTCGTAGCTGGTTATTAAGCGTTCGTCTACATGTTTTCTCGCCGCATCAGCATCTTTCCTGTAATGTTTTTCTTCTTTTTCTGTTTCTGTTATTATTTTTTCAAGTTCACCTTTTTTACCGCTAAGATTTCCCTCTTTATTGGCAACTGCTTTTTTAGCCGCTTCCAATTGCTTTGCTTTTTCTGCTATCTCTTCAGTGGCGTCTTTAATATGCTTTTCGCAAAGCTTCACTTCCAGAGTTTGCATTTCAATTTCCTTATTGATCGCTTCAAACTCACGGTTATTTTTAACATTATCACTTTGCTTCTCGTATTTTTTTACCAGCGCTTCTGCTTCTTTAATTCCTTCTTTCTTTTGTTCAATGAATTCCTGAATTCCATTGATCTCTTCTTCTACACGGGTTTGCCTTGCATGTAAACCTTCAATTTCATCTTCAAGGTCTTTTACTTCCATTGGTAATTCGCCTTTCAGGATCTGAATTTCATCCAGCTTACAATCTATTTTTTGTAAAAGTACCAGGGAACTTAATTTTTCTTCAACAGAGAAATCTTTAACTGCAGCCATTGTTAGATTTATATTTGAGATTTGAAATTACAGGAAGTAATGAACCGGATTGGTTTTTACCCCTGTTTTTAGGACGGCAAATGTAGGGAATTTTTCCCTCAAAACATCAAATAACAGGTCAATAGTATACTGTTCGCTTTCAAAATGACCAATATCGGCAATTACCAGTCTTTGATTAGCATCGAAAAATTCGTGGTATTTAACATCTGATGTGATATAAAAATCAGCTCCCCACGCCATGGCGGGGCCTATCAAAAAACTTCCGGCACCACCACAAACAGCAATTTTTTTAACCTTATTACCCCTTAGCATACTGTGCCGGATAACGGTAAGACCAAATTGCTTCTTTACCAGTTTCAGCAGTTCTTCTTCACTTATTGCAGATGACAATTCGCCAATTATACCACTACCCGTTTGCAGATGAGAATTATCAAGACTAATGATGTCATAGGCAATTTCCTCGTATGGATGAGATGCAAACATGGCTTTACATATACTATTCTGTTGCCATGCAGGAAAAATGATTTCGATCTTTACTTCATTTTCTACCCTTCTTTCACCGATCTTACCAACAAAAGGTTGGGTTCCTTCACCAGGTTTAAAACTGCCTTGCCCATCTGCAGTAAAACTACATTCGCTGTAATTACTGATCTGTCCTCCACCTGCTGAAAAAATTGCATTTCGCACCTGTTCGGCAAAATTAACCGGCACAAAAACAAATAATTTTTTAAGGATATTATTTTTCGGAACAAGAACATGACGATTAGTTAAACCCAGTTTGTCTGCAATTCGTCCATTAACCCCATCCAGTAAATTATCCAAATTTGTGTGAATTGCATAAATAGCAATATCATTTTTAATGGCTGCAATTATTGATCTTTCAACATAATTTTTTCCTGTTATCTTTTTTAACCCACCAAAAATGATCGGGTGATGGGCAACAACCAGGTTTATTTTTTTTTCTACAGCTTCCATTATCACTTCTTCTGTTGCATCAAGCGTGGTAATGATACCGGTGCAATCCCAATTGTTATTGCCAGTAAGTAAGCCTGCATTATCATAACTTTCCTGTAATGATACCGGCGCAATACTTTCTAATAAAGAAGTAATATCCTGAATTTTCATTTCCCATTTTTTATCAATGAATACAGCCCGTTTATATGCTGACCACAAAACAAAGATGCAAAAAAAATGTCGATGTAAAGTAAACGGCTGCTGTTTAACGGGGAGCGCAACAAATTTACCTGTATAAACGTTATCTACAATAGAAGAATTACTAAAAAAACAGCGAAGAGCATTCAAGAGCAGCTATTTTATCGATTTCGTTTCAAAAAAAATAAACGACATTTACAGTATATAAAAAACCGTTATGTTGAGATTAGTATCCTTTTCAAAATATTTTATAGCATTGATAACAGTAAGTTTATTGTTATTTACAGGATGCAGCAAAAGCGCAATAGAAGCGGCTCAGCAAGGTAATATTCAACAATATTTTGCTGATAATTTTTTAGACAGGAATTACACCGTTCATCTTGCAACTGATAATGGCATTGACCTCACCTCACAATACAATGGATATACATTCAGGATGATCAAAGGAAATACTTATGATGGTGTAATGACAGCTACAAAAAATTCAATAAGCTACACTGGTACCTGGGCTACAAATGCAGATTACAGTAAACTGGTGATTACACTGCCAACAACAGTTGCTGAATTTATTTTTATGGTAAGGGAATGGAAATTTACACACAAGGCCGTTCCAATTATGGAATTGGCACCCTGGGGTACCACAGAACCAAAAGTTTTACACATGGAAAGGTTATGATATTAACCGCCTTCGCATTTTTTCGCTTGAAAAAATAAAAGTGAAAAAGCAAAAGAGTAATTATTTATAAGAAGGCTGAAACCGTATTAACTCTTTAACTTATTCACTAATTCAACATACTCACTCATTGCGGTTGCTGAAGTTTTACCTTTTAAAGCTAGCCAGGCTTCGTATTTAGCCTTACTTACAAAATCGAATGGGTTAGCAGGTGGTTCGGTATTTATTTCTCCTTCAGTAGATTGTTTATATAATGCATACAACTGCAGTAATGTTTCGTTGCTTGGTTTTTCACTAAGGTTTTTACTTTCTGTAACTGCTTCTTTAAATTGTTCTGTTAATTCCATGAGGTTTAATTTTTGCTAAAATAGCAATTTTATATTGTTATTGAATACTGAAAAAATCTAAAGGCCTGATCGGTGCATTCCTTAACTTAGCATTAACTGTAAAACAATAGCTTATGGTCAGAACAAGTAAAATATTTTATTTCCTTCTGCTATTTTTATCTACAGCTATTACTGTTACTGCCCAAAAGATGAAAGGCGCAATGTCATTTACTGTAGGTATGGACAAGCCTTCAAACCATTATTACCATGTAACACTCCTTTGTGAAGACATAAAAGAAAATAGTTTACTACTAAAAATGCCAGCATGGTCACCTGGATATTACCAGTTATTGAATTATGCTAAAAATGTAGAAAATTTTAAAGCCTTTGACGCCGACAGTACTATTATCACCTGGCAACAACCCAATCCAAACAGTTGGAAACTACTGACACATAGAACAAATAAAATTTTCATTAGTTATGACGTTAAGGCATCTACGCAGTTTGTTGCACAAAGTTACCTGGATGAGAACAGGGGTTACCTGATACCGGCGAGTCTTTTTTTATACATAGACAACCAGTTAAATCGTCCGGCAACTATCACCATTAAACCATTCCATAGCTGGGCAAACGTGGCAACAGGCCTGGATACGATTGCAGGCATGCCACATACATTTTTTGCTCCTGATTTTGATATCCTTTACGATAGCCCGATACTAACCGGCAACCTGGAAGAGTTACCCTCATTTATTGTAAAAGGAAAAACACATCGCTTCATAGGTTACCAACTGGGCAATTTTAACAAAGACCTGTTTATGGCCAACCTCAAAAAGATAGTTGAGGGGGCCAGCGATATTATTGGCGATATTCCTTATGAACATTATACCTTCCTGGCTATTGGCCCTGGTCGTGGTGGCATTGAACATCTCAATTCTACAACAATCAGTTTTGACGGAAGCCAGTTAAATACGGCAGAAGGTAACCGTAGGATGCTCAGTTTTATTGCACACGAATATTTTCATCACTATAATGTAAAACGTATCCGGCCTATTGAACTAGGACCCTTTGATTATGATAAAGGCAACCGCACAAAACTGTTATGGGTAGCCGAAGGCCTTACAGTTTATTATGAATACCTGGTATTAAAGCGAAAAGGTTTATTTACAGAGGAAGAGCTACTCAATGCCTTCCGTTTAAATATTAGCACATTTGAAAATAAACCCGGCCATCTTTTTCAATCCGTGGCACAGGCCAGTTACGAAACCTGGTCGGATGGGCCTTTTGGCCGTACCGGAGATGAAGTAAACAAAACGATCTCTTATTATGATAAAGGTTCGGCCCTTGGATTATTGTTGGATTTTAAAATACGGCATGAAACAAAGAACAAAAGATCGCTTGATGATGTTATGCGGTTATTGTATAAAAAATATTATCAAAATCAAAAAAGAGGATTCACAGAAGATGAATTTCGTGGTGCCTGTGAAAATATGGCCACAATGCCACTCCCCGAATTTTTCGAATATGTGAATACCGTGAAGGATATTGATTACCCTACTTATTTTAATTATGCCGGTTTACAGATCGATACCTCTACAAAGGAATTACCGGGTGCATGGCTGGGATTATCCGTACGAGAAAGAAATGACAGTCTTACGATAGTTGCAGCCGACTGGAATTCTCCTGCCTGGCTTGCAGGTCTGCGTGCCAATGATAAGATAATTGAAGCGGATGATATAAAAATGAGTAAAAAATCATTTGATGAAATCATTACTACAAAAAAAACGGGGGATAAGATCAAACTACTGGTACTACAAAAAAATACCAGAAATACTGTTGAGATCGTTTTTAGTAAAAAAATGGAAAAGAGTTTTATCATTCGCCGGTTACCAGATCCTGATGAATTACAATCAGCTATTTTAAATGGTTGGTTAAAAAATTAATAATAAAATAATTCATACCAGATGCTTGAGCCCAACTTCTCCCCTTTCCCTGAATTAACAACCAGCCGCTTATTACTCAGGCGGGTAGTAAAAGAAGACGCTGCCGCGATCTTAACACTTCGTTCGCTTGACGCCACAATGCAATACATCGACAGAGAAAAACTTACATCCATTCAGGAGGCCCTGAATCTTATACAAATAATCAACGATGCAGTGGATAACAATAATGGTATAAACTGGGCTATTACACTAATTGATGAACCCCTAGTGCTGATCGGCACTATTGGTTTCTGGCGCATCATTCATCAACATTACCGGGCTGAGATCGGGTATATGCTGCATCCTGATCACTGGAATAAAGGAATCATGAAAGAAGCGATGAAACCTGTTATCCAATATGGTTTCGGTACATTGAACCTGCATAGTATTGAAGCACATATCAATCCGGGCAATATCGCTTCTGGTAAATTACTTGAAAAATGCGGTTTTATAAGGGAGGCGTATTTTAAAGAAGATTTTTATTTCAAAGGAACCTTTATTGATACTGCCATTTACTCATTATTGTCGTCTTATAATACCTGATCCGGATATTGATCTCATAACTCATCTTTAAACGATGAGGCCTTTAAAACATTACACCCCGTTCTTCTGCAAAACGGGGTGTAGTTTAGTTACTATTTAAACTGATCACATTTTTGGTAATACCACATGATCGATCACATGAATAACACCATTACTTTGATTAACATCTTTTATCGTTATAAAAGACCATCCGCCGTTCTCATCCTTGATAGCGATCATTTCTCCTTTCATACTTATCCATAATTTACCTCCTGACACAGTAATTAATTCTGCCGTACCTTTTCCTGCTTTTATTTTTGCAGCCAGGTCTGATGAAGTTAATTTACCAGCCACTACATGATAAGTTAATACAGTGGTCAATGTTTTTTTGTTTTCCGGTTTCAGCAAATTTTCTACCGTACCATCGGGTAACATTTCAAATGCTTTGTTCGTTGGTGCAAATACGGTAAAGGGGCCTTTACTCTGTAATGTTTCAACAAGACCCGCAGCTTTTACTGCAGCTACTAATGTAGTATGGTCTTTACTGTTTACCGCATTTTCAACAATATTCTTTGAAGGATACATGGGTGCGCCACCAACTTCAACAGTAGGCTCCATCTTTGCATCCATTTGTGCAAATGAAGTATTTACAAGAAATAAAGAAATTGCCACAAAAAATAATTTTTTAACCTGTTTCATAAAATGTTTTTTTATTTGTTTGATTAATTATTGTACAGGCATGTACGACAAGTGAAAGGTTTTGGATTTATTTTTTTGAAAGAAATGATCTGCTGAGATACGATCAATGATAATAACAAATTGAAAAACAAATTGCAAGCAATGCCTTTCAATGACTAATAAAAAAATGAAATGGAGAATTATAAACTACCCATCACAAAAACACGTGAAGGTGCTGATTTTTCGGGGCCAGCTTTTTCCAAAGAAACGGCAAATGCCTGGGCATTACCAAATGATCTCATTTTTTGTACATGAACAACCCTTCCGTCTTTTAAAGTATTGATCATACCTCCACTAACAGGTTTTCCATCTACAATAGCCCAAAACTGATATTGCATTCCATCAGGAGCTTTTGGTAAATTAGAAGGGTCAATATATACTTCATGAGAATCCTGCATCCAATAGATCCTGGCCGCGGCTTCAGGCACATCCGGCATGCCTTTGAGTGATACAGACATAGCATTTTTATCGCCTGTTACCTTCATATAATTATTCATGGATTCAGCAAGATCCTTCTGTTTTTGCAGTTCTGTTTGTGCTGTTTCCAGATCGTTACTGGCCGCTTGATATTTATTGTAAAAAGTATAATTAAATATTATACTGCCTATTAATAATGCTATGCTCGCTGCCGCGGCATATTTCCAAAAAGGAGAAATGGAATAAATTTTTGCAGCAACAGCTTCCTTGTTTTTAGTAATTGCAGAGGCCGTATCAGTTTGTATGGCTTTAAAAATATTTTCTTTTACGTTAGCAGCCGGTGTAATAGCATTTGCCTGCGCATAGTTTTCCATTACTCTTTCTATGGCTGCTATCTCTGTAGCCACATCTGGATACAGTTTTGCCCATGCTTCTACGGTGAGAGTTTCTTCAGCAGTGGTATTACCCATTACATAAAGTTCAAGTAATCCTGATGATATGATTTCCTGTTCGTTCACTTTTATATTATTCCAATATTTTTCTTAGTTCTAAAATAGCCGACCGCATTCTTGTTTTTACTGTCCCAAGCGGCACACCAATTTCTTTTGATATCTCGTCTTGGGTATACCCATTAAAATAAGCCAGGTCGATAACAATTCTTTGTTCTGGCTTTAAAATAGCCAATTGTTTACGAATACCCATTGCATCAAACCTTTCTGCAATTTTATTATCTTCCGTAAAGTTACTTACGGAATTTGCGTCTGTGGAGATTTTACTTTGTTTTTTATATCCTTTACTACGCAGGGTATCAATAGTAAGATTTCGGGTAATATTCAACATCCAGGTAAATAATCGACCCTTTCCCGGATCATAATGAGAAAAGTTATTCCATATTTTAATAAATGCTTCCTGTAATATGTCTTCAGCTAATTCTCTATCCTCAACCATCCGGTAAATAATACCATTTAATGCAGCTGAATAATTATCATAGAGATATGAAAATGCCTGCTGATCCTTGTTTTGAAGTTGAACAACCAGGACTTCTTCAGTATAGTTTATAATTTCAGGCAATTGATCAATTAGTTAAACGGTAATCGAAAATAGGCGATTTTTCAATAAAACACTAACTTAACAGCATATAATTCAGAAAATGATATTGCATACAGTTCCTGTATTACCTGCACTTAATATTCCGGAAACTATTTTGTTTTACGAATCAAAATTAGGCTTCAACGCTTTTAACCATGGCGATTATATTTCCATGGAAAAAGATGGTGCCCGTTTGCATTTCTTTCAGTGTAATGATAAATATATTTGCGAAAATTCGGGCTGTTATATTTATGTAAAAAATATTGAAGACCTGTATGCACAACTATCTGCACTAGAGATAATTCATCCTAACGGTAAACTATCGGGCAAGGCCTGGGGTATGAGGGAATTTTGTGTACTGGATAATAATGGGAACCTATTACGGTTTGGTGAAGACAGTAATTGTTAAATTTATGAACGATTTTAACATCCGAACAATACAACCGGGAGATAATGAGCCGTTGGCAATAATAATCCGCAATACACTGAAAGAATTTAAAGCAAATAAACCAGGCACCGTTTATTTTGATGACCGTACTGATCATCTATTTGAAGAATTCAGCGCCCCTAAAAGTATTTATTTTGTAGCTGAGCAAAACGGAACTGTCATTGGAGGAGGCGGAATTTACCCAACTGAAAATTTACCCGAAGACACCTGCGAATTAGTAAAACTTTACCTGTCACCCGCAGCAAGGGGCAGGGGCATTGGAAAACGTTTACTGAATATGAGTATTACTGCTGCAAAAAAAATGGGTTACAAAAAAATATATCTCGAATCTATGCCTGAATTAATTATTGCCATTCCCCTCTATGAACAATTTGGATTTACTTATTTAAAAGCCCCTCTTGGTAATAGCGGTCATTGTGGATGTGATATATGGATGATAAAAACGCTGGATCAATAAACTACAATATTACAGGGCTTACTTCATAAACAGCACTAAATAAATACAGTTTCCCGGTGCTAACCTCAATGCATTTATACCGTTTTCTTATTTTCTCTCCTTTTCTAAAAACCAGTTGGCCTTTAATTTTAAACAAAGCCCCTTCGGCAAGAGATTCTACTAAAATAGCTCCCTCTTTTTTTTCATCGTACAGGTGCAATACCCTCAATAATTTTTCATCGCCACAACTACTGGCAGCTGGGTTTTGAAGGGTACTTAACAATGCCTTTTCAATATCGGCAGGAAAGACCTTATGTTGCAGAAATTTAGATAGTATTTTACTGAATTCATTCTTCCATTCATTTCCATGTGCATACACCCTGTGTCCATATTTTTCAAAGGTAAAAAGGTGGGCAAGTTCGTGAAGTAAAGTAATTAAGAAAGCATATTTATTAAGATTTCCATTAACACTGATGCGATGTGTTTTTTCATTGACCGCATGCCTGTAATCACCCAGAATTGTTTGGCGTTTACGGCTAATAGTAAGATGGACCTTATGGAGTTGCAGGTAATGTAATACTTCGGTAAAACTACCCTCTGGCAGGTACGATTGTAATTGAACGATCGGCGCTTCTTGTTTAGGCATTTTTTCTTTTGTTCAGCTTCAATAACAGAGCCACTTCCACCACCAGGTAAACGAGGTAAAACAGCATTGAAATAAAAACAGCCGGCTTATTAAAATTAAACCGGCTAAGTAAAACATAGGCCATAACGGCAGCAATGCAAACAAACATTTTTATCATTACTCCTGCCATAACGCTGCGCACAAAAGCATTTGGATTAGCATTACCCATTGCTTTTAATTGTATCCGGAAGGCAATAAGACTCATGAGAAAGAAAAGGCAATTGGCAACCATCAGCACCGTAAAATTTATTGTGCCATTGGTGAAAAATAATCCCGAAAAAAAAATTAATACCGCAAGAACAAAAAAAGTGACAACTAATGGAAGCAAAATTTTAAACCGCGGATTCATGCAAAAAATATTATTGATTAACAGCATTTGAAGAACGCTCCTGGTTAAGATCTACAATATTAGCTCCCATATGGCAATGCCCGTTAAATGTTGCTGTTGGTTCTATCTGTAATTTGCCGGCAGAAATATCGCCGTTCACATTTGCTTTACCCCGTAAATTCAGCAGGTCTTTTACCTGGATCTTTCCAATCACTTTTCCCAACACATCTGCTTGCTGGCAATTTACATCCCCTTCAACAACACCCTCAGGGCCAATTAAAATTTTTGCTTTGGCAATAAGATTGCCCGTTAATATCCCGTCAATACGAATGTCTCCATTACTCGTTATATCACCGTTTATTGTTGTACCTGCACCAATGATCGTATTAGCGCCGGTAGGTGCATCGTCAAAAGAATTTTTTGATTTTGAATTGAACATAACTTGTAGTTTAAAGGTTTATATTTTATTCTTCAAGATTTTCTGCTTTTGGCAGCAGCAGTTTATTTGTATCCATTTTTGGAACATTTCCCTGTAATACTTTTTGAAGGTCGTTAAAATACTGTTGCTTAAATTTTAAAGCTGTCTCCATAGAATCAGTCCTTATCTTAAGTAATTTGTATTCCCTGATCTGTTTGGAATTACCATATCCTACGCCTGGTAAATAATATTTCAGCGGGGTAAATACGATCAATGCAATGGTTAACCCAACTAAAACCACAAACAATGTACTCAAAGAAATGTAAACACTTAAACGGCTTAATTTAAATTTTACCACTTCTTCATAAGTATCCTCATTCATCACAACCAGCCTATAACGGTTGCGCAATCGTTTTAATGTGCTATTGGCATCTAATTTTGCCATAAATTTTTACTGGGTGTTAAAATTAAGAAAAGACAGTGAAAAAGCAATTTAAAACCCTAAACCCCTTTATTTATTGTAATATATCATAGAATAATTCATTTAAAATAGATCATCAACTTCATAAATATTCATTAAAGTCAGGATTTGCATCATTGTATAGCTAATATTTACAAAAAATTTCCGATATTTAGCCCCAGTTTTAACCTGTTAATTCATGCTGAAGAGAACCTATTCCTTTCTTATCATATTTTCGATCTGTACTTTCTTTGCAAACCAGGCATGGGCACAGCCCACCTGGACACTTGATCCTTTTGGAAGAGAAAAAAAACCTAAACAATTTGAAGACAGGAAACTGGGTTCAGAAAGAACCGCAGATAAAAAATTTACGATCCCCCGTAATATCATTCAAAATAATGTAACTCATTTTAATTATTATTTTAACGCCAATAATAAAGTGAATGCTGTGCTGGAAAAGGCCAAATTACGTTATAAAGAAGATTTTTCGGGCTTACTTTCTTTTTATCCTTATAACCTGAATGCAACAGCCTCACAAAAAACAGATCTTGATTCAGTAATTTTAACTTCTACAGCCGGAATTTTATTACATGATCTGCGAAATGACTGGATAGATAATATGTACTTATTAGTAGGTAAATCATATTTTTTCAGGAAAGATTTTGATTCGGCAGTTATGACTTTTCAGTTCATTAACTATAATCTATTTCCACGTAAAAAAAGGGAAGAAGATAACCGGGTAGTTGGTACCAATTCTTCTGCATCAGGCAGTAGTATTTCCATCGCAAATAAAGAGAAAAGGAATATTTTACAAAAAGTTTTTGCGCTTCCCCCAAGTCGCAATGATGCTTTAATATGGCTTGCCCGTACATTAATTGAAATGGGGGAGTATAGCGAATCAGGAGGACTCATCAATACACTACAAAATGACCCGAATGTTCCTAAAAGATTACGTAACGACCTGGAGGAGGTAAATTCATACTGGTTTTACAAGCAAATGATCTATGACAGTGCAGCCGTACATCTTGAAAAAGCTTTAAGTAATGCTGATACAAAACAGGACAAATCCAGATGGGAATTTTTACTGGCACAGTTATTAGAAATGAATCAGCAATATGATAAAGCCTCTTTTTATTATACTAAAGCTTCAAAGCATACTGTAGACCCCTTACTGGATATTTATTCGAGCCTTAATGAAGCCAAAATGCTCAAGGGAACCGGCGATATTAAAAATCTAAACAGGAGCATTGATAACCTGGCGAAGATGGCAAGAAGAGATAAATTTGAGGCTTTCAGGGATATTATTTATTATTCTGCAGGGCAACTTAATTTACAAAAACCAGATACCAATTCTGCAATTGTTTTTTTCAGAAAAAGTTTAAAATACAATGATAATAATATAAGTTATAAGAACCGGGCTTTTTTACAATTAGGTGATATTGCTTTTAAACGCAAACAATACAGACAGGCTTCGGCATTGTATGACAGCCTGCAATTAAATGATACCACTATTTTAGCTGACAGGCTGACCCAGGTGAAAAACAGAAAAAATGCTTTATCAAAGATCGTTGAAGCTATTACAAACATAGAACGTGAAGACAGCCTTCAGCGGATCGCTGCTATGCAACCAGGTGAGCGTGATGATTTTGTAAAAAAATTATTGAGAAGACTTCGTAAAGAAAATGGTTTAAAAGAAGATGCCAATTATTCCGGTGGCGAAATAAGACCATTTAATAACTCGGGTATTAATCAGCAGGCAGATCTTTTTGCTGCCAATACAGGTGGAGAATGGTATTTCAATAACAGTTCCCGTAAATCAAGAGGCTTTAATGACTTTAAGAGCAAGTGGGGCAACCGTGGTAATGTTGATAACTGGCGCCGAAAATCTGTCATTGAATTTACCGCCCCTCCCGTATTGGCCAATAAGGGTGACACTAAGGAAAAAACAAAAAATAATACAAATAACCCTTCTAATAATAATAACCCTGGTTTGGAGCTTAGTTATGAATCTCTGATGAAAGACATTCCTTTAACTGAAGAAAAGCTGGCTGCCAGCAATGAAGTTCTTGCTGATAACTTACTGATATTGGCCAATCTTTATCAAAATGAATTGGAAGAATTTGAATTGGCTGCTATTACTTATGAAGATTATCTGAAACGCTTTCCGGCAAGATTGAAGGATGGAGAAGTTTACCTGGGTCTTTATTTTTGCTATACCAAAACCGGTGATAAAGTAAAAGCAGATTATTATAAAAATTTACTGAATAATAAATTTGCCAATAGCAGATCCGGTATCCTTTTAAATAACCCCGCATCGCTAAATCCCAAAACTAAAGATAAGGAAGCTACAAAATTATACGATGACATCTATACTCTTTTCATTGAAGGCAATTTTGAAAAAGCAATCGAAGAAAAGAAGAAAGCAGATAATTTGTATGGAATAAATTACTGGACTCCGCAACTACTTTACATTGAAGCATTATATAATGTAAAACAACACAACGACAGCATTGCAATAAACGGGCTAAACGTAATTATCAATACATATCCTAATTCTGCGTTGAAAGCAAAAGCAGCTAACATGATCGCTGTTCTGAAAAAAAGGACTGAAATAGAAACTTATCTTACTAATTTACAGGTAACACGGGAAACAGAAGATAACATTGTGGTACCCGGAGAAAAACCTGTTGTTATTAAACAACCTGTTACACCAATAGTAAAAGACAGCGTAAAAAAAGCTGAACCCTCATTAGTAAGCGGACCATTTACACTTACACCCGGTACTCCGCATAAAGTGATCATGATACTGGAAAAAGTGGATGGGATGTATGTAACAGAATCAAGAAATGCTTTTAACCGATATAACAAGGAAAATTATTACGGGCAACCCATTGAGATCAATAAGGATATTTTGGATGCTGATAGAAGCCTGCTTGTTATATCGTCTTTTACAGATGCCGCAACTGCCCTTGAATATTATGATAAGATAAAAAAATCGGCCAAATCAGAGATCTCGTGGTTGCCTGCCAACAAATATTCATTTCTTATCATTACTGAGCAAAACCTGCTATTACTTAAAGCCAATAAAAATATTACGGGTTACAAAAACTTGTTAAATACATTATATCCAAACAGGTTTTAACAATGGGCCTTTGTACTTCATTAGTAACTTTTATTAGTTTTGACTCAATGTAGTACTGCTCATAACTTATCACTTTTAATTCATAACTGATCTCATGAAGCGTTCTGTAAAAATTTTATGGCGGGTATTTTTTGGAGGTCTTGGAACAATTTTACTTTTATTTCTCTGTGCCAATTTTGGATTATTCGGAAGTATGCCTTCTTTCGAAGAATTGCAAAATCCGGAAGCCGACCTTGCCAGTGAGATATATACCAGTGACGGTGTATTAATGGGAAAATATTATGCAGAGAACCGAAGTGAAGTTAAATACAATGAGATCTCGCCCAATGTTGTTAATGCCTTAATAGCTACAGAAGATGAACGTTTCTATAACCATTCAGGAATTGATGCGCAGGCCCTGGCCCGTGTGGTATTTACATTGGGTACGCAGGGAGGTGGCAGTACACTTACACAGCAATTAGCCAAGATGATGCTGGGCCAGGGACGGGGAAATATTTTTAAACGAGGTATTGATAAATTAAAAGAATGGATCGTAGCTGTAAAACTTGAAAGAAACTTTACAAAAGAAGAAATCATCACTTTATACCTCAACCGTGCACCCTGGGGCAATGTACTTGGCATCCGTAATGCATCCAGAACTTATTTTCAAAAAGAACCCAAAGAGCTTAAGATAGAAGAAGCTGCTGTTTTAATAGGCATGCTAAAAGGTTTTATTTATAATCCCATTGGTCATCCAAAAGCCTCAATGGAACGGAGAAATACAGTAATCAATCAAATGGCCGCATGCCAGCAACATTTTTTAACGGATGTAGAAGCTGAAAAATTAAAAGCTAAACCTTTGATCACCAATTATAGAAAAATAGATGAGAACGTGGGTATTGCTCCTTACTTCCGGACCGTATTAGCCGACAAATTGAAACTATGGTGCAAAGCTCATAAAAATCCAAAGACCGGGGAACCGTATAACCTTTACCGTGATGGCCTTAAAATTTACACCACCATCAATTCAAAAATGCAGCAATATGCTGAAGATGCAGTAGTGCAGCATATGCCCGTTATTCAAAAGAAGCTCGACTGGATAATGAAGAATAATGGTACAAGGATCTGGAAGGGTCATGAAAATATTATAGAAGCCGCGTTTAAATATACAGAGCGCTGGAAGTCCATGAAAGAAGATGATGTAAAGGAAGAAGACATTATTAAATCATTTTATGTACCTGTTAAGATGAAAGTATTTGCCTGGAATGCAAAAAAGGAAAAGGATACCGTAATGACTCCCTTTGATTCTATAAAGTATCATAAACAGATCTTACAAACTTCATTTGCTTCTATGGATCCAAAAACCGGTGAAGTAAAATGCTGGGTAGGTGGTATAGATTTTAAATGGTTTAAATTCGATCACGTTACTGCCCAAAGACAGGTAGGCTCTACATTTAAACCCTTCATTTATACACTGGCTGTAGAAGAAGCTGGTTATACCCCTGAAACTGTGATACCCGGCGGTTCCCTTACCCTTGGTGGAAAAACGATAACAGGTGGTGCAGGTACAGTTGCCTATTGTATTGCCCATTCAAAAAATATTGCCGCCTGGCGCCTGATCGGACAGATCGGGGTGAAAAGAACTATTGAATTTGTTCAATCCTGCGGCATAAAAAGTAAACTACCTCCTTATTATTCCTTAGGGCTCGGCGCTGCAGAAATTCCGATGCTTGAAATGTTACAAGGCTATAGTATGTTCCCAAATAAAGGTTTGAATACAGAACCCATTTTTATGACCAGGATTGAAGATAAAAGCGGTAATCTTTTGCAAGAATTCAGTTCGGGTACACGGCAAGTGATCAGTGAAGGCGATGCATACACAATGGTAAAACTAATGCAGGGTGTTATTCAATTTGGCACTGCACGAATCTTAAACAACTATTCTATCCCGGTACAAAAAGCAGGGAAAACCGGTACCACAAATAATAATACAGATGGCTGGTTCATTGGCTATACGCCGGAATTATTAGCGGGCACATGGGTTGGTTGCGATGACCCGTTTATCAGGATCTATCAAAACAATGCAGGTGGTGCCGAAATGAGCGCACCCAAATGGGGAATTTTTATGAATAAAGTTTATGCTGATAAAAAACTGCAATATGGTAAGATCAAAGAATTTGAAAAACCTTCAGAATTTGAAAATGACCCCATTTATGCAGACCAAAACATGGCCAGGTATTTTCATGAAGGTGATAGTACTACAATAGATGAAGGAAATGGAGATGCAGATGATTTCATTAATTTACCAATGCCTGAAAAAACAGACAATGAAAGCCAGGTCATTGTTACACCAGTGGACTCTACCAGTAAAGCCAAAAAGCCCGAAGAGAAAAAAGATATTAAACTTCCAACACCTGGTATTAAACCGCCCGATGTTAAACAAAAGAAAGTTGTAAAACCAAAACCTACAAACGATTATTAACTGCCTGTCATTTTTACTGTAATTGAATATTTAATAAATGCAGTAAGACAAAGAACTTTATTAAAACAACCTTTGCCCGATCATTTCCCATGGCCAATCAATTTCTTACTTATATTGGCCTAAACTTACTTTATCTACAACACTTAATAGTATAAATTATTCGCTGAATTGTTCTGTATTTTATTGCAAAAAATCATAAATTTAACTCCATCAACCGGGTAACACAATAATATATTCAGCAACCCAGGCTTATTCCTTTTGTATAGTATATAAGCTGAAGAAAAAACCAAAAGATGGAATGATCTTTTTCCAGGTTATAATTTAAAAAATGTTTAAAAAAAACCTCCCGATAAAATCGGGAGGTTTTTAGTATTATGATAATTACTATTAATAATTGTGTGCAGCCAGTTCAACCCTTCTGTTTTCAGCACGGCCTTTTACAGTTTTGTTATCTGCAATTGGTTTGTCTTGTCCGTACCCGGTTGAAGT
>JAYVUE010000167.1:0-2154 GCA_043788195.1 Chitinophagaceae bacterium
CTTTCACTTCGGTTTCCAGTTACCTTCTTATACAAAAAACATCCCTCTGCATTATTGCTGAGGGATGTTTTTTGTAGTACATTTTTATTAATTCAATTAATCCAGCAGGATCACTTTCTCCATAATATCACCACCCCTGATATCATCAATTATATCCAATCCATCTATGATTTTCCCAAAGCAGGTATGTACTCCATCAAGGTGCTGGGTATTAGTGCGGTTATGGCAAATAAAGAATTGTGAGCCACCTGTATTGGGTCCTCGGTGTGCCATCGACATTACGCCACGATCGTGATACTGTTTGGCTCCTTTTGTTTCACACTGAATAGTATAACCCGGTCCACCTGCGCCGGTACCATTGGGACAGCCCCCCTGGATCATAAAATTGGGGATTACCCGGTGAAAACTTAGCCCGTCATAAAAACCCTGGCTGATTAATTTTTTGAAATTCGCTACAGCTATTGGTGCATCGTCATCGTATAGTTCAAAGGTTAGAACACCTTTATTGGTTTGTATCTGTCCTTTGGTTAGTACTGTTTCGCTCATAATTTGTATTTTTTTTATGGGGCACAAAGATACCCAATGTAACATTAAAGTTGTAGTTTGTTTTCTGTATACCCACCAAAGCTTATAATATGATTGCTGTTTAAAGTGGCACCTGTTTTTGACGGGGAGAAAGGAAGTTTCCTGCGATATTATGCCGCTTAAGCTTGTATAGTTCTTAAAAAATCTGCCCAATACATCCCTATGGGCCAAACTGAAGGTGTACTTTTAATTCACGATTTTATTGGCACAGCTACTGCTTGCAAAAGCTTCCGGTTTAGCTTTAAAAGCAAAACCCATTCCAAGGATGTAGCCCATGGCTTCCCGCAATGCTTCGTTGCTTTTGAATTGGGGGTTGGTGTTAATGTCAGCATGTACTTCCATATCCACATCGTACAAAGTAAACAGGTCGCACAACTCATAGGCAATTTCAATGCTTTTGGCAACCTCTACCAGCATACGCTCCTTGATACTGTACTTCAGTGTTGTTTTGTCATTGTGAATAAACATAAAGCCTCCATGCCCTTCCCGTAAAAAGACAATTACAGTGGCAAATTCCGTTTCTTTACCTTTTACCTGGCTATCTGTTCCAATGCAAACTTTTAAATGAAAACCTAAGTTGGTTTCTCTTTTGATAGTGTCCTCTACCGCTGCTTTAATGGGTAGTTGAATGGGGTCACCATTGAATTTTCTCCACAACATATAAAATGGGGTTTTCTAAAGTTACTTAAATATTGAATACGAAATGCCGGGGCCGGACGAACCAAAAAATATTTAACCATAAGAAAACAATGGATGATTGATTTAGAGAAAGGCAGTGTATGAATAATTAGTTTTTTTCTTCAGTTAGTAAAGTGAGAGCGGTAATGCGCCCGGCATCACATTAGGCAGTCTTGCAAATTGTGGAACGGAAGGGGTATTCTATTGCTTAGCAGAATTCGGTGATATGAAAAGTAGAAGCAAAGGAAATAAAAAAGGGTCAGCCCCTTACGCCGACCCTTTAACTTACACATGAATCTACCTTACTATCTTATAATTACTTTCTTTTAATTGAAATCCACATCGCTACGATTGATTTTTTCTGCAATTGAATGTCAGGATTTTTTAAAAAGGGTCAGCCCCTTACGTTGCCCCCTTTAACTTACACATGAATCTACCTTACTGTTTTATAATGCGTTCGGTTCGTTTTTGATGATTGCTCAATAATTGTAAAATATAGATACCACCTGGCATTCTGCTCATATCTACTTTGTTAAACCCAGCCCTTCCGCTTCCCCGGGCAATGGAGTTGCCATTGATATCACTCACCATGTACTGGAAATTTTCTGCGGCATTTACAGTAATTTCATCCCTGATAAAAGTGGATGCCGTAAAAGCTGCCAGGGAATTATTTACCCCTTTAATCATGATCGTATTGGAATAAACGATCTTGTTTAAAAAGGAGGTTACTTTTAAACGATATTGAAGATCACCGTTTTGAAAGGGTGTATAAATAAAGTTGGTTGAAAGCCCCTTGATGGCATTTACAGTATTGTAATGAATCCCATCTGTAGATGATTCTATGGCAATGAGATTAACCGCTTCGTCTAACAGGATATTCCAGTTAAGACT
>JAYVUE010000168.1:0-3382 GCA_043788195.1 Chitinophagaceae bacterium
CACATTTACACTTACAAAAGAAGTGTGCCTGCGGGCATTACTGTCAAATGGAGAGATACGCACCAGCCGGTGCACACCACTTTCCGATTTTAAAAATCCATAGGCAAATGCACCTTCAAATTTATAAGTACATGTTTTTATACCGGCACCATCACCCCATTGCCAGTCAATTTCGGTAACCTTCCAGCCCTGTTTTTCTCCATACATTCTAAACATACGTGCAAGCATTTCGGCCCAATCCTGGCTTTCGGTACCGCCCGCCCCACTATTTATCTGTAGCACCGCTGGCAATTCATCCTCTGGCTCGTTTAATGTACTTTTAAATTCCGCTTCTTCAATTTTTGCAATGGCATTATTGTAAGTTTCTTTTACTTCTTCTTCAGCGGCTTCACCGGCTTTCCAGAAATCAAAAAGTACTGCAAAATCTTCAACAGCGGTATTAACTGAATGAAAAAGATTGATCCAGTATTCGTTAACTTTTGTTTCTTTTAAAATAGAAGTTGCCCTGGCATTGTCATCCCAAAAGCCTGGCGAAAGTGAAAGTTGTTTATCGTTTGCTATTTTAGCTTCCCTGTTAGCGACGTCAAAGAAACCTCCCCAAGACCAACACACGGTCCCTCATAGATTTAAGATGCTCAATTGTCATGGGGCGAAGGTAAGAAAAGTTTGGGGCAATTAGCAATAGGCAATTAGTAAAGGATCACTAAACTTTCTAAACCTCCTAAACTTCTAAACTTTCTAAACCTCCTAAACTTCTAAACTTTCTAAACCTCCTAAACTTCTAAACCATCCAAACTAATATCACATTCCGAATGAAAAAATAAAGAAATGTTGTTTTTCCCAGGTACTGAGTACCGCATTATTTTTATCCCCCATCTCTGTGAAATTTTGCAATCCTTTGTCTTTTAACTGTTTTATTCTTGTGGCAGTATTCACTCCAAAATAAGTAATAGCTGGATAGTTGAATTCTTTTGTCTGGTGAAGACCAATGATCATTAATCCATCTGAAACTATGGAGTATGCTTCTGCCCCTTTTAATCCGCCCTTTACAGTAAATCCTAGTTTTTTCCAGAAAATAAGCGATACATCCAGATCAGTAACTGGATGGCAAAATTCAGCAAATACTCCGCATTGTTTATTAGGATATTTATCTGCTGAAGCATAATCCGCAGGTTTCATATTCAGCATAGTAATTCCTGAAGGTTGTTGAAAGTTTCCGATATTAGGCACCAGCATAATATCGAAACCATCAGGACTTTTAATAAAATATCTTTTTACAGGATCGCCTTCTTTTGGTTTTTTTGAGAAAACGATACTATCTTTTTCTAATTGCGCAACTGTTTTATCAATATCATTTACATAATAGGTAAGACCAATATATGGGTCTTTATCTTTTCTTAACATGATGAGCAAACTGCCGTCGCTTACCTGTGCCCATGGAACAGGAAATGTATTGGAACCAATTTTTGGAAATCCCAATTTTTCATAAACAGCCACAGAAGAATCAAGATCAGCAGTGGTAATATATACACAGGCCACATTGCCCAATTTTGACTGGGCAGCAGCTACAGAAATCAAAAAAAAAGTGAGTATAAAAAGAATCTTTGATTTCATACTAATTGTTTTTATAAGTGTTGACTATTTAAATATCCTGCCCAAAAATTCCTGCATGGCTATCCATGAACTTGAATCTGCTGCTGCATTGTAGGCTATCGGTAGTTTAAACTGCTGGCCCATTTTGGTAGCATTTGGGTTTGTAAAGGCATGAGTAGCCCCGGCATAGGATTTAAACGTATAATCGGCACCGATAGAATCCATTTGCTTTTTAAACATGGCTACTTCATCAGGTTTCACAAACTGGTCATCTGCACCATGACATACCAGTATTTTTGCCTTCAGCAATTTTTTATCTGCAGCAACGCCTGCCAAATTACCATGAAAACTAACTACCCCTTTCAGGTCTTCCCCCATCCTGGCTAAATTTAAAACCATGGCTCCGCCAAAACAATAACCGGTAGCAGCAATTTTGTTGGTATCTGCCTGTGCAAATGTTTTTACTTTAGCAAGCGCTGCATCAAAACGGCTTTTAGCCAGCGATGTATGCTGGTAAAAAGGCATGGCCAGTTTACCGGCTTCGTCAGGATCATTTCCCATTTTACCTTCGCCATACATGTCAACTGCAAATGCCAGGTAGCCCAATGCTGCTAATTGACGAACTTTATTTTTTGTGTTATCATTAAGGCCCCACCACTCATGTATCACTAAAACAACCGGGCGGATCCCTGTAATTGCTGAATCATAGGCAACGAATCCGCTAAGTTGGGTAGTATCATCTTTGTAACTTGTGTTTTCTTCTTTTATCACGGGTATTATTGTTTTTTTATCTGATGAATCATTGTTACAGCGGTAAACAAAAAACCTGTTGTTAGCAAAACAACAAAAAATAATCCGGAATATTTCATACGCTCTTTTTTAATTGATATTATTATAAACCCGGTAGTAAAGTTCATGATAATTTTTATGGGGTCAAAGTCAATTTTTCGGTCTGGCTGGAAGATGTGCATAATTTTTTTCAGCGCTACCCTTGCAAATATCCTTTCTTATTTGTACATTAATTGCCGTTAGTTTTTTAGTTATTAATTAATCTTCTAAATAATTTACAAATGGAAAAAAATCAAGCAACCTTTTCACCCCGCCGAAAATTTTTAGGTTCAGTTGCCACCGCAATTGCAGCACTCGGGTTATTTTCTTTTAAAACGCCCTTACCTGTTGGATCTGATGATCTGATAACCATGGGCAATGGAACATCCGACCCTTCAGATGCTGACGCCTGGTTCAACAAAATAAAAGGGAAACATCGTATCGTTTATGATGTGCCACACCCAAATGAACTAATGCCCTTTGCCTGGCCCCGGGTTTTTTTAATGACCAATGCTGCAACAGGAACTTCTGAAACTGATTGTAATGTAGTGGTTGTATTACGACATGCTGCCATCGGTTATGCGATGAATGACAGTGTTTGGGCCAAATATAATTTAGGTGAGGTTTTTAAAGCTGATGACCACCTTACAAAAAAGCCTGCTGTACGCAATCCTTTCTGGAAACCAAAACCCGGAGATTTTAAAATACCTGGCATTGGCAATGTAGCGATTGGAATAGATGAGTTACAAGCCAGTGGAGTAATGTTTTGTGTTTGTGATGCAGCCTTGACCGTGTATAGCGCTGCGGTGGCAGATGGAATGAAAATGACGGGAGCAGATATAAAAACAGAATGGGTTAATGGATTGTTGCCCGGCATACAGGTAGTTCCATCAGGTGTTTGGGCGGTTGGCCGTGCACAGGAACACAAGTGCGCCTATTGTTTTGCAGGTTAACAGATCTT
>JAYVUE010000169.1:0-15553 GCA_043788195.1 Chitinophagaceae bacterium
GATATTGATGTAAAAAATATCGTGGTCAATTAACGAACGCCAGCAGCCAACATCGCCGCACATTGGGCATGACCAGCAAACTTCAACATTTTATCCCTATTTTCCAGCGGCTATGAGGACCGTTCAATAATGAGCTTTTCGGTTTAAAGAATATTTCGTTTCTTTAATTGTGCTTAGCGGCTGGGCATGACCAGCATAAAATTCCCCAACGTCGCAAATGCACGCACGTAAGGTGCTTATATCCCTTTCAAACCAGGACAAGTAGTGCACCAGAAATAACAGCAAAAATTTTACATGCATTGGAGCTGTATCCAAAAATATATTTGTACAGGCGAATTGTTCAGGCAAAACAAATGAAAGAACTGGTAAAAAAAGGTACATTTGGATTTGGCGTTTTTGAGTGTACTGACTTAAATGCAACTTATGAAGAGTTGAATACAAAAGGAGTGGTTTTTAATAAGCCAACAACAAAAGAATTTTACGGCTACGAGGCTTTATTTGTGGATGACTCTGGTAACTGGTTTTCACTTGGGCAAAAAAATTATCATGACATGGAACAGAAAATTCAACTCAAACATCCCGAAGGGAAAAAAGCGGTAAGTATATCCAAGGCAAAGTATGATGTTTTAAAAAAAGCCTTTCTGAACTACTTAAAGAAAAAAGGCGGATCAACACATACAGAAATATTGCATGAAGTAGCCGATGATTTTAAAATAAACAATATAAAATTTGAAGGTTCTATTCAATGGCATATGGAATGGGTTAAACTTGATCTTGAAGCAAATAAAATTATTGAAAGAGTTAAAGGCACTTCACCAGAGAAATATGTAATAACAAAATGATCTTTAAAGTAAATGGGTACACCATGCATTTACAACAAATGGTAAGTACTAAATATAGTGGGTAATTTAAAAACCATAAGGAATCAATTGATTGGGCTGTTATATATTTTAACAGGGGTTGGTTTCACTTTTAATTATCCAAATGCTGATAATAATAAAATAAATACAATAATCGTAATTGACATTCAACCGTTCACTGATATTTCAAACACAGAAAAGGATTATGTTTTCAACGAATTAAAAAAAGTGTACCCTTATATAGAATTAAAAAAGGCTATTGAACTGCCACGTTTTACTTTTTATCCTAAACGCAAAAGGTACCGTGCAGATTCTTTAATTAATTATTTAAGCAGAAATACAAATGATGGACATATTACAATTGGTTTAACAACAAAAGATATAAGTACTAATAAAGGGAATATTGCAGATTGGGGAGTAATGGGATTAGGATTTTGTCCGGGAAATGCATGCATTGTTTCTACCTTCCGATTGGCAAAAGATCAAAAGCTAATGCAATTATTTAAAGTTGCCATACACGAGTTGGGACATACTCAAGGCTTACCACACTGTTCTGTTACCTCTTGTTTTATGCGTGATGCCGAAGGCAGGAATCCAACAAATGAAGAAAAAGAATTCTGTTCAAAATGTAAAATTTTTCTTATTTCCAAAGGCTGGAATTTTAAATAACTAAAGATCATTGTTAATTTCCTGTGCAACGCCTGCTTTAATAAACAAAGATAAAAGAAGCCGTTGAACACAAATCCTTAACTTTATCCCAGGCGTTTTTTATTGATTTTGCAAATCAAAATAGCTGTAATGAACACCACATTTCTTATTACTTTAATGCTGCTGAAAACAATTGCCTGTACTGCACAAAATAATGAAAATGAAATACCAAAAAATGCCCTTAAACTTATAAAACTGTATCCCAATATAATTACAGGTTATAAAAACAATAAATTATTTTTTAAAGATGGTACTTCCCTAATTTATGATGATGGGATAAAAAATAAAAACATTGATGAAATGCTCAATAATGCAGATATTGAGGATCAGTTTTATTTTACTTATTCCAAAGGTAAAATTCCAAAAAAAATTGCATTTAAGAATGATCCGGGCCGTGTAAGGAATGAAGCCTTTTTTAAAAAAATATATGGGAATAAAAAAACTGATGTTACAAAAAACCTCGTTGAAATAAACTGGTGCCCTAAACTGGCTGGTCAGAAAATAATGGTTTCAAAGGTCAATGGCGTTGATAAAGCAATACAAAAAATATCCAACGAACTTGACCAACTACCTAAAATGAAGAAATATATACTCAATATCGGAGGTACATTTAACTGGAGAAATATAAATGGAACAGGCAGATTAAGTATGCATAGTTTTGGAATAACCGTTGATATAAATACCAAATTCTCAAATTATTGGCAATGGGATAGTAAGAGTACAAACGAAAATGTAACTTTAAATTATAGAAATCAAATTCCTCAACAAATAATTGACATTTTTGAAAATAATGGATTTATTTGGGGTGGAAAATGGTATCATTACGATACAATGCATTTTGAATTCAGGCCCGAATTAGTAAATTAATTGATCACTCAAATAAAAATAAATATGAAAAGGAATTTACTGTTGATTGCTTTTGCCTTTATAAGTAATATGGCAATTTGTCAGATCATGTACGATTACAAGACTAAAACAAAAAGTAATGAAATTGACCGTACGATGATGCTCGATATTTTACGTGCCAATTTATACCAGGAATATAAACAGGAATTTATTTTTGTGGTTGATATTTTAAATGTAAGCAATGGTTATGCCTGGTTTAAAGGAACTGTACAACGAAAAGATGGCCGCAAAGTTATTTCGGGCCGGGATACAGATTGTTGTCATGTTGAATCCTTATTTAAAAAAAATAATGGCAAATGGTACATAGTTGAAAGCGCTGCATTTGCAACAGATGTGTGGTACGATGGGTTATGGAATAGAATAAATGCGCCAAAGAAAATATTTGGTAGTGACTACCATAATTAAAATGATAGATAAAAGCTTATTTGTGCCTCAACCGTGAATAAAAAAATATACTTCAGTATTTGCCTGGTGCTTGCTTTAATTGTAACACTATCCGGATATGGACAAGAATTAAATATAAGACCCGGCAACTGGGCTGTAAAATTCAGTTCTGCATTTGTACATAATTTTTATAAATTGAATGACAGTATTTACAGAAGCAGTCAGCCCGGTAAAAAAGCGTTTGTGGAATTAAGCCAGTTGGGTTTTAAAAGTGTTTTGAACCTGAGAAAAGATCATACCGATCAAATTAATAATACGCAACTGCAACTTTATGAAGTAAGGATGAATGCCAGCCGTTTTACAGATACTGAGATCGTATCCACCTTAAAAATATTATTAAAATCTCCAAAACCGATCGTGGTGCATTGTATGTATGGGGCCGACAGAACCGGTGTTGTATTGGCGATGTACAGAATTATTTTTGAAAACTGGACAAGGCAAATGGCCATTGATGAATTAATGAACGGGGGATATCATTTTCATAAAAGATTTGCAAACATTCCAAAATATATAACCGAAGTAAATATTGAAAGGATAAAAAAACTGGTCTTTGCAAACTAATGGCTTTTTTATAAACAAAATAAAATTGGATGGATAAAAATAATTCTGCCACACCATGTTTATTATCTGAATTATTTAGTTTTTCAAATTATAATAAATTATTTGTCTGCTATGGAAAAAATAACAGGATTCTTTTCCCCGGTGTTGATTTACTTATTGATTCTACTTTTACACTTTTTTTTACCGGCACGCAGGGTAACCGGCTACGTTACTAAAGCCAATTCAACGCAAAAATTAAAGTACCGGCTTAACGGTATTTATGTTTTCTTCATTGCAGTAGTAATTTGGTATTTAGCGGGCTTTTTTAAAATTGCAGCCTGGGATTTGCTATACACTTATAGATGGTATGGATTAGCCGGTGCATTTACATTTGGCATCATCTTTTCATTGGCCATTGTGTTACCCAATTCTGCAGTTAGTACAAATTTTTTGAAAGACTTTTATTTAGGAAGATTAGATAACCCCCAAGGTTGGAACAATAGGATTGATGCAAAAATGTGGCTGTACCTGATCGGTGCAATTCTATTAGCACTAAATACGCTGAGTTTTACGGTCCATCACTGGATATTGTATGGGGTAAATGCTTCCGCAGGGATCTATTTATCTGCGGGTTTAATTATTTATTTTGTCATTGATTATCTAAGCTTCGAAGAAGTACATTTATATACTTATGATATTATTGCAGAAAAGGTTGGATTTAAATTAGGCTGGGGTTGCATTGCTTTTTATCCTTATTTCTATTCTATTGTATTATGGTCAACCGTTGACCTGCCTAATCCTAAAACTCCTGTCTGGTTGTTGATAATATATGTTTTGATTTTTTTTACCGGTTGGTGTTTAGCCCGCGGAGCCAATATGCAAAAGTATTTTTTTAAAAAAAATTCTAAAAGATCATTCCTGGGTATAGTTCCTGAATCAATTACTGATGGCAAAAGTTTTTTATTAGTAAATGGTTTTTGGGGGTTGAGCAGGCATATCAATTATTTAGGTGAAATATTAATGGGAACCGGGATAGCACTTTGTGTTGGTCATCCTTTTTTAATCTGGCCCTGGTTATATCCATTGTATTATGTTGCCCTGCTATTTCCCCGTCAGATAGATGACGATAAACGATGTGCACTTAAATATGGAGAACTCTGGAAACAATATGTAAATAAAGTTCCTTACCGTATCATTCCATTTATTTACTAAGAGTTGAAATTATTTAACAGAAGTAGATCATAACCGATACATTTTTTTTGTTGTATCCCCCATTATTTTTATTGCCATTTTCCGTGGCAATAATTTCTGCATAATAAATGTTGCCATTTTATTACCCCTACCGGTAACGAATGAAGGTTTTTTGCCTAACTGTTTAAAACATTCCTGAACTACCGCTGAAGGATCCTGTACCCGGGGAGCAAAGAAAGCTGGTTTTTCAGGTGTTGTTTTTATAAAATTCGGTGTTGACGTTGCGCCTGCGCAACATGCCATCACATCTACCCCTTTACTTTTCCATTCATACCAAAGACTTTCTGCCAGAATGCGGTCAAAGGCTTTGGTAGCCGCATATACAGCCAAAAAACCACTTCCCTGAAACCCTGCAAGAGAGGCCATCATAATAATTGCACCTCTTCCTCTTTTGATCATCTGATCTCCAAATACGTGCAACATTTTTATTGGGGTTATCATATTCGCCTGTGCCATTTCACAATGATGTTCAACAGTATTTTCATGGAATGATCCGATATAGGAAACAGCTGCATTAAATACAAGAAGATCAATTTCAATACCGTTTAGCGATTCTTGTATTTGATGAGTTGCATTTTTATCAGCCAAGTCACAGGCAATACAATTCACATTTATTTTGTACTTATTTTCTAATTCTTCTGCAAACTTATATAAGGGCTCTTTACGCCTGGCAATAAGCACAAGGTCCATTGCTTCAGCTGCCAGGTAAGCTGCATAAGCTGCGCCGATGCCTTCTGAAGCACCAGCCACCATTGCGGTCTTACCATATTTTTTAATTAAATTCATACCAACTATTTCCTTGTGATCATTTATTTTTATTGACGCAAAATCAATTTAGCCTTTGCTTTGAACTATAGTTCACTATTAAATACAAAATTAAAAGAACTAAGTTAACATTTGGCGTTGCTATTTCAATAGTATTAATTTTAAACCCTTAAACATTAAGTAGGCAAATTTAAAATAAAACCTTATGATTTACCAGATCATTGTAACTCACAATTACTTTGATATACCAATAAAAAGTAAATTTACAAAGCCAACAATCTATAACAGTTTAAAACAAATATATGAGGCAGCTTATTACAGCAATTACTCTTTCTTTTTTATTTTCATCCTGCAGTCAAACTAATGATAAACAAAAAGAATTGCCGCAGTATAAAAATGATTCACCTCCACAACAAAAAGAAATTGCAAAGAACGATTCGCTTACACCGGTTATTGCCACTACACCTGATCAAATAAAATCAAAAGAAGAGAGCTGGAATGACTTTTGGGTCCTTTTTTCAACTGCAATAAAACAAAAAGACAAAGCTACAATTATAAAATTAGCATTGAAAGGTGATGAATTTTTTGATGGAGGTGGTGGTGGCACTGCAGCATATACAGTCAATTCCTGGGATGATAAATCATGGGAAGATTTGGTTTCCACCATCACTAAAGGTGTAAAGCCTTATGAAAAAATCGATAAGGTCACAAAAAAAGGAGGATTAATCTTTGTATATAGAAATAATAATTGGTTTTGGTTTGGTTTTATCGGAGATTAAGTTATTTTTAAAAAAAGATTATTTCAAGCCGTGTTTTTATTATTTCGTATATTTAAAAAAAACAAACTTATGGGCTTTTTCAAATCATTGATGTCAGTCATTTCAACTGATGGAAAAACAGGAACACCTTTTAAATTAGATAAATTCCATACTGTCTATTATAAAGGTAATGGTGTAACTGAGGTAGATGCTGCACATGTTGCAGGCTATTATAAAGGCATTGGCTATTTTATAGATGATCATGAAAGTGATATTCAAATTTCATCTTTAGCAAAAGATAATCAGGTACAAATAAATATCATTATTGGCGGAAAATCTGTATCCGCCGTATCAGAAGATTTTTTTAAAACATCAGTTTCGGGCTTGCAGGAATTTTTCCCCGGCAGGGTGATCACAATTCATTTGATAGATACGGATTTTAAACAATTGAAAACTCTTTAAATCAACAAACTGCTAATTTCTAAAACGATTGATCAGCTGAACTTATAGAAATGTTTTTTTAAATGAAGGCCTTATTATTAGGATCAATTATTAAAACAACTTCAGTTGCCTTTTGTTTTCCAATATCAATTGGCTATTTTGATCCGGCCCAATCATATGCACGGCAGAGGGTTCATTACGTGAGGCTATAACTATCGCAATATCGCCGGCATGCTTTGTAAATGATTGTTTTACCAAATGTGGATCATTATTGTCTTTTGATAAATGAGACAGTAAAAGATGAGTCATAAATGTGGGACGGTGATCATTGAACAGTTTAAGCGCCTGCTGATTAGAAAGATGCCCTTTATCACTTTTTATACGGTTTTTCAGGTAAATGGGATACCCTCCCTTCTCCAGTAATTCTTCTTCATAATTGGCTTCCAAAAAAGCAGCATGGCATTGGCTAAAGTAACGGATAACTTGCGTACAGGCACTGCCGATATCAGTAAACACACCAACTGTAACTCCGTTATAACAGATAATAAAGCTATGTGGGTCTGCAGCATCATGTAATTTTGCAAAAGGAATCACAGAAAGACCTCCAATTTGGATGGCCTGGTCTGCTACAAATGGCCTTGAGAGAGTACGTATCAATCTTAATCCCCCTGCGGTTTTAGGGGTAATATAAACAGGTAATTTGTATTTATTTGCCAAAGTAGAAACTCCCTTGATATGATCAGTATGTTCATGTGAAACAAAAATAGCTTTTACCATTTTCATTGAAAGCCCCAACATGCGCATACGTTTTTCTGTTTCAGTGCACGAAATACCAACATCAATTAATACTGCTTCACTATCATTACCGATATAATAACAATTTCCGTTGCTTCCCGAGTTTAATGATGCGATAAATAGTGCCATGGGTTGGCAAAGAAAATCAATTTTTATCGAATTAAAGCAAAGCACAATGCATAACATTCTGCGGATTGGCGATCGGCAAAGTACTTTAGTATTTAAGCCGGAATCAGGTATCCGGCATCCAGTACAAACTCCAAACAATTTACTTATCTTCGTCCCCTGCCTTCTTTCCCTACTTAATAAGGGCAAAAGATGGATTTATATGATTGTGAACCGATTTAAAACAGAAAAATTACATGGAACCGATAATATTATACATTATCATTGGTGCAGCCGCACTAATAATGGGCATAATACTGGGTAAACTGGTCTTTGCCAAAAATACCAAAAACCAAATAGCAGAAGCAGAGCAACAGGTTAAAAAGATCATCGCAGATGGCCAATTACAAGCTGAAAACCTTAAAAAAGAAAAGCTTTTAGAAGCTAAGGAGAAGTTTGTACAATTACGGTCGGACCATGACAGGGATGTTATGCAGCGTAACCAAAAGATCGTTGAAGGGGAAAGCCGTATAAAACAAAAAGAGCAATCCATCAACCAAAAAGACCAGAATCTTGAAAAACAGATCAAAGACAATGAAGCTATCAAAGAAACGCTTAATCGCCAGATTGAAGTAGTTAATATCAAACGAACTGAACTGGAAAAACACCAGGAAGAGCATATTCGCCGGCTGGAAAAAGTTGCCGGCTTATCCGCCGACGACGCAAAAGCACAATTAATTGAAAGTTTAAAACAAGAAGCCATCACCAAAGCACTGGTTATACAACAGGAGATCATTGAAGATGCAAAAATAAAAGCTACTAAAGAAGCCCGTAAGATCGTAATTCAAACTATTCAAAGAACTGCTGCTGAAGCTGCCATTGAAAATGCCATTACCGTTTTTAACCTTGAAAGTGATGAGATCAAAGGTTCCATTATTGGCCGTGAGGGTAGAAATATCCGTGCTATTGAAGCAGCCACAGGAGTAGATCTTATAGTAGATGATACGCCTGAAGCAATTGTATTGTCTTCATTTGATCCTTTGCGCAGAGAGATCGCCAGGTTATCACTACAACGATTAGTCGCAGACGGCCGTATTCACCCGGCCCGGATTGAAGAAGTAGTGGAAAAAACAAAGAAACAATTAGATGACCAGGTAATGGAAATTGGTGAACGCACTGCAATGGAACTGGGTGTACATGGTTTGCATAAAGAATTGATAAGAATGGTTGGCCGGATGCGTTTCCGTTCTTCTTACGGTCAAAATTTATTGATGCACAGTAGAGAAACAGCTAACCTGTGTTCGATAATGGCAGCAGAATTAGGAATGAATCCTAAACTAGCAAAACGTGCAGGATTATTACATGATATTGGAAAAGTGCCCGATGAAGAAACTGAATTAAGCCATGCCTTACTGGGTGCAAAACTGGCCGAAAAATATGGCGAAAACCCGGCTGTAGTAAATGCTATCGGGGCTCATCATGATGAAATGGAAATGCAATATGTTATCTCACCGATCATTCAGGCATGTGATGCGATAAGCGGTGCCAGACCTGGTGCCAGGCGCGAGATCATGCAACAATACATTCAACGTATCAAAGACCTTGAAACTATGGCAATGGGGTATACCGGAGTAGAGAAAGCATACGCTATACAGGCTGGCCGTGAGTTAAGGGTAATTGTAGAGGCAGATAAAGTAACTGATGGCGACAGCGAAAAATTAAGTTTTGAAATAGCTCAGAAAATACAAACAGAAATGACATTTCCCGGACAGATAAAAGTGACTGTTATCAGGGAAAAAAGGTCGGTTAATGTAGCGAGGTAAAAGCCCCTCCTATCCTGAGGAGGGAAAAGGAGAAGATTTTTTGAAGATAGAAGTGAAGATTGCGGCATAATAAAAGAAGCATTCAATTAGTAAGCTACCAACTTCGAGTTCTCCCGATTTTTTCGGGAGGTTGGGGTGAGGCTTTAAAAAAACTATGAAACATGAACCATGAACTATAAACTTTTTACCCTACCTTTGCCGTCCGTAAAAAACAGATAATATGAACGCAGTTAATTTTGTTCATGAGCAGTTGACAAACAAGCCAACGCTTCCGAAATTTAAAGCAGGTGATAATATCACAGTAAACTATAAGATCCAGGAGGGCAATAAAGAACGTATACAGAGCTTTAAGGGCGATGTAATTAAACGCCAGGGTACTGGTGCAACAGCCTCATTTACAGTACGTAAAATGAGTGATGGTGTTGGCGTAGAACGTTTATTCCCTTTTTATTCGCCAAATATTGACAGTGTTTTGCTAAACAAGGTAGGTAAGGTAAGCCGGGCAAAATTGTACTATTTACGTGAAAGAAGTGGCAAAAGTGCCCGTATAAGAGAAAAAAGAATGGCTGTTGCCAAAAAATAATTGTTTAAACTTAATTTTTTATAGTTGCCCCGGTTAATTCGGGGCATTTTATTGACCAAAAATAGCGGTTTGGCATAATTATTGTTAAACTTTATGTACAAATTTAATCCCTCTGACAGACCTGTTTACTCGAATTAGGCAATGCTTACCAATTTTTAACCAGTAAAATTTTTAACCATGAGAAGGATTCTTCTGTCAGTAGTTATCATTTCAGCCATTTTATTTTTTGTTTCCTGTGCCAGGGGCATTTCACCGGAACAGGCCGCCAATGGCAAAGCCAGGTGTGGTAGAACTTATTTACGTTAGTACTCCAGATTTTTCAAATTTAGGCTATTCAACAATTAATATTGTTGAGGTAAATTATGCAAGTAAGTCAATAATTAATTTATCTTTACCGCCTAAATCTTTATTATGACAATATCATTTTTGAACTCCGTATTTCTTATTTCAATGCCTGGTGGCAGCGAATGGGTACTTATCGTTATTGTAGTATTATTAATGTTTGGTGGAAAGAAGATTCCTGAATTAATGAGGGGTATTGGCCGTGGTATGCGTGAATTTACAGATGCCAAGAATAATGTTAAAAACGAAATTGAGGAAGGCTTAAAAGAAAAAGACAACAAACAACAATTACCACAGTAATAATTTAATTGCTATATCAGCCTCGGCTGAAGTGATTCCGGATAATTTATCAGGACCACTTCAGCCGATTTTATAATATCCTTTATCATGTAGATGTTCACTTTCAAAAACATACAACAATTTCACAAGGAACTATTAATTGGAGACACCAGCTGCATTACCGCAGTTGAACATTTCATTCAACAGATAAAACATCAGCCAAAGCTTAATGCTTTTATAGAAGTTTTTGAGCAGGAGGCTTTACAAAGAGCTGCAATATTAGATGAAAAAAGAAAGAATGGTGAGCCCTTAAAAAAAATGCATGGTGTTATCATTGCCATTAAAGATGTTATTTGTTTTAAAGACCATAAAGTAACTGCTGCTTCAAAGATATTACAGGGTTTCACCAGTTTATTTTCGGCTACGGCTGTAGAGCGTTTACTTGATGAAGATGCTATTATTATCGGTAATTGTAATTGTGATGAATTTGCGATGGGCAGTACCAATGAAAATTCTGTTTACGGAAAAGTATTAAATGGCCTCAATGAAACAAAAGTGCCAGGCGGCTCATCAGGTGGCAGCGCAGTGGCTGTACAGGCAGGAATGTGTATGCTTAGTCTGGGTACAGACACGGGCGGCTCCGTTAGACAGCCGGCGGACTTCTGTGGTATCATTGGAATAAAGCCTACTTATGGCAGAATATCACGGCACGGCCTTGTGGCTTATGCTTCTTCATTTGACCAGATAGGTATATTCAGTAATAGTATTGATGATATCGCTTTGTCATTACAGATCATGAGTGGTCATGATGATTATGACAGCACAATACTAACGGAACCCATTAACTGCTTTCCAATTCCAGCTGAAATTCAAAAAAAATTCCGGGTGGCTTATTTTATGGAAGCATTTGATCATCCGTCTCTAGATGCAGAAATAAAGGATTCGATCCTTGCTGTTTTAGCTAAAATAAAAACCGAAGGACATACAACAGAACCGGTTTATTTTGATCTGCTCAATTACATTGTGCCCGCTTATTATGTATTAACCACAGCAGAAGCCAGCAGCAACCTAAGCCGCTATGATGGGATACGTTATGGATTCCGAACTAATAAAGAGGTAAAAGATTTAACAGATTTTTATAAACACACCAGAAGTGAAGGATTTGGAAAGGAAGTAAAAAGGAGGATCATGCTGGGTACATTTGTTTTAAGTGCAGGATATTATGATGCTTATTATAGTAAAGCCCAGCAGGTAAGAAAGCTACTAATAGACAGGATCAATACCATATTCAATGAGTTTGATGCTATTATCATGCCCACCAGCCCGGTAACTGCTTTTACCATCGGCGACAATTCTGATGATCCGGTAGCTATGTATTTAGCAGATATATATACAGTTTTTGCCAATCTGGCCGGCTTACCCGGTATATCTTTGCCTTTATTTAAACATAGCAATGGTATGCCTTTTGGTCTGCAGATTATGACAGCTAAAACAGATGAGTTAACTTTGCTACAATTATCACAATATATATTACAACAATTCAAAACTTATTAGTCTCTTCTTAAAATAATGAAATCTTTTTTTTACTTATTTTTTGTACTATTCTTTATCCCCCAGGCTAAAGCGGGTGATCTGTTCAATAATTCAGGGGAGTATTTTTTTCAACAGGATCCCAGTGCTGATTCCAACAACCTTACTACAACAAAAGGAACTGAGATAATTGATGAAGTAATAAAAACAAAGAGTCCGCCACCAAAAGAAAAAATAACCTATATTAGCCAGGAAACTAAATATGGATTTAAAAATTTATTTGCCAAATATACCTACAACCCCTCACTCCCATATTCATCCCAGGTAAATCCAAATGCCGAAGTTTATATGCAGGATTATCTAAATGCGCATAGCAATTCTTTACTTAAAATGAAAGGTTGGGGACAGCCTTATTTTAATTTAATGGATAATATCCTCTCACAATATGGTTTACCAAGGGAACTGAAATACCTCGCAGTTATTGAAAGTAATCTTAAAACATATGCTACCAGTTGTAAAGGCGCGGGTGGTCCATGGCAATTTATGCCATATACAGCAAGGGAATACGGACTACTCATTAACGGGGTACTTGATGAAAGAACAGATTATTATAAAAGTACACATGCTGCTGCAAGGTATTTATTAACGCTATATCATCAGTTGCACGACTGGTTGTTGGTTATTGCGGCCTATAACGGCGGGCCGGGAAGAGTTTTCAGTGCCATTAAAAAAAGCGGTAGCAAAAATTTTTGGCTGCTACAATATTACTTACCTGAAGAAAGCAGGAATCATGTCAAAAAATTTATTGCCACACATTATATAATGGAAGGGTCTGGTGGTTTAACTACAGGCACAGGATTTACAACTTCTAATATTGACCCCACAGGTGGTATGAATTCTTATGACAATAAACCTAACCTTACCGAAGAAGAAAGGGATGCTGCAGAAATTCAAACCATTGCGGGGAGATATAATTCACTGGTGATCACTAAAAATTTATCAATGGATATCAAACAGTTCAACAGATATAATCCTCTTTTTGATAAGATAATTGCTTCCAGTGCTAACTACGATCTTCGTTTACCGCCCGATAAAATGAATTTATTTTTAGCAAATAAGAATGCCATACAAACTGAGTGTGTGTATCTTATGCTGGGAGAAAACAGTATCCCCAATAACCAAAAAACTGTTTATCCTGATCCTCCAAAAAACAAAAAGAAAAAGGGAAGTTAAACCTTACTGAATATTTTCATCATTGCTGCTGCTTTTAATAAGCATTCTTCATATTCTTTTTCGGCATCACTATAAAAGGTAACAGCACTGCCTGTTTGAAAAGAAACATATTTTTTTGTTGCATTATAAAGCAAACTTCTTATTACTACATTAAAATCAAAATCCCCGTTCGGGTTAATATATCCAATTGAACCCGAAAATAATCCCCGTCTTGTTTTTTCATATTTTTCAATCAATTGCATCACTTTTATTTTTGGCGCACCAGTCATTGATCCCATCGGGAATGATTCTTTAAAAATTAACGCGGGGGTCAGATCAGATATCAACTCTCCGCTAATTGTACTGATCATCTGGTGCACTTGTGGAAAACTATATAAGCCAAATAATTCATCCACTTTTACAGAGCCTTCTTTGCAGACTCGGCTGAGGTCATTTCTTACCAGATCAACAACCATTACGTTTTCACTTTTCTCTTTATTGCTTTTTAAAAGATATTGTTTTTGTTCTTCATCCTGCTCCAGATTGGTCAGGTTTCGTTTTGATGTACCTTTTATGGGTTGGGAAAAAATCCTGTTACCTGATTTTTTCAGGTATCGTTCAGGGCTTGCACAACAACAAAATTTATCATCAATCTTATAAAAAACAGAAAATGGATTGGGAGAAAGCTGCGAAAGCTGATCATAAAAAAACAATGGATCAAGTTCTGCATTTTCTGAAAAAAATTCCTGGCAAAAATTTATTTCATAGCAATCGCCCCGCAATATATGATGCCGCAATTTTTCAATTATACTGAGATATTCATTTTTTTCGATCCTGTTAATAATGGTTATAGTGCTGTTTTTGTTTAAAGCAATAACCGCAGGGCAGGCACTAATGCTTTTGAAAATTTCTTCGGCACCTGATTCGCAAAAAATATGAACTGCAGCCTGATCGAGTTGTAAAACAATTTCTGGAATAAAAAAATGCAGGTCACTGAACCCTATACCATCGAAGTTATTGGAACTTAATAGTTCAGTTTCATTTTTTATATCGTATCCTAAATGGCCGAATAGCCATTCATTTTTATTTACAGTACAAAATTGTTCCAGTATTTCAAAAGCATTTCCTGCATTTACTTCTATTTTTGATTTGCACCCTGCAGCTACTAAACATTCAAACGCTGATGTTGAAAAATTATATAGCTGATTATCCAGAAAACAAAAAATGTTGAACCGGTTTACCCAATTCAACATCTGTATTCTGAAATCAGTAAAATTATCTACGGGAAATGAAATGCTTTTTTTCAATTATAGTGTTTTTCCTGCCTGGCATAATCCCTCACTAATAATCATCATCCTCATCATCAAAACCACCACCACTCAGATCATCAAAACCAAGGTCTTTAAAATCATCATCAACTTTAAATTCCTCCTCCTCTTTAGCGGCTTTTTTCCCTGTAATTTTTTTTCCTTTTGATTTGGGTACATCAAATTCATCAAAATCTGGATCCCAATTATCATCTTCTTCCGGTTTCTCCCAATCATCAGCAACTTCTACATCATCCTCTTCGTCATCATCACCCTTGCTTTTTTTTGAAGACCCTTTACCTTTTTTAGCAGGAGGAGTTTCAATATCCAGTTCTTCTTCATCGTCATCCAGATCATCATCATCTTTTTTTGATTTTGAAGAAGATTTTTTAACAGAATCTTGTTCTGTTACAGTTGCTGCTTTAGCATTTGTCTTTTTTGTGTCATCAGATTTTGAAGCCATAGTTCTAACAGGATTAGTACTGTAAAATTTCCCCTAGATTTTCATATTGCCAAAAATATTTTGGTTTTTTTTCAATTTTTTTTTATGCCACCAGTATTTGATCTCTGCCCGGGCCGTTACTGATATATTTTACAGGTATCCCCAGGAATTCATTAAGGTAACTAATATAGTTTTTCATCTCTTGGGGCAGCTGAGCAAAATCACTCATTGCCGATATATCTTTTTGCCACCCTTTAAAGATTTTATATATTGGTTCAATAACAACCCGGTTCATTTGAAAAGGTACATAACTTTTCTCTTTGCCGTCAATTTTATATCCATTGCATACTTTCAATTCGGGCAGGTTGTCCAGTATATCAGCTTTTGTCATAATGATCTGGGTAACTCCGTTTATCATACAGGCAAATTGTAAAGCTACAAGATCAACCCAGCCACAACGAC
>JAYVUE010000170.1:0-5610 GCA_043788195.1 Chitinophagaceae bacterium
TTTATACAGGCCGGTCAATAAATACGATCTGATCTTTGCATAAGTATCTGCTTCCCTGTTTCCATCTACAATGATCCAGTCGAATACCCCATCAATTGAAGCCGCTATATTCATAATTGAATTAGGAATACGGTGTTTGGCCACAGCGCTTTTTGGATTAAATAAAAGTACCTTGTTCATACAGTTTTTAAAACGAGATTATAATATAAAAGGTTGCCTTTTTTTAGTAGTGTTTTATGCTTAATTTTATCTACCACCATTGGCTTTTAAACCAATACAAATTACTTTGTTTAACGCATTATTCCGAAAACTTTTTACAACCGGGGATACCTCTCCGGAAAAAGCATATAACCTATGGGCTACAGCCTATGACAGTCAGCCCGATAACCTGATGTTGGCACTTGATGAAGAACTTTTTTCTGCTTTTAATGAAAGGGTTGCATTTAAACACAAAGTTATTGTTGATGTGGGCTGTGGTACAGGACGCCATTGGAAAAAAATATTGGATCAGCAGCCACAACAACTAACAGGTTATGATGTTTCTGCAGGTATGTTACAAATGCTGAAACTAAAATTTCCTGATACCATTACCTGTCAGTCATCCGGCAACCAATTGAAAATGACGCCCTATAATGCTGTTGATATTTTGATATCCACCTTAACCATTGCACATATTAAAGACCCGGTTGCAGCATTAAATGAATGGAACAGGGTTGTAAAACCGGGTGCTGATATTTTTATTTCTGATTACCATCCCGATATCTTACAAAAAGGTGGGAAAAGAACTTTTAGTTATGCTGACAAAATAATATCGGTAAAAAATTATATTCACCAAATTGAAAAAATAAAAAATATTGCCTCAACATTGAATTGGCAAACATTACAGGTCACAGAAAAAAAAATTGATGAAGTGGTGAAATATTTTTATGAAAAGCAGGGCGCCCTTGATGTATATGAAACATATAAAGGCATGCCGGTCATTTACGGAATTCATTTTAAAAAGACCAAATGAAAATAAGTAAGGCTTATATCATTGGGGAAGCAGGGCTAAAAAATATAGTTATCGAAAAAGGAATGATCGGTGCTGTTACAACGATCAACATATCACAGCCTTCTTCAATCATACTTCCAGAAGACAATATAACTTTTCCCGGGCTGATCAACTCACACGATCACCTTGATTTTAATTTATTTCCACAACTGGGCAACCATATTTATAAAAACTATACCGCATGGGGCGATGATATTAATAAGAATAATATCGGTCAGATAAATGCAGTGCTGAAAATTCCACAGGAGCTACGAACACAATGGGGTATGTATAAAAACCTGCTTAGCGGTGTTACAACTGTGGTGAATCATGGAAAAAAACTAAACATCGATAATGAATTGATAACTGTTTTTCAGGATTGTTATTCATTGCATTCATTGAATTATGAAAAAAAATGGAAATGGAAATTAAATGACCCTCTTAAAAAAAATAAACCTTTTGTGATACACACAGGCGAAGGCACAAACGAAGAGGCCCAAAATGAAATTGATGAGTTGATCAACGCCAATTGGTTAAAAAAGAAAATGATCGCTGTACATGGTGTTGCCATGACAATTAAACAGGCAAAGGCTTTTGAGGCCCTGATATGGTGCCCGGCATCAAATTATTTTTTACTGGATGCAACAGCCGATGTTGAAAAGATAAAGAAAAACACGGCAATTGTTTTTGGATCAGACTCTACACTATCAGCCGGATGGAATATCTGGGATCACCTGAGGATGGCCAGAAAAACAGAACAACTATCAGATCAGGAATTACTGGATGCTGTTAACACGGTTGCTGCAAAAATATGGAATATGAACAATGGTGCTATTGCCAAAAATAAATCAGCAGATATAGTTGTTGCAAAAAAGAAGCAGGATCGATCAGATATGGATAATTTTTTTTCGCTGAACCCCGAAGATATTTTAATGGTGATCAGTAAGGGTAATATTGTGTTATTTGATGAATGCTTGCAGGGCCAGGTGAAAATGCAGAGCTTCAATCGGGTAATCATCAATGGAACAGTAAAATATGTTCAGGGCAATTTGCAGGCGCTGAGCCAAAACATTAAACAATATTATCCGGAAGCAATTTTTCCCTTCGGCTAATCAGTGCTGTTATACTAATGGATAAGCCAACCCATTTCTTTTTTGATGCAGGTAATGTAAAAAATGAATGTGGTATAGATTTCCCGTTAGCTCAATTAATTTTTTTTCATTGATCACTTCTCCCCAAAGTAACATATGGCTTCCAAGGTTAATTGTTTTTACAATTTTTAATTCTTTATAACTGTTTGCCCATGCCGGAACCGGAAAATTAAACTGCTGAGTTTGTATTAATGCAAAATTCAATTCTGCCATTAAAGGTGCTCCGCTATGATGTTTGCCCAGTTGGTAAATGATCTCTTTAAATTCAAACGGCACTTCAGATACAACCATTTTTTTTGTTTCAATGATACGGGCAAGGGTAACATTAGTATGCCTTAAACCAAATACATAGTGCCTGCTTTGTGTAATTTCGCCTACAAGATCCATTGGAAAAATATTATAATAATCTTCTTCCTTAAAAGAAATAACTCTTACCCTCCTGGGATAACTATAAGCAGCGGCATATGATTTTAGCTGATCAAAATTTTGTCCTGGTTTTTTATAATATCGTTGAAAAAGCAGGCGGGTTTTAATAAAATTGATATGCCTGATCCTTGTGTTTACCATTTTTAATAAAAAAATGGTTCCGTCCGCCTCTTCTATGTTATTAAAATATTCAAGCGTTATTACAGCAACGGTTTTGCTGTTTTTTCCAGAACCGGTAAAGATCATTTTGTATTCCTGCTTTTTTTTGGATATAATTGTGATTTTCTCTTTTGTTAACCAGATACCAAATACAACAGGATCAAGACATAGCAGCCATTGATCAGCAGATATATCGACACACTCATTACCGGCTTCGAGATATACTTTTTCTTTTACATCACCTTTTACTGTTATTGTTGAGTACTCACTGACAGGTGTATTGCCAAATAATATTTTTCGAAAAATATTTTTCATTTTCGTACCAAATGTATCAAAGAGAAACCAGATCCCAGCAATCGTTCCGTTTGTTTAAATTCAAAATTACCTGATGAAGCTTTTTTAATTGCTTTCATGGTATGGATATAAATCACTTGCCGCTGATCCTTATTATCAATTTCAATCTTCACCGGGTTGCCATTAAAAAAAGATCTTATTGTGCCTTTCCGGTTTGACTGCAACCGTTTTGTTAAACTATTGGTTAAAATAATTGCAAGAATTATTCCACCGGGGTTTATCATTACAGCCAGTTTTGTAAAAAGTAAATCAATATCCGGTATACAATTTATAACGGCAAAATTGGCTAAAACAGCATCTGCTTTTGGTTCAAATGGAATAACCGGATCCCAGTTTCTGAAATCTGTTTTATCATCATCAATAAAAAAAATGCCGGTTTCGGGGAATTCTTTTTTGCTTCGTACCAAAGCTATTTGCCGCATGGCAGTTGAGGGTTCGCAAAAAACAATATCGTAATGATGCTGCACTAACCATCCAAGATCCTGCCCGGTTCCTCCGCCAAAATCCAACACCCTACCCGTTTTTACAAGTGCAGTAAATTTTTCTGCCACTTTTTTTCTGACATCTGCATTGGCTGGGTCTTTATGTAAAATAGCATCATAGTCAGCTGCTATTTTATCATAGTATAAAATATTCTGTTGGTTTATTAATCTATCATTCTTGTTATTGATCCCCTGCAAGTTGTATATTTTACTTTATAAAATTATCTAATTATAAGTATTGTCATATTCTTACTTTCGTATTGTTATGCGGATCATTTATGTAAGTTATAATTATTCACCGGATATTCATTCCCCACAGGAATGGGTTAAAAGGATACAATTTTATGTGGGCTGGCTGCAATGCCTGGCCAAAGAACATACTGTGATCCGTGTAGATCAGATAAATTATGAAGGAAATTTTACACACAATGGCGTTCAATATCTTTGTGTGAATGCAGGAAAAAAGAAAAATTATTTTCCGCGAAAATTAAACAGGTTTGTAAAAACCTTAACCCCGGATATTGTTGTGGTAAGCAGTTTTCTTTTTCCTTTACAGGTAATACAATTACGGGCCTGCCTTGGAAAAAGTGTAAAGATCATCCTTCAACATCATGCAGAAAAACCTTTTACAGGAATAAAAAAGTATGCCCAAAGAATGGCGGCCTATAAAGTTGATGCCTTTCTTTTTACCGCCCGGGCAATAGGCATTAACTGGGTAAAGAACGGGAATCTTGATACCGAAAATAAAGTACATGAGTTAATGGAAGTTTCTTCTGTTTTTTATCCTCTAGATAAGTTTATCGCAAAGGAAAAAACAAATGTTACAGGTTCGCCTGTTTTTTTATGGGTGGGCAGGCTTAATCAAAACAAGGATCCGTTGAGTGCAGTAAATGCTTTCTTAAAATTTAAAGCATTTAATCCCACGGCGAGGCTTTATATGATCTATCAAACAGATGAATTATTACGGAACATTAAAAAATTATTGCCAATAGATAATAGCCCTGTTATATTGGTTGGAAAAATTGAACACAGTGAGTTGCTTTATTGGTTTAACAGTGCTGATTTTTTTATTTCCGCCTCCCATTATGAAGGAAGTGGTACAGCTTTATGTGAAGCCATGAGTTGCGGTTGTATACCTGTAGTAACGGATATTCCATCATTTAAAAAAATAACCGATGATGGCCAATACGGGTATTTATTTGAACCAGGCAATGAGGATAGTTTATGTAACGCATTAATAAAAGCAGCGGGAGCAGACAAGCAACAATTTTCAAAAAAAATAACTGATCATTTTGCAAAAGAACTTTCATTTGATTCTATTGCTAAAACATTATACCGGCTCTGCGTACAGTTAATGGCCAAATAACTGCATCATTTTTGTAACACTATCTTCCATCAGGTAAGGGCAAACAGGAGAATGATCGGTACCAGGATCCTGTAAGATGGCGATCGCTTTTTGTATCATGTCTTCTTTGGTTTTTGCTATATGCCAATGATCGATATTTTGTTTCATAGGCTCATTAAAACTGATCACCTGTGCACCTGCATATAACGCTTCAATACAAACACTGCCAAATCCTTCATAATAAGCGCAGTGCAGAAACAGCCTGCTGCGTTGCATTAATTGTAATACTTCTGTATGTGGCAGTTCGCCAATCAGTGTAATATTATCCTGCAATCCTTCTTTTACGATCAATGATCGCAAAAATTTGTCTTTGGGGCCCTTGCCACAGATCACTGCTTTAATACCCGGAAAAAGTTTTTTTATTGCCGAAATGATGCCGATAAATACATCATATTGTTTTAACGGGATCAGGTTACCTGCACCCATTATATCAATATTTTTTATTGCTATCTTTTTACTGAACAATCTTATATCAATTCCATTGGGGATAACAACAGCCGGTTTAATTGTATGATTTTTCCAAAATGTTTCCTGCAAAAAATCAGACATCGCTATTAATTCACCCGCTGTTGGTTTTATCCTTTGTACATATTTGTTTTCTTT
>JAYVUE010000171.1:0-2811 GCA_043788195.1 Chitinophagaceae bacterium
GAAAAACTAAAACTTAGGGATGCAGGTTTACTTTCATCTACCAGGTGATAACTTTGTGTTTCTTTAAATGAACCTGTTGCAAACGCGAGTTCTACATTACTTATATAATATAAAAATTTAGAAACAGTATAAAGTTCAGCAAATGGGTTGGTGTAATTGATTGTATTGAATACGATAGGAGCTCCTTTGATGGTATTGACAAAAGTAATCTTTACATTTCCTGTTTTTGTTTCCGGGGTAAAAGTTTTCTGGCAGCTGCTTATATAAAATATAAATGCAATTAATACCAACAGCCCCGCCGGTATATATTTTTTGTTGTATGATTTACCAGATATCACGACTAATTTTTTTTCTAAAATCTTTTAGTGTTCCCACTTTCTTTTTTATTTCTATTCGTTTTTCTATGGCAGCTTTTGAGGGCTTGGTGGCTTTTCGGGGTTTGGGTTTTACCAGGGATTTATTAACTAACAGATTCATTTTTTTGATCACCTGCTGCTTGTTGCCCAATTGCGATCTGTCAGACTGGCTTTTTATCAGCAAATATCCATCCGCATTTATCTTATTTACCAATTTTTCCTGTAAAAGAATTTTTTGTTCGGGTGTAAAAAGAGCAGAGTTTTCGATATGCCAGTAACCCACTACCATGGTCTCAACTTTATTTACATTTTGACCACCTTTTCCACCACTTCTGGCCGTTTTAAATTTTATTTCGAAGGTAATATCAGGCATCTGTTCAAAATTAGGCATAAAATGAGGTAAATTGCAGCCTTATACGTCTTATTTCAGTCTTATATTTCGATAAGAACGTTTTTTTTTACATTTTTGCATGAAACCAACTGATTGGAAATGAAGAAAGGCATTTATCATTCATTAACAGAGCGTAAAAGACAGGGAAAAAAATCATTTGCAGTATTGATCGATCCTGATAAAGTGAACGACAGTAATATGGAATTGCTGATCGGTTTGTCTGTAAATGCAAAGGTTGATTATTTTTTAGTAGGGGGCAGCCTTGTTGTTTCTAATTATTTAGATGAGTGTGTACAAATTATAAAACGTAATTGCAATATCCCTGTTATACTTTTTCCCGGAAGCCCATCACAAGTAAGTAAGTATGCCGATGCTTTATTATACCTGTCGCTGATCAGTGGCCGCAATGCTGATCTGTTGATTGGCCAGCATGTTGTTTCAGCACCATTTGTAAAACAAAGCGAACTGGAGATCATGTCTACTGGTTATATGGTTATTGATGGTGGGGCACCTACTACTGTTTCTTATATTTCCAATGCCGCTCCTTTACCGGCCGATAAAACAGAGATTGCCATGTGCACCGCAATGGCAGGAGAGATGCTGGGCATGAAACTGATCTATATGGATGCGGGCAGCGGAGCCAAGTGTGCAATCTCTGAAAACATGATCGCTAAAGTAGCCGCCTGTATTGAAGTTCCGCTGATCGTTGGCGGAGGGATTTTAGAACCCGAAAAAGCTTATCTCAATTGTAAAGCCGGGGCCGACGTAATAGTAATTGGCAATGCCATTGAAAAAGACAGTTCCCTCATTAAAGAAATGGCAGCAGCCGTACATAGTGTACCGGTGAATGTTTAAAAACGCTGCGCTTATTTTTCCTGAAAACTATTTGCAATTCGTTAGCCTTCTTGTCCCGCCGGAACCTTTACAGCCTATGTAATGAAGATCCAGGTGAGATAGAAGACCATGGCAATTGTGATTGCGAAAGTTTTCTATATTTACTTTCGTAAATGAAAGCGTTATCGGCTATATTAAAATAACATTAATTTTGAATTCAAAAAACCGTCATATGAATTGGATTACAATTTTGGGTATAGTAACTATTGGTCTTGGTACACTATTAACTTATTATGGGACCTCTCTTAGTAGTTCAAAAGACAAAACTGAAATTACCAGCAAAATAGATGACTTCAAGAATGATTTAGCCAAAATTAAAAATGAGAGTTTAACAGATTCTGAAAAAGTGAAAGCAGTTGAAAAGATTAAATATGAATTTCAAAGTTGGGCAGACAATTTTGTAAAAGAAAAAGAGGAAAAAAAGGTTCAACTTGATAAAAATGATGTCGGTCTGCGAGAAAAAAAGCTTTTATTAAATAATAAATGGAGAGAATATTATGTAAACTCATTTGAGGCCTTGAGTCAAATGATTGAAGCATATAATAAGGCAAGTGGAAAAACAAATGTTAAACTACTAGAAACGAATGTTTTGCCAAACAACATTTATGATGCTCAACGACCGAATTTTAGAATTCAAGTTCAATTTGGTGAAAAAACATTTTGGATGATATGGCTGAGAATAGATGATCCTATTACTGATGACAATTTGCCAGTTATTAATATTGCCGTAAACTCTAAGCCGAATGATGACTTTGCTATTATGAGTGATTTATCATTTGCAATTAAGCCAAAAAATAAAAATATATACGTTAGAGTCGATAAACCGTTTGATAAAGCAAATTTTAAAACAAACTATCCAGTAAATGAAAGCAGCAATCAGATTATAATTCTTTTAAAACAGGCTTTTGAATATCAAATTCTAATTACCGAACAATAACTGCCACTAACATCGAATTACCAATAATGGTACTTGACATTCTTATCTCAACATTTTATTTTAACTTCAACATTAAATCATTCTCGAAGGATCGGAACAGATAGTTTCGGAATGTTGACACACTATTCAGGGAATAACAGTGGTTATAACCCCGTTGGTTGTCCGCAGGACTCTGTGAGAAAACCAGACGGGGGCGTTCGGAATAGGAAAATGGTTTAAATTTGAAACAGATC
>JAYVUE010000172.1:0-16089 GCA_043788195.1 Chitinophagaceae bacterium
ATAACATGCCCATCACTCGACGAGATTTCGTGGCGGCTTCGGCTGTAATGGAATTATCATTGATCTTAAGATTTTGAGCATTGGTAAGATAGCAGAGGCAATATTTATCATCTTCAATTTTTGAGATACCACAATAACCATTTTTAAAATTGTGTAGTGCAATAGTTTCCGGGGAAAAATTGATTTTTATATGATACTTAACGCCAATATAGTTATTCAGTTTATTTGTTTTTTGATTAAAAAAAGACCTGTTTAGTTTTCCGTCAATATTGCTTCGCTTTCCAAAACTTCCACAGCATACGGGGCTGTAAAATTGTCCGGATGCAGTTTGTAAAGTAAACTGTTCATCACAAAATGAAACGTCTTCTACTTTGCAGTTCTCATATATTGCCACGCCGTTATTAACAGCTATTGTTTTTAATTCATTATCGAGTTTGTAACGGCTGATACCAAAGCCACCTGGGAAAAGCTCCTGTTCAAAAATATTACCATTGGGTGCACTCACTATTAAATTTTTGATTACAGGCAATTGCAATGCCGTTATGGAAAGCCCCAGATCTTGTATAAAATCAAGGCTTTCCATGCTGATATATTCACCGCAGACCTTATGGAATGGATATTGTTCTTTTTCAAATAACGCAACACTATAACCGAGCCTTACAAGGCTTATGGATAGTGAAAGTCCGGCAAGTCCACCACCAATTATACAGGTATCGTATTTATTATTTTGAGTCATGGGTACAGATAATTAAATAACGAAATGCCCATTTCCAACTGATAGAATATATGGTAATGCCTGCATTTTCAAAAATCAACTTCCATTCTTTTTTGGTAAAACCCCTGGCAACAGAAAGCGGGGCGTCATTTTTTACAAGGTAAGATCTTGAAAATAACCTGGTGATCAACTTAATGGCATAATAGGCGAGGGGGTGCCTTTGCAAGTCGTTAATAAAAAAACCTAAATTGCTATTCTGTTTCATCCATTGCAGCATGATCAGTAATTCATCTCCGGTAAAATGATGACAAAAAAGTGAAGAAAAAATAATATCGTGTTTTGAATCATTAATATCAACAGCTTTAAAATCACTGATTATCCAGTTGGCATTCATTAGCGGATATTGTGTTTTGGCAAAATCAATGCACTCAGGTTTAATGTCGATGCCGGTAAATTCAGCTGCTATTTTATTTTTGATGCACCAATCACTTATAACTTTTAGATTATCGCCACCACCGCAACCGATCTCACAAATAGATAATGTTTTTCCCAAAGGCTGGTGTAATAAGGTTTGCCGAAAACCACTGAGTGTAATTTTATGTCCGCCTAAATACGTATTAATAATATTCAGTTCCTTCATGTTTTTCTTAATATCCACAAAGGGGATACTGTCATTGTCCAACAGTTCTTTTTGATTTGATCTTTTAGAAAGATTAGTCATACGTTGCTATAAATGTTTCCATGGTAAGCCCCGGGCCAAATGCCGCACCAAAAATGGTAGCTTTGTTTTGAACCTTTTGCTGCAACTCATCAAATATTTTTTGTAGCACAAATAAAATAGTAGGCGAACTCATATTGCCATAATCGTTCAGTACATCGTAGGCGTTTCGAAGGCTTTCTGTGGGTAATGAAATACTTCTTTCTATGGCTTCCAATATTTTTTTTCCGCCGGGATGAATGCACCAGTGGGTGATCTCATTTTTATTAACAGCGGCATTATCCAATGCTTTATTTACCAGTCCGTCAAAATCTTCTTTAACCAGGTCGGGTACATAGCCTGATATTGTCATTAAAAATCCGGTTGACGACAATTTCCACGACATATCATTTTTCCCTTTAAATGCCACATCCGAAAAAAAATTTTGCAACTTTATTCCTGGTAATGCAGTTTCATTCTGTTGCATCAATATAGCAGCACACCCATCCCCAAATAAAAGGGTGGAAGTGATATTGTCAATAGAGTTTTCTTTCTGAAAATGTAAAGTGCAAAACTCTGTACATACTATTACTATATTGGCTTTAACGGGTGATTTACAAATTGCATCAGCCAGTTTTATTGCATGAATGGCTGCATAACAACCCATAAAGTTTACTGATGTTCTGAAAATATCCCTTGGCAATTGCATGCCTTCCATGATCTCAAGATCAAGGCCGGGGGCACTCATACCTGTACAGCTAACCGTTATTAAATGGGTGATCTCATTTTTACTGATCTTTCCGGCTATACATTTTTGAATTGTTTTTATTGAAAGTAAAGATGCGTTGGCGGCATACCATTCCATTCGTTTTTCCATGTTGGGAAAGGGTTCCAGGTTAGCGGTTTTAGCATAAAACTGCCTTCCGGTTGCGGCTACACTATAATCGGGCATCACGGAGTACCTTGTTTTGATACCGGAATGCCTGTACAGGTATTTCATCTTACGGCTTTCTGATGTATCATTACAGTAAATGGTATCTGCAAATTCAAGGATGTCATCCTGGTTATGCCGGAAAGCAGGAACTTCTGTTGCTATGGAAACTATCTTGCTCAAAACTTTTCAAGTATTAATAAAGTAATAAACGCAGCATTACTGCAAAAGGATGCCAGTATATTCATTTTCATGGTATTGCTAAAATTGGCAGCGCTGGTGTCAGCGATAACTTTTTTGAACCACCAGCCAAAATACAAGAGGACGGGGATAAAAAAGATCTGTAGTATAAAAAAATAGTTTAGTTGCAAAGTAGAGACAAGGTAATAACCCAATACACACATCGCCATAAAATAAACAATGGCAGTTAAAATAAAAGTGCCTTTATATCCAAGGCGGCTACTTAAAGAAATTACCCCGTCATCCCTGTCCTGCCGATGTTGGTAAATTTGTGTAAGCGGGTAAAAGCCACCGATCAGCAGACTTGATGCCAGCATTGCAGAAAGAGGTACATTGCTGATAATTTTTTCAGTACTGCTGCCATGCATTACTAATAAAAAAGTAACAGCACCCTGGAAAATAACAACCGTTAAATAACCTGATACCGGATATTTTTTTAAACGGATACCCCTGTAACTATATGCTCTGGAAGCTAAAATGTATGCCAGTATACCAATTACAAAATAAAAACTAATAAAAAAACTGAATACTACTGCTAAAACATCTAACAAAATACTCGCATAAAACAATTGGCGGGTTGGTAATTGGGGATCTCTGATACCACCAATACTTTCAGTATCCCTGTCCATGTAACTGTTATATCCATTGCTGGCAGGGTATACCAGCAGGTGAAGTATACAAAAAACCCCAATGGCATGGATAGTATTGATATGGGGAGTTTGGCTAATGGCAAACCAATACACAGGCATCAGGAAAAATGAAAAATGAAAACGTAATAATTGTAGGGTTGAGCTTTTCATCATGTTAATTAATTTGTAATTTAAGATAGTTATGCTACCTGCGGTATATTAATTGAAACAATTTGTTTGTACTTATGTTATGTTACTATCCCAAATCGTACTTTTAATAATAAATTATATAGCATGAAAAAAAGTATTTTACTCTTAATGACAGTGGTTGCATTTAATTTTTCTTTTGCACAAACAGTATATACTCCTGTTAATGCAGGCAGTAAGGTTCATTTTGTGATCAAAAATTTTGGGGTCAAAACAGGAGGCGATTTTTCCGGAATAAAGGGGTTGATCAAATTTGACCCCGTTAATTTCAGTGCTTCAGGATTTGATATTACTGTTGATGCCAATACCATTAATACCGATAATAATACGCGTGATAGCCACCTTAAGGAAAGTGAATATTTTGATGTTGAAAAATATAAAACCATTCATTTTATCAGCACTAAAGTTGTTCGGTCTTCAAAGGCAGGCAGGTTTTATGTATTTGGAAATCTGACCATAAAAAATGTTACAAAGCCGGTTGAATTTGCCTTTGGGGCAACACCTAAAGATGGCGGTTATATTTTTGACGGACAGTTTGAGATCAACAGGAGGGATTATGGAGTTGGTGGAAGCAGTATATCTATGGCAGATAAATTAAAAGTAAGTTTATCGGTTTTTGCTAAAAAATAAATTTGTAGCTGGAGGCCGGGTAGCATTTTCTGCCCATCAATTTTAAATCACCATTGCACTTTGCTAAAAATAAATTGTAGCCGCCTTTCTTCTAAACACTATCTGTTATCTTTGTTTGATGCCTAAACTCTTTCGCATTTTCTTATGGGGCCTGCTCATTAGTTTTTTGGGTTCACTGCCACTTGGCACACTTAATATTGCCGCGATGCAGATCGGTATACAGGAGAGTATTACCAATGCGATGTATTTTTCTATTGGTTCCTTACTGGTTGAAATGGCCTATGTACGTTTATCGCTTTTAGGGATCGACTGGGTACGCAAGCAGGAAAAATTGATGAAAGCCATGGAGTGGATCACTTTAGCTATTGTCATTGCATTGGCTGTTGGAAGTTTTATTGCTGCAACAAAAAGCGGAGGTGCCGCTAAAAATGTGGTTTTGGAAAATAATATGCATCGTTTTTTACTTGGCATGTTGATGTGTGCCATTAACCCGGTGCAGATCCCTTTCTGGTTTGGCTGGAGTGCCATTTTATTTACAAAAAAAATATTGGAGCCCAGGAAGACCCAGTATAATATTTATATCATTGGTATTGGTTTGGGTACTTTAGTTGGTAATGCTGTATTTATTTTTGGAGGAAAATGGATGGTGCAGCGTATTGCTAACAGTGAGCAATACCTGAATTGGGTCATTGGCGGAATTTTTGCATTTACAGCTTTGTTACAACTGATAAAGATATTGCGGCATAAAAATGCAGTACATAAATTTACCCACCCTGATTAAGTTTAGTCAACAATAAATAATTTGCAACCATCTTTGGTAGAAGAACGGTGTGCTTCACAATCATCACCAACATGATAAGTCATACCTGTAGATAGTGTAAATTTTCTGCCATCTTCTAATTCGGTTTCCATTTCACCTTCGATACAATAAATGATATGCCCTTTTTTACACCAATGGTCAGCAAAATATCCGGCTGTATATTCAACCATACGGATCCTTATATCACCCATCATAAAGACCTGCCAATAGGCGTTACCGGTAATTACAGGATGTTCTTTTTTATCAATATTTTTCCAGGCAATGGTCTGAAAGCAGAATGGGTTGATTTTCATTTGCAGCTATTTAAGGCCCTAATTTCAAATTTATTAACTGGTAAACAAAATTACTGTTAAACTAAATAAATTAGTAAATTGCAACAGATAGAAGATACTAGATTCTGGATGATGGTTATTGGCTATAGGATTCTACCCGTTGGCTGGCCCTGTCAGAAAAGGATAAAGGAATATCTGTTAATTACTGATCTTATTCGCAAACTGCATTCAAGTATCCAGAATCGAGTATCCAGTATCCGAATTAATAAAACATTTCAACCAATGAGTCAATGTACGCAATCGTAGATATAGAAACCACTGGTGGTTATGCATCGGCTAACGGTATTACCGAAATTGCTGTATATGTTCATGATGGAGAAAAAGTAGTAAAGCATTTTGAAACCCTGATCAATCCAAAACAGGTGATTCCCAAATATATTACCGCATTAACGGGTATTGATAATGCCATGGTACAAAACGCCCCGGCCTTTAAAGATATCGCTGATGTTTTATATGGTATTTTAAATGAAAATATTTTTATTGCGCATAGTGTAAATTTTGATTACTCTTTTGTAAAACACCAGCTTAAACTGGCAGGGTACCACCTGGTCAGTAAAAAACTATGCACGGTAAGGCTTGGCAAAAAAGTATTTCCCGGATTACCTTCTTACAGCCTCGGTAATATTTGCCGTGCGTTAAAGATCAATGTTGAAAACCGCCACCGGGCAGGCGGGGATGCCAAAGCAACAGTAAAGTTGTTTGAGCATATGCTGGCTAATGGTGCACAATCACATATTGACGGGATGTTGAAAAGAAGCTCGGGCGAGCAATGGTTGCCGTTACACCTGGAAAAGAATGATATCAGCATACTGCCATCAAAACCAGGGGTGTATTATTTTCATGACAGTAAAAATAAGATCATATATGTAGGTAAAGCCCTAGATATTAAAAAAAGGGTAAGCAGTCATTTTACACAAAATGATCCTGACCGAAAGCGGCAAAACCTGTTAAGAAATATTCATAAAATAACTTTTACCCGCTGTGCTACAGAACTGGAAGCTTTAGTGCTGGAAAGCACAGAGATAAAACGGCTGTGGCCTAAATACAATTACAGTCAAAAGCAACCACTGCAGAAGTTTGCTTTGTACCAGTTTGAAGATAAGCGGGGTTACCTGCGTATAGCCGTTGATAAAAAGAAAAAAAATATTCCGGCCCTGTATAATTTTAATTTATTACTGGAAGGCATAGCAATGTTAAAAAAGATAATAAAGGAATTTGACTTAAATGAAAAATTATGCTTCATTGATAAAACACCTGTTACCAAAGCCGATCTGAAAAAGATAAGTACTCCGGAAAAGTACAATAAAAAAGTAAGCAAGGCTATCGCAGCACTCAACAGGCAGTTGCCCACTTTTGCAGTAATTGACGAAGGCATAAAAGAAGATGAGTTTTTATGCATTCTTATAGAAAGGGGTAGTTTTTGGGGAATGGGTTACTTACCTGCCGCTACACCGCTTATATCATCTGATGAGTTAAAGATCTTTTTAAATCCTTATTCAGATAATGATTATATCCGTAACAGTATTTATTCTTTTGTTGAAACCCATCCCCATAAAAAAATAACCCTGCAACAATAAGCCCAATGCTGATCAGGGTTACATTCTCCCAGGTTGTATATTTGTACTTTAATTATCTATATTTTGCAAACTGCACAGCACAATCTGAAAGTACAAAAGCTGATCGCAGCTATTTCTATAATTTTATTTATTGTAAAATTGGTAGCCTGGTATCTTACAGGGTCTGTGGCTATATTAACTGATGCGCTGGAAAGTATTGTAAATGTGGTAGCCGGTCTTATCGGCGTTTACAGCTTGTATGTTTCTGCCAAACCAAAAGATTATGATCATCCTTATGGTCATGGAAAAGTGGAATTCATCTCATCAGCCATAGAGGGTACATTGATAACAGTGGCCGGTTTTATCATTATTTATGAAGCCATCAATAACCTTATTTACCCACACAAAATTCATCAACTGGATTATGGAATTATTTTAGTGGCAGTAACGGCTATGGTTAACTATATTTCGGGAACATTGTGCATTAAAACGGGAAAGAAAAATAATTCACTGGCGTTAATATCAAGTGGTAAACACCTGCAATCAGATACTTGGTCAACTTTGGGTATTATTGCAGGATTAATTCTTTTACTGATCACAAATATCATTTGGATCGACAGTGCAGTAGCCATCCTGTTTTCATTCATTATTATTTTCACGGGGTATAAGATCGTCAGGAGCTCTGTTGCCGGTATCATGGATGAGGCCGACCTGGAACTTTTAAAAAAGATGGTAGTGATGCTCAATCAAAATCGGCAGCCCAACTGGATAGATCTGCATAACCTGCGGATTATTAAATATGGCGGCACCATACATCTTGATTGCCATATGACTGTACCTTGGTACCTGAATGTACATGAGGCACATAAAGAGATCGATACTTTATCAGGGCTGGTAAAAAATGAATACGGCCCATCAGTAGAATTATTTGTTCATTCCGATGGTTGTCTTGATTTTTCCTGTAGCATCTGTATAAAAACTGATTGCAAAGTTCGAAAACATCCCCTTGAAAAAAAGATAGAATGGACGATGGAGAATATTTCAAGTAACCGGAAACACCAACTCTAAATTCTAAACTCTTAACTCTTAACTCTTAACTCTAAACTCTAAACTCTTAACTCTTAACTCTTAACTTTCTCTCACTGCTCAATCAATTTCGCTACTCCAAATGCAGCCGCTGCAGCCAATGCACCGATCATGGTAACTTTTAATGCGCCCCACCATGGATTTACCCCTGTAGTTTTGCTTTTAAAAAACCCAAAAACAAATAAACAGATCAATGTGGCAATAACAGAGATCTTTAATGCTTCAGTAGAACTGCTGACAAAAAAATAGGGGCTCAATGGAATGATACCACCGGCAATATAAGAAAGACCAATGTTCAATGCACTTTTTGTGGCTCTTTTGGGGTCAGGCTTATCAAGCCCCAGTTCATACTTCATCATAAAATCTACCCAACGGTCTTTGTCTTTAGCAATTTCTTCTGTGGCCTGGTCCTGTAAGGCAGGACTCAATCCTATTTTGGCAAAAAATTCTTTGGTCTCTTCTATTTCTTTATGCCTTAAATTTTCCACTTCATCATATTCTCTTTTTACTTCACTTGCATAATGATCCTGTTCTGTTTTGCCTGCAAGGTATCCACCCAATCCCATGGCAATACTGCCGGCAGCAATTTCGGCAATACCGGCAATTACAATAATGCTGCTGTTATCTACTGCACCACTTAATCCCGCTGCTAATGCAAAAGGCACCGTTAACCCATCACTCATTCCAATTACAATATCACGTAAAAGTTCTGAACTTTTTAAATGCGATTCGGTATGATCGTGATGAAGATGTGTATCCATAATTTCAATAGTTAACGAAGGTAAGCGCAGAAAAATTAAATTCAATGAGCGTATGTTATTGCTCAAATATCTGCAAACTCTTTTCAATGATACTGATGCAATCATTTACCTGTTCCATGTTTAAAATTAATGGCGGAGCAAACCGTATCTTATCTCCATGCGTTGGCTTGGCTAACAATCCGTTTTCTTTTAATGCCAGGCATAGTTCCCAGGCCGCATTGGGGTTTGGATGCCTGATCACAATGGCATTCAATAATCCTTTACCCCTGATAGTTTCAATAAATGGTGAATTTAGTTTTTGTAATCCATTGCGTAATAGTTCGCCCATGGCAGTTGCATTGGCCGCCAGGTTCTCTTCAAGTATCACCTCCAATGAAGCAATGGCAACGGCACAGGCCAGTGGATTACCACCATATGTACTTCCGTGTTCACCCGGTTTAATGGTCATCATGATCTCGTCATCACACAAAACTGCACTAACGGGAAGGATACCCCCACTCAATGCTTTCCCTAAAATGATCATATCGGGGCGTACGTTTTCATGATCACAAGCCAGCATTTTTCCTGTACGTGCCAGTCCGGTTTGAATCTCATCAGCCACCATTAAAATATTGTATTCTGTACAAAGTGCCCTTACTCCTTTATAATAACCATCATCAGGTACTATCACGCCCGCTTCGCCCTGTATGGGTTCAAAAATAAAGGCTGCTACATTTTTATCCTGGAAAATTTTTTCCAAAGCCGCCAGGTCGTTATGCGGTATGGATGAATAGCCCGGCATAAATGGACCGAAATTATTTTTAGCAGTCGGATCCGAACTGAAAGAGATCACATTAACAGTCCGGCCGTGAAAATTACCATCACATACAATGATCTTTGCTTTATCAGTTTCGATACCTTTAACCTCATAGCCCCACTTACGACAAAGCTTAATAGCAGTTTCTACTGCTTCCACACCGGTATTCATCGGTAATACTTTATCATATCCAAAACAGGCAGTGATATATTTTTCATATTCACCTAACAGGTTGTTGTGAAATGCCCTTGACGTTAGTGTAAGTTGTTGTGATTGCCTGATCAGTGCAGCAATTATTTTGGGATGACAATGCCCCTGGTTCACAGCAGAATAACCGCTTAAAAAATCGTAATAACGTTTGCCATCAACATCATATAAAAAAACACCTTCGCCTTTATTCAATACCACCGGCAGGGGATGATAATTGTGGGCACCGTATTTTTCTTCAAGTTCAAGGTAATGTTGCGTATTGGCTGATGTTGCAATTGTTGTATGCATAAAAAAAATGTAAAAAAAATAAATAAAATTAAATGCAGAAATTTCTCCCTGTTGGGAGCCTGCCTGCCGGTAGGCAGGGTTAAGGGTGGCCTATCCTCGATGATTAAGCAGATCGAGGTTGCTGTGTAAGAATGATGATATAATGCCCAGCTTATTAATTGTTGTAAATTTGATGCAAGTTAATAAATATTTATGAGCTATACAATTCCGGCCCAAACCCGCATAGGGCATGTTCATTTAAAAGTAGCTGATATTGAAAGATCACTTGGGTTTTACTGCAAACTACTGGGATTTGAAATTACCCAACGTTATGGCGATAGTGCTGTATTTATTTCGGCAGGTGGTTATCATCATCATATCGGGTTAAATACCTGGCATAGTAAAAATGCAGGCCCTGCACCAATTAATGCAGTGGGATTGTATCATACTGCTATTTTATACCCAACCAGAAAAGACCTTGCTGTTATTTTAAAAAGGCTCACCGATTCAGATTATCCATTAACGGGGGCATCTGATCATAGTGTTTCTGAAGCTATTTATTTAAATGACCCCGATGGTAATGGGGTAGAATTATATTGGGATAAACCTGCTGAACAATGGCCGAAGGATGAAGAAGGCAATTTATTTATGGGCAGCGAAGCGTTGGATATTGATTCGTTATTGAGTGAAATCTAAAATGTAGAATAATAAATGTAAAAGGTAAAAGGCGAAGACTTCAATACTTGAAAAGTCTGTAACCTATAATACTATCCACCTTTTACATTCAATATTTACTACAATATTCTTTCAAAATAATTTTCACCAGGAAATAGCGGTGAAGAAATATCTTTATCAAATATCCCAAACACCGTACTGCCGCTTCCACTCATAGCAGCATACAATGCGCCTTGTTGATACAATTCTTCTTTGATATTTTTTATTTGGGGGTATTTTTCAAAAACAGGTTTTTCAAAATCATTGTTCAAAATATCTTTCCATGCTGATAAAGGTTGGCCTATGATATCTTTAATTGATCTTTCGGGTAGTGAAGGAATAATTTGCAAAAAGGCCTGCGCTGTATTGATATGAATACCCGGGTTAACCAGAATTGTTTTGTATGCAGATAAATTCAGATCAATTTCTTCAAGCACTTCACCGCTACCGGTAGCATAGCAAGGTTTGTTGATCATAAAAAAAGGTGCGTCGCTTCCCAATATTGCAGCATAATTCATTAATTGATCAGCAGGAACAGACAACTGAAACATTTCATTCAGCAATTGTAATGTAAATGTAGCATCGGCAGAACCGCCGCCCAGTCCAGCACCCATCGGTATGGTTTTATGCAGGTGTAATTTAATTGCAGGAATAGAAGGGAAATCTTTTTTCAGTAAATCATAGGCTTTAATACAAAGGTTGTTTTCATTTGGGCCTTCAATTTCAAACCCGGAATGAGAATAACTGACAGCAACATTTGAGTTTGATGCAGTTACAATTTCCAAAATATCTTTTAACGCAATCGGGTAAAACACAGTCTCCAGGTCATGAAGACCATCTTCACGCTTACGCAGAATATTAAGTCCGAGATTTATTTTACAATTGGGAAACGAAAGCATGATGAAAAGTTTGTAGTTTGTAGTTGGCAGCTTTTCGTTTGATTAGTTTATATTTTACTGTCGGAGTAAGCAATAGGGTTTGTTGTGATGAACTACAAACAATAAACTACAAACCATAAACTGCCCAATGATTTCTACTTCTTCCTCCCTTTTATCTCATCCCTGATTGCAATAGCACGAATATAATCTTCCTGGTCAAGCACTTCAGTCAGCAATGCTTCAAGTTCTTCAACATTTAGTGATTTCAAGTCGTCGCTTCCGCCTGTTTCAGTTGTAACGGCAGTGGTTTTTTTCTTTTTTCCGTCGTCTTCCATTAAAATACCAGCCTGGTCTAAAATGGTATCATAAGTATAAATGGTACAACCAAAACGTACAGCTAATGCAAGCGCATCGGAAGTACGTGAATCAATTTCCACCGTATCATTTGTTGAGCTACAAACCAGTTTACTGTAAAATATTCCTTCCTGCAGGTCGTTGATAATTACTTCATGTAGTTCAACATTAAAAGCCATCATAAAATTCTTCATCAGGTCATGAGTAAGGGGGCGGCTGGGACTCATGCGTTCCAGTGCTACAGCTATCGCCTGGGCTTCAAAGCCACCAATTACAATGGGTAAACGCCGTAAACCATTTACTTCGCCTAACACTACAGCATAAGAATGTGTTTGAGTAATGCTATGTGATAAAGCCACTATTTCCAGTTCTATTTTTTTCATATCCCGACCTCTTTACAAAATTGATGATTCGAGTAATAAGCAAATATAAAAACAAAAGCCCACTGCTAACTGGATACTTCTATCCCGCATTCTTCAACTTCCTCACCGCCTCTATAATCTTTGGCATAACTTCAAAAGCATCGCCCACAATTCCATAATCGGCAGCTTTAAAAAACGGTGCTTCCGGATCTTTATTAATTACAACGATCACTTTACTTCTGTTTACGCCGGCAAGATGTTGAATAGCACCTGAAATACCGATCGCAAAATACAGGTTGGGTGCAATGGCTAACCCCGTTTGTCCAACGTGCTCATGATGAGGCCTCCAGTTGATGTCTGCCACTGGACGGCTACAGGCTGTTGCTGCGCCTAATAATTTGGCGAGGTCGGTAACAAGTGCCCAGTTCTCCGGTCCTTTTAAACCACGGCCACCACTCACTACAATTTCAGCTTCACTAAGCGGCACTTCACCAACCACTTTATTGGTGTTGGTCACCTGCACTTTTGCAGTTTCCACATTTGCAGCAAACTCAACAATTTCTGCAACAGCGTCAGTTGTAATAATGCTAAATGAATTTGGATTCAGTGAAATGATCTTAATTTCTGTATTGATAGTTACATTGGCAAAGGCCTTGCCGCTGAATACATTTTTCTTTACTACAAATCCGTTAGAGAGATCGGGCAGTGCAAGCGCACCTGAAACCAACCCTGCTTTTAACCTTACACTTAAACGAGGAGCAATGGCTTTGCCGTTAAAATTATTGGAGAAGATGATCACTTTGGCATCAATAGATTTGGCTGCTTCAGCAATAATTTTAGTAAAAACCTGGGCATCCATATTATTAAGTAATTCATTTTTTACTGTATGGATCTTTTTCAAACCATATTTTCCTAAACTGGTCAAATCTTCAGTAACGGTACCCAACACAATGCCTTCAGCATTTGTATTTAATAGTTCTGCAACTTTTGTTGCATAAGAAGCAGCTTCAAGGGAAGATTTTTTTATGTGGCCTTCTGATTGGTCAAGAAATACTAATACCATAAAATTGATAATTGATAATTAATAATTGATAGTTAATAATGGATAATTGATAATTGATAATTTATTCAGTTCGTTGTTTACTTGTTTTTACACTGGCAGTTAGTAATTTTAACAATTCTTCACAATCTCTACTCAGTGATTCGTGCATTTCTTTTGTTATGAAACTTGTTTCCAGCAATAGATCAAGCCAGTATTTTGATTCATTTGCCTCTTTTAACCCGATACTCAATTTATGTATAAAGTCTTTTCTGCTCTCCGCATGTTCAGCTTCTCTTATTAAAGCACCAATCGATGTTCCGCTCCTGATCAGTTGTTGCGATACGACATATTCATTATGTTCTTTTTTCAAATACCTGTATACATTTACGATTCTTACAGCAAAATGAAAACTCTTTTCTTTTAAAATGTTTTCTTTCATTAGGCACTTATTAAATGATAATTAAATAATGGATAATTGAAAATGTTGCTAGTCTCTTACTCAAACAGAAAAACTAATAACACTACGCATTAAAAAAATTATCCATTATCCATTATTAATTATCCATTATTAATTATCAATTATCAATTATCCATTATTAACTATCCATTATATCACCTTCGCTTCTTCGTGCAATAATCTCACTAATTCTTCGGGGTTATCCGGACTAACCAGTTTAACGCCCGCCTTTGCAGGTGGAAGATCAAATGAGGCAATTGCAGTGAATGAATCAACAGCCACAGGTTCTATCACTTTTAATGGTTTTGTACGGGCACCCATAATTCCTTTCATATTGGGAATGCGTTGTTCTGCCATTCCTTTCTGGCAACTAACAACCAGGGGTAACTGCACTTTATTGGTTTCTTCGCCACCTTCAATTTCGCGGATGATGGTAGCTGTATTACCATCAAGATCAAATTTTGTGGCAAGTGAAACATAAGGAAGGTCAAGTAATTCGGCGATCATACCTCCAATGGAAGAACCATTATAATCTATTGTTTCTTTACCGGTTAACACCAGGTTGTATTGGCCTTCTTTAGCTATGGCCGCAATTTGGGATGCAATAAAATAACTGTCATGGTTGTCCGAATTAATACGGATGGCTTCTTCGCCGCCCAGCGCCAATGCTTTGCGGATGATGGGGTCATTGTCTGCCATACCCACGGTTACCAGGTGAATAGCTGTTGCTGCACCTGATTCTTTCAATTCAAGTGCCCTAACCAGGGCATACCATTCGTCGTAAGGATTGATGATCCATTGTACACCATCAGCAGCGAATTTCGTATTGTTATCTGTGAAGGCTATTTTTGCCGTGGTATCCGGCGTTTTACTTATACAAACTAAAATTTTCATGCCCGGCCCAAAAGGGTAATTTTGAATGATAAAAAAGCGATTAGTTGTTTATGCAACTAACGCAAAGATAATGGATGCAAAGTTAGTGTACAAAAAATATGAAAAAAATAATCTTAGAATGAGCAGGATAGAAAAATTACTGGAGTTTATGAAAACTGCCGATAAGGATAGTTTTCTGCAGCATGCGCTGGCATTGGAGTACATTAAGGTAGGTAATGATGAAGATGCACGGAAATTATTCAATGAGATATTGTTGCGTGAGCCTACCTATATCGGCTCATATTATCACCTGGGAAAGTTGTTGGAGCGGGTAGGAGAATTTGATCGTGCCATCAGGGTTTATGATCGGGGAATGGAAGAAGCAAAGAAAGCAAAAGATGATCATTCGTATAATGAATTGATGGGGGCGAAAGAAGATATTGAGGAATGAAGTTTAGAGTTTAGAGTTTAGAGTTGAGAGTTGAGAGTTGAGAGTTGAGAGTTGAGAGTTGAGAGTTGAGAGTTGAGAGTTGAGAGTTGAAAGTTGAAAAATAGTTTAGCAAGATAATAAAATGAATCTTTTACAACAATTTGAGAAATACATAAAAAAAGAAGATCTCTTTAAACCAAAAGATAAACTGTTGCTTGCAGTAAGTGGGGGAGTGGATTCTGTTGTATTATGTGAATTATGCAAACAGGCAGGCTATGATTTTGTGATTGCCCATTGCAATTTTCAATTAAGAGGTGAAGAGAGCAACCGGGATGAGGCCTTTGTAAAAAGCGTTGGAGAAAAATATAGTGTAAGCGTACTGGTTAAAAAATTTAATACCGAAAAATATGCAACTGAAAATAAACTCAGCAACCAGGTAGCCGCCCGGGAGTTGAGGTATGAATGGTTTCATGAATTGTTGGATTCAAAGACAACGGACAACCGACTACCGACAACGGACAGACAGACTGCCCACTTGCTTCTCACTGCCCACCACGCCGACGACAATATCGAAACCTTACTGATGAATTTTTTTAAAGGAACCGGCATTGGCGGATTGAAAGTGATATTACCTAAACAAAATAAAATTGTGCGCCCGCTTTTATTTGCAAAAAAAGAAGAATTACTTGAATTTGCAACAGCCAACCATTTAAGTTTTGTTGAAGACTCATCTAACGCATCTGACAAATACACACGCAATTATTTTCGTAATCAGCTGATCCCCGGCTTGCAGAAAGTTTTTCCGCAGGTAGAAAATAATCTCATTAATAACCTGGATCGCTTCAGGGAAATTGAAATATTGTATCAGCAGTCCATCGCAATGCATAAGAAAAAATTGGAAGTGCATACTGCCAATGAGGTCCATATTCCTGTTTTGAAACTGAAGAAAATAATTCCGTTAGTGACTGTTGTATATGAAATAATCAACAATTTTGGGTTTACACCTCATCAAACCGGGGAGGTTATTGCATTGTTGGAAAGTGAATCAGGTAAATATATCCAGTCATCCACACATCGAATCATCAAAAACCGAAACTGGCTC
>JAYVUE010000173.1:0-12359 GCA_043788195.1 Chitinophagaceae bacterium
GCTGGATCCATTTTTTGGGAGTAATTGTTGCCCCCTCTGTTTGGTCAGGACGATCGGTATCAATTTTTTCCAATTGAGCATGTGAAGGTGAAATACCCAGCAGTAGTACAAAGGGGAGTAAAAAAATCTTAGTCATCTATCTAAAATATAATTTAGTCTTGTCTAAATAATAGTAAAGATAACAGGAATATTGTATAAAACAATATTCCTGTTGTTTTACATAAATTATTCAAAGGTTTCAATGCTTAATTGCTGCGGTGCCGATCACCAGGTGTTCTAAATTGTGTTCGCCGAAATATATTTTACTTGTAGCGGCAGCTTTTTTCAGCAAAAGATCCAGGTGAGGTTGTTTATTACCTAAAATGCGGTAAGTATTTTTATAGGCAATTATTTCAGACCCTGAAGAAGCCTCTAATAATGCTTCTTTTACAGCAATAATTCTAAGTCCGCTGTCCTTAAGGTTACCCAGTTCAGCGATCATCCAGCTAAGGGCATAAAAATAATTTTTTTCCAATAACAGAAAGTACTTGTTATCCCCTGCATCTGGCATTATATTATAAGGTGAAGTAGTTATTGCTTTGGTAAGATATTTAGCGAGGCGTTTAGGCATTTTATTTGCTTTACTGAATTGAATACAACCCCTGAAAGCTTGCGGATAAATACTTAACCAGCGCAATTTTCGACGTAGTTCGTGGACATCAGTTTCAACATTAGCAAATTGAAAATTAAGCTTTTTACAAAATGCTGCTATTTCATAAATAGCAGTGCCATAACATTCATTTATCCTTTTAATTTCATCTTCATCAGAAAGCCAGTTTACTTCATTTAATTTTTGCCTTATTTTTCGCATTCGCCTGTTTTCGGCACCCAGCCATTCTTTTTCTTTTAGTACTTCATTTAAGCTTTGTATTTTTTCCCTTGTTTGTGCCTGTAAGTAGTTGACGATCGGTGCCGGTATTTTTTTATTTTGTGCAAATTCTTTAGCAAAAGAATCATAATAATCAATGACACCAATACCATCTTCCAAATTTTTAAAATGTTCTTTTAGTTTACTGAATTTATTTTTATTGTGTATGCCGGCATATAATTTTGACAATGCTTCCAGCATAAATAATGGTGTACGGGCATTATTCCGGTATAACCATAATGCCGGATTTTTTTGCTGGGATGCTTTATCCAGTAATAGTTGCAACTGGTTAAGAAAATAATCATATCTGAATAATCCATTCTTCATGTTAGTAGATTTTATCTTAGAAATAAATTGCTTCAATCAATTCCCCCTTCTGGGGTTAGGGGCCTTCAAAAAAAGCCACATTTCCACCCACCCATTCTTTGTTTAAATTATATCTTGTGCCGATCATTTTACCCTTGCTTAACCTGGCCAGGTTATGAACAGCTACGGGTCTTGCCCATTCGTTTTTCCAAAAATAAAATAAACGTATCTCAGCTTTTGCCATGCCATCCGGTGTTTCAATTACATCAGCATATTTTACTTTACGTTGCAGGATCCAGTTTTGAGGATCTTTTACTCTTTCAATATCGGCAGGGGTTACGTCAATAACAACACCCATTCCTGCAAATGAGAATAAGGGTTTTAAAACATAATTTTCAAGATCAGCCGGAATTTGTTTCAACTCATTAAGAAAATATGTTTTTGGAACAAAAGCATGGTGAATAAAAGGTAATGTGAATTTACTGATACGGTAAAACCAATTGGGATGAGGTACCCATTCAACTTCATAATTTTTAGTAAGGTCAACGATTGCTCCTAATCCTTCCTGTTGTTGAAGGTCATCAAAGATCAACCGATTGTAAATTCTTTTCACTTGTGTTTTTACACTATTGTTATCATAAAATAATTTATTTCCTTCTGCTATTAATTTAGTCAGGCAAACCATTTTTATTCCTAATACCTGTTCTGTACAGTAAAAATCGATCCTTGTTTTTTGTTGTTCCGGAAATATTTCGAGCAGGATAACATTTTCAGGATTGAGATCACCTACTATAATATCTTTTAATGCCTGCAGGTAAGTTTCTTTATTATAACCATTAAGGTAAGACGAAAAATTAGCGGGCAGGTTGGCATAGCGAGCCGTTATTTCGGAATGAAAAGCCTGGAAAGCATACAGGGTAGGAAATCCCTGCATTTCTATCAATTGCGGTTCCAGTTCGCCTGTTTCATTTTCGCAAATGCCAAAATCAAATACAATGAACTGGGTGTGGCCCTTTTCATTGGGTACTTTTATATCATCCGGAATACCCCGCTCTGTTAATTTAATAAAACCCGGATCAACAATAACATCAATGATCTCTTCACAGGCATCAAGCATTTTTTTTGTAAAATCCCGGGGTATAAAAATGGGGGTTTCAGCATTTCTGAACTGAAGGGAGCCCGGATGGAGGCCCTCAATTTCAGCCATATAAGCTTCATATTTTTGGTTGGTAAAACCGGCATTGAATTGTTGTCTTAATTCCTTGATCATTTTGAGCGTTAATTTTAAATAGTTTCTTATTGCTAAATAAAATTAGCTATAAAAATTCATTTAATAAGCCACGAATGACAATAATCTGCCTGCATGATTATTGTGAGAAATTAACTGCAAATAAAATGCTAGAATCACATGAATTGGATTTATTCAGGAGTATTATGCTGGTTATTTGCGGCTATATAACTTAAAGTATACCTGTACTCAGAAAACAAGTTTGTTTTGTCATGCTGAGGAACAGCCTGTCCCGATTATTTCTGTAAAGCATCTAAAGGGATTCTTCCGCAGCCTGTTCCGCCATCGGCGGGATCAGGATGACAAACTTGTGTTCTGGCTACACAATCACCTAACTTAAATTTCAACCGGCTGAAGTGTTTCTATTGCCACCAATAAGAAATTGGGAAGGATATGAGCATAGGTCCACATTATTTTTTCGGGATCGTTCAAATGTTCAATCATCGATTGCCATTTTTCCAGGCCATGATTATCAATTACGGTTTTTTTCTTTTCATCAGTTTGCAGGTAAAGACTCATACCAATGGCATCTGCTTCGGGATGAAACTGTGTGCCGATCATATTTTCATTAAAGCGAATAGCCATGATCGCCCTTTCAAGCGGTATATGTGGACGTTCTTTTTCAATCGCTAAAATAGATGCGCCCATTTGAAGAAGCCGGTTATGATTGGGGTCAATAACCTGGTAATCGCGACTGTCAACTGAATAGAAAGGATCTCTTAAATTGTTAAATACTGCTTCATTTTTTCCGTCGGTTAATAAGTGCATAGGAAAAACGCCAAACGCAGTACTTTTTCTTTTACTTACACTGGCAATTTTGTAATGGCGGCAAATTAATTGAAAAGAATGGCAAATAAAAAACACCTTCTTTTTTTGTACGTGTGCATCGTTTTGGTTCCAGTGTTCAATTTTCTGAAGCCATTTAAAATAAATTTTTTCCCAATCACTTCCTTCACTTTCAAGCGGACTTCCGGGCCCGCCCGATGAAATATAAATGTCGTAACTGAGGTCAGGTGTTTCTTTTTCAATACGAACTTCAAATTCATCAGTGGTGAGTTCGATATTATTGATTTCGCCAAACTGGTTCAGAATTTCACGGATACAACGCATACCCTGATTGTTAACACCTTCATACATATCCAAAATGGCAACCCTAACTTTTTTCTTATCCGTCCAATTCATATAACAAACATAACAATTTTTTAATTCAGGATGTTTAGAGAAGTCATATCTATTTATTAACGTATTGTGGATTATCCATATTGTTTATATGTATACACCTGGCCACTACGCATGTTTTTGCTGTGATCAGTTTTTAAAAAATGATATCTGTAAGAATTTACAGCATCCTGTTGTGCCGGGCATCTCAATCATAACAATTACTGATTAATCTCATTATATTTCAATCAATATTTCCCCATCTTGCCTAATCATAAGTTAATATTTATGGGAAAAACAGAGCAAACTAAACCGAAGAGGAATCTTTGTTTTGATCATAGTGCCATCTGCCAAGTAGAAAACGGTTCGGCAGCTGAATTAGAATTATTTGAACAACTGAAGAAAGACTTTTCAGGCCAATTTGAATTATTTTTCCCTGATAATCTTGCACCAAAAACAGTTGTAGTAATTCCAAGTCTTACGCTTGATCAGGAAGTGTTGGCAAAAGTGGACGGCGCATTGTATTATGAAGAAAGGTTATTATGCCTGCTGATGTTGTTACGAATGCCGCGGACCCATGTTGTTTATGTGAGCAGTATGCCAATTGATCCGGTTATTATAGATTATTACTTACACCTTTTACCGGGTATCACCGGTCTTCATGCAAAAGAAAGATTAACCTTATTGAGTTGTTACGATATGTCTACAATTTCATTAACAGAAAAGATCCTTCAACGCCCCCGTTTGATTGAACGGATTAAAAAGGGAATACCAAAGGATCATGTTGCACATATTGCCTGTTTTAATACAACTGCTTACGAACGTACTCTTGCAGTGCGCCTGAATATTCCGATCTATGGTTGTGATCCTTCATTGGTTTACATGGGAACCAAAAGCGGTAGCAGGCGGGCATTTAGAAATGCAGGGTTAGTAATGCCGCCGGGTTTTGAAGACCTTAAATCATACGATGAAATAGTACATGCAGTTGCTGCATTAAAAGATATGTATCCCGATCTTAAAAAAGCTGTAATCAAACTAAATGACGGATTTTCAGGTGAGGGTAATGCCATAATTCATTATCCAATGGGATTAAATAAAAAAGAATTATTTATCTGGATCCATCAATGCCTTAGAACGGAAATACAAACAGTGGCAAAAGGGATGAGCTTCGAAAAATTCATGAAAAAATTTGAGATCATGGAAGGAGTTGTAGAAGCCTACATTGAAGGAGAAGAAAAAACTTCACCTTCAGTTCAATGCAGGGTTAACCCATTAGGAGAAGTTGATATTATATCAACACATGATCAGCAAATGGGGGGCGAAAGCGGCCAGGTTTTTTTAGGTGCACATTTCCCTGCAAATGCTGCCTATAGTGCAGAAATAGCAACCATGGGGAAATCAGTGGCCGAAATTTTGAAAGATAAGGGCATATTAGGAAGGTTTGGTATTGATTTTATTTCGGTAAAAGAAAAAGATAAATGGAAACATTATGCACTGGAGATCAACCTGCGTAAGGGGGGAACTACACATCCATTTTTGATGTTACAGTTTTTAACCAACGGACATTATGATCCAGAAAATGGTATTTATAAAATGCCAAATGGACAGCAACGTTATTATTTTGCCTCAGATAATTTACAAAAAGAAGCCTATAAAGGTATCACACCTCAGGATCTTATTGATATTGCCATGTTCCATGGATTGCATTTTGATGGTGCATCTCAACAAGGGGTAATGTTTCATATGATTGGGGCGCTATCACAATACGGTAAACTGGGAGTTGTTTGTATTGGTAATTCACCGGAAGAAGCTTATTTATTATTTGAAAAAACTGTAGCAGTGCTGGATGCAGAAACGGCGTTGCGATAAGTGAATGGCCCATTGCCAATTGCCCATTGTAAATTTCTTTCTGTTATCTCAACAAAATAACCGTTCCCTGTTGTTCAACCACTTTCCCATTTACATCATATCCCTTGATCATCCACACAAAAGTTCCCTGGTCGGCCACTTTTCCTTTTATTTTTCCATCCCATCCTGCCATCCATTGGCTGGTTTGAAACAGCAGTTGCCCGTTGCGGTTATATACCCTGAAATAAGAAGTACTTTTCATTCCGGATGGTATGGGACGGAAAATATCGTTGAGCCCGTCACCATTAGGTGTAAATGCATTTGGCAAATAATATTCGGGGCCATCATATACTTTTATAAATACCCCGTCTGTTGCATTGCAACCAATATTGTCAGTTACCAACAGGGTAAAGTAGGTATCATTGGTTAAAATAGCTTTGGGGTTTTGGAAAAAAGGGTTATCCAAAGGTTGTGCAGGGCTCCATAAATAAGTGTTGCCGCCACTGCCAAATAACTGGTGTGGCTTACCCGTCATGGCGATGGTATCATTGCCCGCAAAAGCCGGAACAACGGGCTTCATAAATACCCACATACTATCCATTACCGAAAAACTGCAACCATAGTTATCTGTAACCGTTAGTGTAAACTGCCGGGTGGTATCCATCCTGGCGACCGTACTGGCAGCATTAGGTGTGTTTAATGAATCAGGCGGTGTCCATGTATAATTTACAGTACCCGACAAATTAAAAGCAGTGCCGTTCAATGTAGCATTTGTTTTATAACAAATGGTAGTATCATTACCTGCAAAAGCAACAGGTTTGTGTAATACATTGATGGTGATGGTATCTTTGCGCTGGCAAATACCCCATTTGGCGGTTAAAATATATCTTATTGTATCAAGGGGTGTTGATACAGGATTTTTTGCAGTATCATAATTCAGCCATGTTGCAGGTACCCATTTAAAAGTATCTGTTGCCGCATTGGTTTGCGGCATCAATACAATTGATTTGCCCAAACAAATAGTTGAATCAGGCCCCAGTTCAAGCCGCATGGTATCATTTAAAAGTATGGTTTCATTAACTGTGGTTATACAGTCATTGGCATCTTTAACCTTTACAATATAATTGCCCGAAGGTAAATTAGTAAATAGATTTCCCGGCTGGTAATTAACTCCATTATCTATCGAGTACTGGTAAGCGGGAGTTCCACCGCCTGCTGTAATATCAATGCTGCCATCATTGCCAACACAGGTTGCAACAGTAGCCAGTGTAACAGCAGTCAGCAATGGGGGTTCAGTAATAACTACGTTTGCAGATCCCCCACATAAAGAAGCAAGCACTCTTGCCTGGATAGTGTAATTACCGGCCAGCACATTAAATACCGGGGAGAGTTGCCAGCTTACACCACCATCAATTGAATATTCAACATTAGCTCCAAGTGGTGATGTTACAGTAATTGTACCAAGGCCGCCATTGCAAAGCGCATTGGTAAGGGTTGTTATAATTGGGTTCAACGTTTTGTAAACTATCATGGTGTCCGAACCTTCTGTTTCAACTGCAGGGTTATCGCATTGCTGATAAAAAGCTTTTACCACATAGCTCATACTGTCTTCGGGTTGACATACAGGTGAAAAAGTTGCTTCCAGTTCGCCGTTTCCCAAATTAATTGTTGTACCCCTGGTAACCCTTATTCCATTTTTATAAAGAACAACACTGTCTAGCAGTGAAGTTCCACCGTTTGGAACAAAACGCCAGGCTTCACGGACAGAACTCCAGACAGCAAAATTCCGTCCAGCGGGTGAAACTTGTTTATCCCTGGTCCAGTTTTGCAGCCCTAATATTGCATTACCTCCATTTGTACTGCCGGCACATGCAATAGGTTTGTTTTCAATAAAAATATCGATGATACCTGTTCCTTCATATAATACCATTTGCTGAGTTGTTACATTGGTACTATCATTACAACCATAGTATGGTATCCGGTAAAAATTAAGAATAAATTTCCTGCATGGAGCAGTACCATCAATGATATACTCCATTTTCTTATTGTACGGTTGATCGCCATTTTCTGGATCAATATCATGATAGGGCCCCATTATTGAAGCCGGAGGATAATAGGGACCTGCATTATTTGGAGTTCCACCGGCATAGAATATTGGCCTGTCAATAATGTATGCATTATAAGTATTTTTATTAGTGGTATCAAAAGTTAAAATACCATTGGTACCTACTACACAAGAGGCATACGTTTGGCCATAAAAGCAAAATGTAAAAGGGAGTTTGATCACATCAGAATAACGATCATCTATATAAGTAGGATTAAATACTACACCTGTAGGATTAGTAAATGGATAAGGAGTATATGGTATTTGAACAACCTGGTAATCATCTGTTGTTTGTATATCAGGCACCCTCGCTTTTAAATCCAGACAAGGTTGCAGACAGGATATGGTAGTATCATTGCCAGCATAAACATTAAAACAGGATTGGGCTGATAGCTTTGTTATAAACAAAAAAATTAAAAACAATAGGCTAAGTAGTAATGTTCTTCTCATTGCAAGAAATTAGTATGTAAAGGAGTAGTGAAGATAAATAAATTTTACTAATCTAAAAATGATGCTTTATAGTTGCATTATGCAGCCTGATCTATAGTAAAACTCCTGCCTTACAAATACTTCCATAGCTGCATAAGTAGAAGTCTGGTCTCTGCAAGAGTTTTTTTGATTAATATGATCTGGCTGATCATTGAATCATATCATATTGATCGGGTAAATCAAAAAAATCATGGTTCAGGCAACTTTTCTATTCCACTTCTATCTCATCAACAAATAGCCATGCAGGGTTGTCTGCACCAGGCTTACCGGATGGGATGATACCAAAATTTTTTACCAGCACCCTGATATAACGGCAGGTTTTTGGTTCAGGTAAAGTTATTATTTGCAGATTATTTTCATCTTTCACTTTCAATGTGATAGTTTCAACAGCCATGTGATTTGTAATTATAGTTGTATCAATGTAAGGGATAAACGAAACTTCAATTTCTTTTGGCAGATAGATCCAGCTGCCATTTAGATCAAGCGTATGTATCACTATTTTTGAAACATTGGTTGTTGTTCCCAGGTCAATGGTGGCATCCAGGTCAGTGCCTAAAAAACCTAAAAATTCATTTGATTTGGCCAGGCCTTTTTCATTTTGAACCGAATTAACCAGGGTAAAAGCGCCGTCGCCCGTGTAACTTTTATGTGGTGGTTGTGCTAATGTTATTTTTTTGCCTGTAGCTTTATTAAAAGAAAAATTTTGTGTTATATATGTCTTCGCCTGACCCTCTTTGCAGATCGTTGCTTTTAACTGTGCGTTTCTTTTTACAGCAAATATGGCGGGCGTTCTTTTAATGAACTCATCATTTGAGCCGCTGACAGCCGAGATACAAATATTATCAGTTGGATCTTTACTTTCTAATTTCCAGATAATACCATCGCCATTATCAATGGGTAGTACATTTGCTGAGAGGTCATAATACGCCTTACTATAATTTGCCCCCCAATTTTGGTACCGGTTAAATATTTCGGGTAAGCGTCTTTCAAAATCTGCATAATTTTTTTTTTCTTTTGGGGTCCACAACACTTCACTTAATGCACTCATACGCGGAAAGATCATGTATTCTACTTTGGCAGTATTATCCATATATTCGGTCCACACATTGCCTTGTGCACCCAATACATGTTTGGCCTGTGTTGTATTTAATGAGGCAGGGATCGGTTCGTAACTATATACTTTTTCCAATGGCAAATAGCCGCCAATGGTAATACTATCTTCATTTTTTGATTGTGAATGATCTATATAACAATAACTGCCGGGTGTCATTATCACATCATGATTTTGTTTGGCGGCTTCAATACCACCTTCTTCGCCACGCCAGCTCATAACGGTGGCGTTTGGGGCAAGACCGCCTTCTAATATTTCATCCCAGCCAATGATCTTTCTGCCCTTACTGTTCAGGTATTTTTCAATGCGGTTAATAAAATAACTCTGCAAAGCATATTCATCTTTCAGCCCCAGGTCTTTAATTCTCTTTTGACAAAGCGGGCATAATTTCCATCTTTCTTTCGGGCATTCATCCCCACCAATATGTATGTACTTTGAAGGGAATAATTGCAACACTTCATCCAAAACATTTTGTAAAAAAGTAAATGTAGAATCATTGCCTGCACAATACACATCTTCCAGTACGCCCCAGGTATCCATTACTTTGTAAGGGCCTTTTGTGCAACCGAGGTAAGGGTAGCTGGCTAGGGCAGCTGTACTATGGCCGGGCATTTCAATTTCGGGAATGATATTGATATAACGGCCGGCAGCATATTTTACGATCTCTTTTATTTGTTCCTGTGTATAATAACCGCAATATTTTGTACTGTCATATTTATTGCTTCCATACCTGCCTATTAACGTCCGGTTTCTGCAGCTACCCGCTGTGGTTAGTAAAGGATATTTTTTTATTTCTATCCTCCAGCCCTGGTCTTCGGTAAGGTGCCAGTGAAAGTTATTGAACTTATGATAGGCGAGGTAATCAATATATTTTTTAATAAAATCAACCGGAAATAAATGACGGCCAACATCTAAATGCATACCGCGGTATTGAAACCTGGGGTAGTCATTGACGGATATATATGGAATGGTTAGTTTGTCCGCAGATCCCAGTGGGTGATTACCTAATGGAAGTAGCTGAATAAGTGTTTGAATGCCATAAAAAACACCGGCCTCATTGTCGCCTGCAATGTAAATTCCTTTATTGTCAATATTTAAATTATAAGCGCCAGGAATTTCAACATCCAGTCTTTCATAATTTAAAGTGATTGAGTTGGTGCCTGAATATTTATTGACAATTTTTAATTTATAGCCAAAATATTTTTGCAAATAAATATTAAAGAAAGAAGCTGACTTTTCCAATCCGCTTCCTTCCAATACAATTACTGTATTCCTGTTAAGATCGAAAGATCCTTTACCCATTGTAACAGTAGCGGGCATTGGCACAATATTAATTTGTGATTGGGCAGTAAAACCTGTGACCAACAGGAAAATAAAGGCGTTTGTTCTCATAATATTATTTAATAACGGGTAAGCTTATTCTGCTTGCGTTTACCGCATCATGATAAATGCGAATAGTTGCTTTTTGAAAATCATTTTCATTGGCATCGGGAATACGCATAAATTTTTGTGGATTTCTATCAACCAACGGAAACCAGCTGCTTTGTACCTGCACCATTATTTTATGTCCTTTTTTAAAAGTATGTGCCACATCATTCAGGTCGAATTTTACTTCACTTATTTTATTGGGAACAAAAGCTTGGGGCTTTTCAAAATTATTTCTGAATTTCCCCCGCATCACTTCGGCCCTTACCAATCTTTGTAAGCCTGCCATTTGAAAACCCCTTGGTGCGCTTTTTATATTGGGCTCATTATCCGGTAAAACATCGATCAGTTTTACAATAAAATCTGCATCGGTGCCTGAAGTGCTGACAAACAGATCGGCATTTATTCGTCCGGCAAGTGTTATATCTTCTGTTAATTCATCTGTTTCAAAAACAACTACATCCGGTCTTAAAGAAGCAAAGCGCTGGTCTTCTGCCATGTATTCATTGTTACGCCAGCTAAAAGTTCCATTGGTATATGGCACTGGCTTGCCGGGATCACTCTGGTATTCATTAAAACTTTTTATAACTGTTGATCTTTGGGCGGAGAGTTTATTATTTTCACTAAAATAATAATTTACCTTGTTTGAATTTTTTGGTGGCCAGACGGCATAATTTTTCCAAATGTTACTGCCTGTTTCAAATACGGTAGCTTCGGCAGCATTAAAATTGCCTTTATCTTTTAAATAATAATTGAAGAAAGTTGTTTCCAATGAATCCTGGAAATATTTACTTGTGTTAGTACCAAATTCGTGTGTGGCAAATTTCATCCACTCATCAGATGCCCATGCACCATGCGTCCATGGGCCCATTACAAGGCGGTTGTTATTTAGCGGACTTTGGTTTTCTATGGCTTCATAAGTATGTAAAGCGCCAAACAAATCTTCGGCATCAAACCATCCGCCAACCAACAGGGTTGGGATATTGATATTACTTAAATGCTGCCTTATATTTCTTGCTTTCCAGTAAGCATCATAGGTATCGTGCTGAAGGTATTGGTTCCAGATCACACTTTTATTATTAAAATATTTAGCTGAATTGGTATTCTTCAACGAACCCATTTTTAAGAAGAACTGGTAAGCATCTTTTGGATTGGCCATAAAAACAGGCTTACCATAAGATTTAACCGGCCCATTTCTTTCCATATCGAAGAACTTCATAAAATTAAAATTGTCCAACAGAAAAAAAGCGCCATTATGATTGGCGTCATCACCAATAAACTCATCAGAAACAGGCGCCTGAGGGCTTACTGCTTTTATTGCGGGGTGGGCACCGGGTAAACAGGCTGTTGCATAAAAGCCGGGATATGAAATACCGGCCAGGCCTACCCGCCCGTTATTATTTTTAATATTTTTAAGCAACCAGTCAACTGTATCGTAAGTATCGCTGCTTTCATCAACATCAACCTTGCTTTTTTTATCTTTTAAATAAGGTGTTACTTCCAGGTTAATGCCCTCACTCATATAACGGCCACGTACATCCTGGTTTACAAAAATGTATTTTTCTTTCATCAGGGCTTCATTTGGACCTACTTCACGGGGGTATTTGTCGTTACCATAAGGCCCTGCTGAATAGGGGGTACGTTCCATTAAAAAAGGATATGCCTGTGATTCATCTTTAGGCATATAGATGACTGTATATAATTTTACACCATCCCTCATGGT
>JAYVUE010000174.1:0-7110 GCA_043788195.1 Chitinophagaceae bacterium
CGGAAAACAAAAAAGCGTTGCTTCATCCTGAACGTATCAAGGAAGTTTCTCATTACATTTTACAGAATTTCAAGGTTAAAACCCATAGAAATCAAGGAAGCAACAAAGGCTTTAATGCCATGTTTGCGGTAAGTAGTGTAGATGCTGCCAAATGTTATTACGAAGAACTAAATAAGTTACAAAAGGAAAGTGATAAGCCCTTAAAAATTGCTACCATTTTTTCCTTCGCTGCCAATGAAGAGCAGAGTGCAATAGGTGAAATAGTTGACGAGACATTTGAACCGTCTGCAATGGACACAAGTGCCAAAGAGTTTTTAACTAAAGCAATCAATGATTATAATGCAATATTTAAAACCAGTTATGGCGTTGACAGTAATGAGTTTCAGAATTATTATCGTGACCTTGCAAAACGTGTAAAGAATAAAGAGGTTGACCTAATAATTGTAGTTGGAATGTTTCTAACCGGTTTTGATGCCCCTACACTTAATACATTATTTGTTGACAAGAATTTGCGTTATCACGGTTTAATACAAGCCTTTTCACGAACAAATCGTATTTATGATGCTACAAAAACTTTTGGCAATATTGTTACATTCAGAGATTTAGAAAAAGCAACTATTGATGCTATTACGCTGTTTGGAGACAGCAACACAAAAAATGTGGTGCTGGAAAAGAGCTACAAAGAATATTTAGAGGGCTTTACTGATATTGTTACAGGTGAAGCGAGGAGAGGTTATGTTGAAGTCGTAAAAGAGTTAAATGAAAAGTTTCCTAATCCCGATGCGATTGTAACTGAAAAGGACAAAAAAGAATTTGCAAAACTATTTGGGGAGTACTTACGGGTAGAAAACGTATTGCAGAATTACGATGAGTTTAACAACCTCAAGTCTTTTCAAACAATAGATACAAATGATGCTGACGCTATTGAAGCATTTAAAAATGCTCATTTTGTATCAGATGATGATATAGCTTCCATGCAAAAGATTGAACTGCTGAAAGAGCGGACTGTTCAGGATTATCGTTCTACTTATAATGATATTCGTGACTGGTTAAGACGGGAGAAAAGTGGGGCAGCATCAGAAGAATCTACAATAGACTGGGATGATGTAGTGTTTGAAATTGATTTACTAAAATCACAAGAAATAAACCTTGATTACATTCTTGAATTAATCTTTGAGCATAACAAGAAAACTAAAGACAAAGAAACTTTAATTGCGGAAATACGCAGGGTTATTCGTGCAAGTGTTGGGAACAGGGCAAAAGAAAGTTTAGTAGTTGATTTCATCAATGAGACTGAACTTGATAAACTTCAAGATAAAGCGAACGTTATAGATTCATTCTTTGCATACGCTCAAAGCAAGCAGAAAGCGGAAGCATTAGAACTAATTGCCGAAGAAAATTTAAATGAAGAAGAAGCAAAGCGATATATAACAGCTTCTTTAAAACGAGAATATGCTAGTGAAAATGGAACGGAATTAAATGCTATTTTACCGAAAATGAGCCCTTTAAATCCACTCTATTTAACGAAGAAACAAAGTGTTTTTCAAAAGTTAGTATCGTTTATAGAGAAATTTAAAGGTGTTGGTGGGCTTCTTTAAATATGGAAAGATAGAATTTGAGTAATTGAATTTTTGATTGATAATACTTCTATTGAAAGCGGCATTTTGAATTTAAAGGACATATTATATAAAGCGAAAATTACATTTTAACTATGGCAAAAAAAAATCATAATAGCGACATCATATTTTACATTTCCCCGGTGGGCAATGTAAACATTGAAGTAATATATAATAATGAATCCTTTTGGCTTTCCGAGGAAATCTCGGCTACTGCTAACGTTATTTATTCTCTTATAATTAATAAAGAAAATAATGCCTGATGCAGCAAAACCTAATCCTAAATATCATCCCTTTTACACCACCTGTGCAGCAGGTAACCTTTCCGTTTTACAAGGAATACAAAGAAGAATATTGCCCCTGTTATATTGATGATGTTATGACAGGCTTGCTTGATGGCAAAATGTCGAAATTGGAACAGGCAGATACACAATGGCTCTACACAGATTTTAAAGAACCACAGGAAGGAGCTTTAATACTGGATGTTGACCTTACTATACATACCGAATTTGCCGCACACTATTACCGCCATTTAATTTTTAATTATTTCCGCAATGGCGTGGCGGATATTATGCACCGCAACTTTATAAAGGAAGTGGAAGTGTGGCAGCTTGATGCAGGAAATAAGAATGCAAAATTCAATGTTTACAATCAGTTCACCTTAAAAGTGCAGCATAATAATATTAGCAATGGTCCGGTACTGGTATTTTCTTACGATGGCCGCACCAAAGTATTTAAGCAGTCAGTAAAAGAAATGGTAGGGTTTGATACAACCAATTTTAACTGGATGAACTGTAACGGCGTATTGTATAAGTGGAATAAGCTGCCTGATGAGCACAAGCTCAACTTAGACAAAGTGTACCCGGTGCTGAGTAATAAATTAAAACCGCAGTTAAATATTGCATTTGATTTACCGGATTTATCCAATCGTTATCCTGCCTATCACAAAGCACTCACGGGATTTTACAATACCAGCCTGAACACAGAAGCGTTTAAAAAAATAATACCAATCAATGGAGAAGGCTTTTATAAAATTGGTGAAGACGGCATTCAGATGATTGCAGGCTCTTCCAACCTGCTGCAGTTTGGCAAAAGCACAGGCAAAGAACCAAAATTTGATTTAAAAAAATTCGGCCCCTGCAAGCCAGTGCCGCCACCCAATAATGTAAAATTCTTTTTCATTTACCAGGCTGCCGATAAGCCTTTAATGGAAAAGCTGAAATCTTATTTCCTAAAAGGCTATAAGTATCATCCAAATATGCAGGAGTTCATTCATCAGACTTTTTCCTTTGAAGAAAGCCTCGATATTGTTTTTGATAATATTGATATGGCTGTGCAAACGGTGTATGAACAGTTAAAAGATAGGGTGCAGTTACCCGAAACAAAATACCTCGTAATTTATATCAGTCCGGTAGCAAAGTATGAAGTCAATTATGAAAGGAGAAGGGTTTATTACCGCATGAAAGAAATGCTGCTCACTTACCGTTATTTATCGCAGGTAATTTTTAAAGAAAACATTTCTAAAGATGCATTCAACTATTTTTTACCAAACATACAAATTGCCATGCTCGCCAAATTGGGTGGTGTGCCCTGGCGGTTAACAAGAGAAGCCAATAATGAACTAATTGTTGGTATTGGTGCTTTTCATTCACATACACAAAAGTCAAGATACCTGGCATCTGCATTTTGCTTTGATAACAAGGGGGAGTTTAAAGGGTTCGACTGTTTTGGCAGTGCCGATACCGTCAGCCTTGCAGGTTCCATTAGGGAAGCAGTGCAGGAGTTTTTAAAAGTTAATAAAAAGGCAACCCGTTTAATAATACACTTCTATAAATTAATAAGCCAAAGAGAACTCAAACCGATATTAGATACACTGTACAATAAACTCAATCTGCAAATTCCGGTTATTGTAGTCACCATCAATAAAACTGCCAGCAAAGAACTGCTGGCTTTTGATACAGCTTCAGAAGGGTTAATGCCTTATAGCGGCACTTATATAAGAGTCGCAGAAAGAGAATATTTGTTATTCAATAATACCCGCTACGACGAAACTTCCAAACCCACAGCAAAAGAGTATCACTTCCCTGTCAAGATTAAACTTACATCTACACATCTTGAAATGCTGGAAGACAAAGAGCTGGTAAATCAGTTGATTGATGAAGTGTACCAGTTTAGCCGCATGTACTGGAAAAGTGTAAGCCAGCAGAACCTGCCGGTTACTTTAGCTTACCCCGAAATGGTGGCAGAAATGTTTCCTTATTTCAGGTACGATAAGCTGCCGGATTTTGGGAAAGAAACACTTTGGTTTTTGTAGTTTTATGAAAATGTAAAAAACTTTTAAAATTTGATAATTTTAGTTTCAATGTTTTAATACAGTTAATGAAAAAAATTCCTGTAAGGCATATCACCCTTCAAAATGAACCCGTTTTTTCCGGCAGGTTCAAAATCCGGGCTATTGCCGACATACTCGATGGTAAGGATTTGATGCACGATCTTCACAGGCATGATTTCTTCTTTATCCTTGCCCTGCAAAATGGGGAAGGCAATCATGAAATAGATTTTACAGACCATGAAATTCAGAACAATTCAATATACATCCTTCGGCCGGGCCAGGTGCATCAACTTAAATTAAAAGCAGGCTCTACCGGATTTCTTGTAGAGTTTGACACGGCATTTTATCATCCAAAAGATAAACTGGCAAATCAGCGATTGATTAAAGCCGGTAATAAAAACTTTTGTGCATTTGAAACAGAAAAGTTTAAAAAAATTCAGGATGTGCTGGCAAATATTTTCAATGAATACAACTTAAAGCAGGAAGGATATATTGAAGTGATAAAAGCAGACCTTGAGATTTTCTTTATAGAATTTATAAGGCAAAGCAGAAACCCTGATGGTAATGAAAAAACAAGTAATACCTATACTCTGGAACGCTTTGAAGAATTTATGGAACTGACTTCAACTCATATAACAACTCATAAACAGGTTTCTCAATACGCTGATTTGCTCAACCTTTCTATTTACCAGCTTAATGCAATTACCAAAGCAACTGTTGGTAAACCTGCTTCTGAACTCATAAACGATCAGGTTTTATTAGAAGCTAAGCGATACTTGCTGGCAACTCCCAATCAGATTAAAGATATAGCCGACCACCTGGGCTATGAAGACATTTCTTACTTTATCAGGTTCTTTAAAAAGCATACCACCTATTCCCCCGAGGCTTTCAGAAAGAATTTCCAATAAGTCCTATCCAACTTCATCATCGTCCTACCATAACGGCTGCTGCAGAAATTAGCTTTGCACAATAAAATTAATTGTCAAAATATAATTTCTAAAGCATGAAACCGAAATTCAAATTTATTGCAGCCCTGAAAATCTGGCTGGTCATTTATCCATCCATTACATTGTTTCTTTTCTTGTTTGGACAATCCCTTGTTTCCTTACCGCTTTACGGGAAAACTTTTGTTCTAACCGTAACGCTGGTTCCCTGGATGGTATTTATAGGCATGCCGGTACTGGATTCAATTTTTCGTAAGATTTCTTCCATGAATAAAAAATAAGCCTGAATAGCAACCATAAAATCGAATACCTGTGAAAACTATTTTTAAAGATTACAAAAAATGTATAGCAAACTAAAATAATGGACGCAACTGCCACATCAAGAAGAAAATTTATTCAACAGGCAGGTATCGCCGGTGCAGCTATCATTTTTCCTTTTAAACTAAAAGCTTTTTCAAGAATTAATCAAATGAAAGACAATCAACAATTCGATGTAATCATAATAGGTGGAAGTTATTCCGGGCTTGCCGCCGCAATGGCACTCGGCAGGGCACTCAGGAACGTATTGATTATTGACAGCGGCAAACCCTGCAACAGACAAACACCACATTCGCATAATTTTTTAACTCAGGATGGTAAGACACCAAAAGAGATAGCTTCATTAGCGAAACAGCAGCTTGAACAATATAACACCGTACAATTTTTCAATGGCCTCGCAACAAATGGAGTAAAAACGAATACCGGTTTTGAAATTCACATTAATACTGGTAAAGTATTTACTGCAAGGAAAATAATATTTGCTACCGGAATAAAAGATATAATACCCGATATACCAGGCTTTGCCGAAAGCTGGGGAATATCTGTACTGCACTGCCCTTATTGCCATGGTTACGAAGTAAAATATCTGCCAACAGGAATTCTGGGCAATGGAAATTATGCCTTTGAATTTTCTGCCCTCATTTCAAACTGGACAAAAGATTTAACACTCTACACTAATGGCCCTTCGACTTTAACAGCCGAACAAACGACAAAACTTCAGCAACATAATATTGCCATAGTTGAAGATGAAATTGAAGAACTGCAACATCAAAATGGATACGTGCAACAGATACTTTTTAAAGATGGCGGGACGGCAGCTGTAAAAGCTATTTACGCCAGACCAGCATTTATACAGCATAGCTCAATTCCTCATTTATTGGGCTGCCAGCTAAATGACGACGGCTATATTAAAGTTGATCCTGCACAAAAGACAAATGTACATGCTGTATTCGCCTGCGGCGATAATACCACCCGATTGCGTACAGTTGCCAACTCAGTTTCAATGGGCACAGTTGCAGGGATGATGGTAAATAAAGAATTGATTGAAGAGAGTTTTTAGGAAAAAGTATAAAACCAATAATAAAATAATAAATCGGCATTAAAGACTGCCAAAATTTCAATAGACGTGACCGTTATAAATGGCCTTAGGAAATAATAAACCAGTTCTTCCAACTCAGCAAAACCAGGTTATTATTCTTCGATTATTTGGCAGCATAAGATCCTCATTTCGCAGACATTTTAACCTCCTTTGCATAGATGAATAGTTAGAATATTTCCCTTTATATACTTTTAGCCTTCCTGAATAATAATAAACCTGTTAACTATAAAAATGAAATTATTTTTAAATAACTCCGGACAAGTTCGCAATATTTGGTGGGTAGCTATTTTTTTTGGAGTATTAGCTTTAATCACAGTGCCATTCATATTCCTGTCTCAGGCATACAAATGGGAAATCACCATAGCCCACCAGGCATTGATTGTGGTAGCTGCATCATGGATTTGTCAGTTAATAAGAAAAAGGCCTTTTAAGGAATTAACAGGTGTTATTAATTACCGTTGGTTTAAGCATTTCCTCACAGGTTCAGGCATAGGGGCAGCATTAATGTTGTTTCCTGCATTGTTTTTATACCTGGGTGGATGGGTAAGCTGGCAAACTTCATCGGCGGAGATTATGCCGCTTCTATCTGCAGCAGGTTTATTTATAGCATTGGCAATAGCTGAAGAGTTCCTGTTTCGTGGTTTTGTATTTCAGCGGCTGATGGGTGGTTTTGGTAAATGGCCAGCACAACTCATAATGGCTGGTTACTTCCTGTTGATTCATATGAACAATCCTGGTATGACAGGAAGCATTAAATTATTTGCATCAATCAATATTTTTTTGGCTTCCATTATGTTTGGG
>JAYVUE010000175.1:0-12818 GCA_043788195.1 Chitinophagaceae bacterium
CATTGGCATTAATATTTTTTCCAACAGTTTCCAAGCGGTCACGGGTATCCATCATTATTTTACGGGGGCTTAATAATTTACCTGTCTGGTTAGCGGGGCAGGCAGCGCTGCATCTTCCGCATTCTGTACAACTATAGGCATCCAATAAACTTTTCCAGCTAAGATCAAACACATCTTTGGCGCCAAATTTTTGCGGAGCAGCTTCTCCGGAAGGGGCCAGTTCGGGCTGCATGGCATACAATACTTCATTTTGTATGCTCTTCATGTTTTCCATTTTGCCCGGTAATTCAAGTCTTGCATAATACGCATTTGGAAATGCCAGCATAATGTGGAGATGTTTGCTGTAAGGCAGATAATTTAAAAAAGCAAAAATGCCGATGATATGCAACCACCAGCAACTCCTTTCAATAATGATCAATGTGTTGGGCGAAAATCCGTTAAACAGGGGAGCAAGCATTCCGGAAAAAATAAAATTTCCTGTGGTATGATAGTGTTCGGCTCCTTGCAATTGTAATGTCCTGTCAATGCTGTTCATACTGATGAACAATGTCATTAAAATTATTTCTGTAATTAAAATATAATTGGCATCACTGCTGGGCCACCCATTAAGGTCTTTACTGATAAATCTTTTTAGTTTAATGATATTTCTTCTTGCTAAAAAAATGATACAAACAGCAGTAACGCCAATGGCCAGTACCTCAAAAAAGTTGATCAGGAAAGTATATAAACTGCCGGCGTAAGGAAGAAACAAACGATGTGTACCCAGTATACCATCCAGCACAATTTCCAATACTTCAATATTGATGATAATGAACCCTGCATAAATAACAAAATGCATCACCGCCACCAAAGGATTCCTAAACATTTTTTTTTGGCCGAATGCCAGTAATAATAAATTTTTCCAGCGTAATTTACTATTGCCACTCAGGTCCTCGTCTTTTCCCAATAAAATATTACGGCGTATCTGCAATATGTTTTTCGAAAAAAGCCAAGTAGCAAATACAAGAAGGGCTACAAATAATAATTGCGGAACAATATGCATGATCAGGTATTATACTGCTAAGGTAAGCAACGGGCGCAAACTTTGGCAAAGTTTTAGAACTTTGCCAAAGTTAAAAACCGATGGCGTTGAATTTGAATTGGCCATTTGAAAATTCTACTGAAGGGAATGGAAATTTAACAACATTTACAAGGCTAAACAGCAGTTTCAGGCCCTTGTGTTTTGTTTTTATTTTAGTAAAATCAATATCGGGTGACAGGTACCATTGCCGGTATCGTTTTATATCGGGACGGGAAAATATTATATTACCATTGGCATCTTTTCCAATATTTTCATTGGCACCAAACATACCTTCGGCGCCGGAGCCGATTGATATTTGTAACCATGCAGGTATTTTAGACTTTGGGAAGAAAGATCTCAGATTAAAACTTAGCCAGTAGGTTTGACCGTTATAATCTTTTAAAAAACGTTCAGCTGTACTTTTTCCAAATATTTTATCACTTTGTTTGTTTAAAGATGCATCAGGATAGGTTACCCTGTGAAAAGAAAATTTAAACTGGATACGTTGTTCATCCCAGGCCAGTTCCTGTGCAACAAACATGCCGCTGCCAATGAAATTAGCACCAATATCTCCCCAGCTCCATCCCCAACCTGCACTAAAGCCATCAAGTACTTCAATTAATGTATGATAAAAAGCACCACTGAGGCCACCGAGCCAGATCCTTTTTTTTCTTTCAATGCCCGTCCACCGCCACAGTTCCATGCTGGCTTTGCTTTCGGCATATACACTATAGGCATGGCCAATTTTATCAATGCCTTTCCATTCGCCTAAATCATTAAAAACATGGAATTTGCTTTGCGGGTAATTTGAATACCAGGCCGAATAAAGTGCGGCCATTGCAGCACCGTAGCCAATAATATTTACACCGGCTATTATTTTTACACGGTTGGCAACCTGTTTTTTTGTTAGTTGATTTGGTAATTTGGTGACCTGCCTGCCGGTAAGCAAGGTTTGAAGATTTGGTGATTTGAAAATTGCTGAATCCTGAGCAAGAGATGATGTACTTAACAGGATGCTGATAAAAAAGCTCAATAATGCTTTAACAGTACAAGTGTGCCAACAGGGCTCTGTGAGCGACGCAACAAAAGCCGATTTATATTCTACAGTTTGGTACATAAAAAACAAAAATAGCCCTAAAGGTGCTTATTCATTTACGAAAATTGTTTTTTTAAAGATTTATTATTTTGGAATGATCAAAAGCGTGGATCAGCATGTGGATTTTGGATGTGCTGAAGACCTAAAAAATTACCTACAAATCCATTTTTGTTTTTGTTGGTAATTAAATTATACATTCGGTTGTATCCCCTGATCCCACTTTCGCGGCGTAAGATCTGGCCTGCAGTCAGTGGAAAATTGGAATAATCGATTGTTTTGGATAAGGGGAAATCAAAAGGCTTATAAAAATTTGTTTTTACAGGGTGAATACTGATGTTTTGAGCAATGATATTTGTTTTTACAATTGTTTGTGCACACAGGCCAAGCGAAAGCATAAGAAGAAATAAGGTAGTAAAAATTATTCTTCGCTTTATTGTTGTGTTTCTCTGTAAATTGATAAAACTAAAAGTCATATAAATAAAGTTGCTGATTCTTATTATAAAGATACATTAAACAATTATTTTTGAGATATAAACAATGCAATTATGGAAGCAGGCACTTTACAAAAGATCAGCCATTGGCTTAATGGGAATTATGAACAGCCGGTTAAGGACGAGATCACCAGGTTGCAAAAAGAAAATCCTGCAGAACTTGAAGACGCATTTTATAAGAACCTGGAATTTGGCACAGGCGGCCTACGTGGCATTATGGGCATTGGCACCAACCGCATGAATAAATATACCGTGGGTATGGCCACACAGGGTTATGCCAATTATTTGAAACAATGTTTTGGAAATGATATCAGTGTGGCTATTGCACACGATTGCAGGAATAACAGCCGGATCTTTGCCGAGATGACTGCCAATGTTTTTGGAGCAAACGGAATAAAAGTATATTTATTTGAAGCCCTGCGGCCTACACCCGAACTGAGTTTTACCATTCGTAAAATGGGATGTAAGGGCGGCGTGGTTTGTACTGCCAGTCATAATCCAAAAGAATATAACGGTTATAAAGCTTACTGGGATGATGGTGCACAAATGGTACCGCCGCATGATAAGAATGTAATTGCAGAAGTTGAGAAGATCAATAGTGTGGATGATGTAAAATGGTCAGGCGGTGATTCAAATATCATCAGTGTTGGTGCAGATATAGACAATGAATATCTTGATATGGTTAAAGGGCTGAGCATCTACCCGGATATCTGTGCATTGCAACACGATCTTAAAATTGTTTATACGCCTATACATGGAACCGGAATTTTATTGGTGCCACCCGCTCTTGCAAAATTTGGATTTGATAATGTACATATTGTAAAAGAACAAAGTACGCCCGATGGAAATTTTCCAACGGTGATCTATCCAAATCCTGAAGAAACAGAAGCCATGAGCATTGGATTAGCACAGGCAAAGGCTTTGGATGCGGATATTTTATTGGGTACTGACCCTGATGCAGATCGTGTAGCCATTGGCGTTAAAGATCACAAAGGCGAATGGGTGTTGTTGAATGGAAACCAGACAGCAGTATTGGCTTTTAATTATATGATTGAAGCCCGCAAAGCAAAAGGAATTGCTGCACCAAATGATATGGTTATTAAAACAATTGTAACCACCAACATGATCGATACCATTGCCAAAGCTAATGGTGTAGCCTGTTACAATGTACTTACCGGTTTTAAATGGATCTCAAAACTGATCAGGGAAAAAGAATTGAAAGAAAATTATATCATTGGCGGTGAAGAAAGTTTTGGGTTAATGATCGGTGATAAGATACGTGATAAGGATGGCGTCAGTGCTGTAGCATTAAGTTGCGAAATGGCTGCTTATGAAAAAAATAAAGGACGTAGCCTCTACGACAAACTGATTGATCTGTATATGCAATATGGTTTGTATAAAGAAAGCCTTGTCAGCATCACAAAAAAAGGAATGAATGGTGCAAAAGAAATTGCAGCAATGATGGAAGGTTATAGAAAAAACCCACCGGTTACCATTGATGGCGCTGCCGTTACCCAATTATTGGATTATGAATTGCAAAAAGGTAAAAATTTGATCAATGGAGAAAGCTGGACGATGGATCTGCCCAAAAGTAATGTGTTGCAATTTATTTTGGCAGACGGTACTTCAATTTCTGCCAGGCCAAGCGGCACCGAACCCAAGATAAAATTTTATTTTAGTGTGAATGCAACATTGAATACTGCGGCTGAGTTTGAAATTGTTGATGAACAGTTGGGGGGAAAAATCAAAAGAATAATTGGTGAAATGGGGTTACAATAAGAGAGAATAAGTGCCTGACTGCCTTGACCTGTTGTGATCATCAATTGAAAGCATTATGAGAAAATACGAAGATACATATCGGCATAAGGGATTACGAAAAAAACTGATTGATACGCTTATATCAAAGGGCATTACAGATGATAAAGTGCTGGAAGCAATGAACAATATTCCCAGGCATTATTTTTTAGATAGCGCCCTTGATGAAATTGCTTACGAGGACCGTGCATTTCCTATCAGTGAAGGACAAACGATATCACAGCCTTATACTGTGGCTTACCAAACCCAGCTATTGGATGTAAAACCAAATGATAAGATACTGGAGATCGGCACAGGCAGCATTTACCAGGCATCAGTACTGGCAGAAATGGGGGCTAAGGTTTTTACCATTGAACGGCAAAAATTATTATTTGAAAAAACAAAGCAGTTCATATTCAGATCGAAATATCCTAATCTAAAATTTTTTTATGGCGACGGTTTTGAAGGATTACCAACCTATGCACCATTTGACAAAGTGATCATTACGGCAGCAGCACCACTTATTCCGCCCAAATTGATCGATCAATTAAAGACAGGGGGTAAAATGATAATACCTCTTAATGAAGATGAACACCAGCGGATGTTGCGAATTACAAAAAATGCAGACGGCAGTATAATGGAAGAAGCGTTTGAAAATTTTTCTTTTGTACCGATGCTCAGTGGTAAGAATGGATAAATGATAAATGATAAATGATAAAATAAAACTTGCAAATTAGTGTATAAACTTAAGTATTTGGATTCTTCAATATTTAACATTCAACATATAAATTCCGATGCGTTTTTTTTCAAAATTTGCGGTCATTTGTAATTTATGCTTTTTGCTTTCTGTAATTTTCTGGTATATCGAAATGCATAATAAACATGAAGGGAGTAACGAACAGGTGATACAATTACCCTGGCTGGAAAGTACATTGGTAATTTTGGGTTATGGCGCCATCATTGTAAACCTGTTTTTTTTATTGACCTTATTTATTTTTACTTCATTTAAAGTGAAAACAAAAATACCAAAATGGATGATTATCTTTAACGTGGTAATGTTTTGTTGCCAGGTTTACTTTCATTTCTTTTTTAAATAGCACTATGATTCATACTATTCTTAAAGACAAAAGCACAAAACTTTTTATCTTATTGGGCGGTATTTTTATATCCAGTGCATTGATAGCTGAAGTGATAGGGGTAAAAATATTTTCACTGGAAGATACATTGGGCATACACCGTGCCAATATCAATTTATTTGGCAGTTCATTCAGTTTTCATTTAACAGCGGGTGTATTGTTATGGCCGGTTGTGTTTATTATGACAGATATTATCAATGAATTTTACGGTACACGGGGGGTTAAATTTTTATCGTACCTAACTATTGGTTTAATAACTTATGCTTTTTTGATCTTTAATGGCGCTATTAATTTATCTCCTTCAGAATATTTTTCTATAGGAAATGGCATAGATAAACCCGATAATGCATTTCGGGGAATTTTTGGGCAGGGCATGTGGATCATTATCGGATCTATGGTAGCATTTCTTGTTGGACAGGTGCTTGATGTTTTAATATTTCATCGCATAAAAAAAATGACGGGCGAAAAAAATATATGGTTAAGAGCAACCGGCTCTACATTAGTTTCTCAATTGGTAGATAGTTTTATTGTGCTCTTCATTGCTTTTTACATTGGAAAACGTATTCAAACAGGCCAGGGTGATCCATGGAGTTTGCACCAGGTGATGGTTACGGGTACGGGCAATTATATGTACAAATTTGTTGTTGCAATAATACTCACACCCGTCATTTACCTTGTTCATTACTGGATTGAAAAATACCTTGGTAAAAGCCTTGCAGCGGAAATGAAAAGATCGGCCATGAGTGATAAGTAACATAGCGTTGTTGGATAATAGAAGCCATAGATGTGGATGGTGTTACTCACCGGGAATGAGGTACTACAATACTGATGCGGTAATAAGTTTCATTTAGGTAAATATTACTCTGCCTGTTTTTTTTGTGCAACCATGCAATAAGCAACAGTCATTGCATCATAAAGCATGGCTTTTTTTACTTTTTTAAGTTCAATATAAGTAGCACCTTGTCTTCCCCAACTTCCCGGTACCGCGTACATGATCAATTTATCAAAAGCACAGAATACAGATTGATCATGCAATGATAATTTCACCATGGCTAACCTGTCTTTTTCCAACAGTGTGCAGAATATTTTTTTATTCACCCTGAAAGAAGCCCTGTCGAAATGAGGAAGCTCCACCGTTTTAGGAAAGGAGAGGGCCATTTGCCTGAAAATTGGATTACTAACCATTTGCTAAGTTAAAATATTTTTTTAAATGAATTTACTGCCTTAACCTATTGCCTTTTGTTAATGAAATATAAATGCCGCAAATCAGGATATTTAAAAACACGGAATATGTAAATCAGTTTAATTATTGTACTTTTATTTTATAAAAATACTATTATGAAACTGTACTATTCATTACTACTGATCTCCGGGATGTTTTTTGTAAATGTTACTATGGCACAAATGACCCCTTCGGCTGAAACTGTTATGCAAAAAACGTATCAGCAAGCCAATTCATCCAATAAAAAAGTATTATTAATATTTCATGCATCATGGTGTGGTTGGTGCCATAAGATGGATAGTTCATTAAATGATCCCGGCTGCAAAAAATATTTTGATAAAAATTTTGTTACCCAACATCTAACTGTAATGGAAAGTAAGGGAAAAGAAAACCTTCAAAATCCCGGCGCATTGGAACTGATGAATCAATACAATGGAAAAGACCAGGGATTACCTTATTGGGTGATACTGGATAAAGATGGTAATATGTTATTTGATTCCCAGGTCAGGAAAGTGCAACCCGATGGAACAGTTAAAGGTGGCAATATGGGTTGTCCGGCTAGTACTGAAGAAGTAAAAGCATTTATTGAGATATTAAAGCAAACCACAAACCTGGGTGATGATGAATTGTCTGTTATTTCAAAACGGTTCAGGTTAAACGAAAACTAATTGTCAACAATAAAATTGATTATGTTAACGACACAATCTATAGCGAATTCAGTAAAGGCATCTTTTTGCCGGAAAGGAAATTACGATTTTTGCAGATCATTAAAGAATTGGTTGATCAGGGTGCAGAAGGAGTAGTATTGGGGTGTACAGAAATTCCCATTATCATTAAACCAGCAGATTGCACTGTTCCAGTTTTTGATACAACTGCTTTACACGTTAACGCTGCTGTGAATTTTGCAGTAGAAAAAATAAATTAATTATACTGAGTTCTTAAAAATTTATACCTGGCGTCAAAAGGTATTGTGTTGCCGCTGAACCAATCCATAAAACGCTCCCAAATAACTGAGTTTTCTTTTATCCATTTTGCAAATTCATCTTCATTACCGTTACTTAAAACCCAATAGTTGTAAGGTACACTGAATCCCGCCCTAAAAGTTTTATATTGAAAATCGAACAACACATTTGGGTATTGCTTGTAGAGGTCGGTGGTAAAGTAAGTATCGATGAATTTATTTCTTATTTTGCTTAATGATGCCAGTGTAATAGCTTTTTCATTGCCAACAGATTTCAGCAATGTGGATTCAAATACATCTTTGTCGAAACGTATTTTTTTTGCAACTGAATCGGAGACAAGCGGATTAGTTTTGGTAAAATTAACGGAAACTGAACTGTCAGAATAAAACCTGACCTGGTTCTTATAGGTATAATAAAGTAACTTGCTGATCTCGCCCGATCTTTTAGTATCACGTTCAAGTACCAGAAATATTTCCCCGTAGATCATACCCCAGATCTTTTCAGCTGATGTACAATATAATTTGGCAGCCCAATAATAGTTAGAAGGAAATTCAGGATCAGCTGCTATCCCGTTCTCATAATTTCTTAGTGCTTCATAGTAATCTTTTTTTGATAAACTGATATTACCAAATTCAAGATATAATTCGGGAGATTTAGGAAAATAATTTAATCCAGTGCTATATATCTGAATGGCTTTGCCTCTTTCTTTAATGTTATCATAACAGTTACCTAATAACTGGTAAACCTTGCTGAATACATTTTTGTGTGTACGTAATTTTTCTAAGATTGGTATTGCACTGAGATAGTCTTTTTTGGTATAATATACATAAGAAATCTCATAAGGGAAAAATATATTGGACGGATCAAGTGCCTGTGCCCTTTTAAGTAATATGATCGCAGAATCGGGTTTCCCATTGTCGATCAATAAAAGAGCCTGTTTTGACATCAATGCCGCAATTTCTTTTTTTGACTGTTGAGCAAAAGAACCCGGTGCCAGAAATAAAAGAGAAGAGCAAACTAAAAACTTTAATACAATTTTCATTTATAGTAAAATTAATTAAGCTAAGGTTAAAAAAATCAAAATTTAGTTATTGATAATAATAAAGTGTAACATATAATTCACTCTGCAATTTCCAGATATTATCATTTTTGCTCCACATGGCAGCATAATTTCCTCCTTTACTTTTAGTGTTGATGCCAACCCAGGTTCCGTTTTCCCAGGCCAACACTCCATTTTCACTAATGTTTATTTCTGTAGGGGTACGAACATAATAAATGGTTGGCTGTTCTTTAAAAGACTTTGCCCAAAGGGCTATGGAAGAATCTTTTCCAACAGTGATATTACCACTTCCGGTAATTCGTACATAATCTTTTAACCAATACCTGGCCAACCCTTTGAGATCATGATTGGCAATTAGTTCATTGGTTTTAGCTCTTGACGCCCTTATTAATGAATCATCCTGAACCCTTAATTGTTTTATTGAATCAATTTGTTCATTTGTATATTGGGCCGAAACAAGTTGAGTGGTCAACAAAAAAATAAGTAAACAATAAAATACTTTCATTAAAATATGTTTGATATGATTCTTTTATTCAGTGTTTTAGCTCACAAAGTTAAATATAATAAAGCAAAAATATTTCTTCGGAGAAGTGGGTTATTAACAAACAAATAAAAATTATCTTTGTCAAACTATCAGCCGGGTTATCGTTCTCCTGCTTTTGCAGGGGGAAGGAAAGTCCGGACAGCAAAGAGCAACACACCCCGATAACGTCGGGGCGCTGTTATGATCAGTGGTAACACTTATTATAACAGTAGAGACAGTGCCACAGAAAATAACTGTCTGGCCTAAGGCTGGATAAAGGTGAAAACGTGAGGTAAGAGCTCACGACTTTTTGTAGTAATGCAATTAGTGGGTAAACCTTGTGTGCTGTAATGTCACGTATATGATCGCCTGAGAGCGGCTCGCTCGATGATCAAGGGTAGGCAGCAAGATCCTGTCAGTAATGGCAGGGCCAGATAAATGATAACCATCCCGATTTATCGGGATACAGAATCCGGCTTACAGGCTGATAGATTTTTTTAAACGCATTATGCCTCAAAGATGAAATATTTTCTTCTTTGAGGCATTCGTTTTATAACTATCCTAAAAAGTATTTCTAATTTAAACCTAACTGCCGCAGACATACAGTTTGGACAATCAGCGGGCATATCTTTACCTGTTGAGGGATTCTGTATAAATCATCTTGTAATGAACTTTTTTAAAATTACATTTGCTGCTATTTATTATATAGATAAACAGGAAGAGGACGCTTAATTTAACGGAGTATTGCCGGGTATATATATGTTAAAGATTACAAGCCAGGGCAAAACAGAAATGCACAGATTTATAAAAGAGTAATGCTATCTTAATAAATAATAATAAGAGGTTGGTTTTTACTAACCTCTTTTTTATGTATTGCCGTTGTACAGAGACCAAACTCAGCAGTTAAAAGCCTTTATCATTGAGGGTCAGCCACCTTAAAATACGCTAATCTATGATTGAAATGCCTGTGCCTGGTCTACACTATCAGTAAAAGCAAAATAATAATAGATCATACTATCTCTCAATCTGAAGTGCATTAAGAAGTCGTGACCAAATTTTTTCCCTGTAGATTTTACTGTTGCCTGGTGATACCCCCGTACAAGTACACAATCGTTATCTGCAAAAAACTCCCTGGGTTCAAAAATTTCAAAATCTACATTGTTGGAAAGTGTAGTAAAAAATTCTCCGACACCTGCTTTTCCGTTATAAGCTTTTCCATAAGGTACAGTAGGATGATGATATGCATCCCATATAATATCATGGGTACAACAATCAATTATACCGGGTATATTTCCGGTAGCGAAATTTTGAAAAGCATTTTGAATGATGGCTAAATTTTGTTCGTTTGTTGACATGTTGGTTGTTTTAAGTTTTTGTATAAAAAATTATTTTGAGGCAGTTTTAAAACTGCCATTATCAACTGCCTTAATAAAACTGATCAATCCCGGAAAATAATTTTTCTGGTCATCATACATACTCATATGGCTGCCATTGGGGCATAGTAGGAACCTTCCGTTTTGCACCTGGGTACTCATCCATTTCATATGCTCCGGATCCATAGTATCAAATGTGCCACCAATGGTAAGTGTAGGTACTTTTATTTTTGGCAATTCTTTACTAACATCCCAGTTGATTAAATTTCCTCCAATGCCAAATTCACTTGGTCCCTGCATGGTAATATATAATGACTCATTTGTTTTTCCAAAGGAACGGGTCATCGGTTCGGGCCATTGCTCAATTGGAATACGACAAATATGTTTTGCATAAAAGTTAGGCATTAATAATTCCATGTATTTTGGGTTTTTAAAATCACCTTTCTTTTCGATCTGTCTTATTGTATCCAATACTTTTTGATCAAATTGCGGTGCCAAAACTTGCTGGGCATATTTGCCATAATTGGGGCAACTGCTCATCATATTTGAGATGATCAGCCCTTTTAAATTATCCTGGTATTTTAAAGCATATTGCATAGCTAAAATACCTCCCCAGGAATGGCCAAGTAAATAAAAATTATCTTTTGTAAGATGTAAAGCAACACGTACCTGTTCTACTTCTTCAACAAATCTTCCAAGGTCCCACATACTGGTATCTTTTGGATTATCGGAGTTGCCACATCCTAACTGGTCGTAATAAATGAACTCAATTCCTTCTTGCGGAAAAAAACTTTCAAAGCATTCAAAATATTCATGCGTGGCACCCGGACCTCCATTCAACAACAATAATTTTATTGTAGGGTTATTGCCCATTCGTTTTGTCCAGACATTGAATTTACCCTTTGGTGTTTCTATCTGAATTACTTTGCAGCCGCCGGTTTGCACTTCTTTAAATAGTTCACTATTTACGGGTGCCGGCGAAATAGTTTTGTTATTATCATTGCAGGAAGCTAAAATAACAGCAGCTGCCAGGATCAGTAGTTTTCTCATAATTTATTTTTAGTTTTTTAAATGTATTTGTTTTGTTCACAATGATTTTTGTTCATCTTAATGGATCGATTGGTATTCAATATAATCTTTCCGCATTTGTTTTTTACTATGCCAGGAGAATATATTCAAATGCACATCAATCTAGTTATTTATATGGTTTTTAAGTGTTAAGATTAATTTACTAAATAATAAAAATACTGGCCTGCATAGGAATTGGCGTTGAAGTTTACAGAAGGTAAGTTAGTATTACAGAATCTATGGGGATAAATACGGTGGAAGTTAAAAAAAAGATTTAGCAATTCATAAATTCTTTAAATATATTTTCACTGGTTACGGGCCATTCATCACTGATGAAACTAAAATACACGGTATCCCTTACCAAACCATCTTCATTGATACTGTGCCGGCGTAATATGCCTTCTTTAACTGCGCCGATCTTTAGCATAGCTTTTTGAGATTTAAGGTTGAGTAAACTGGTCTTTAATTCTATTCGATTCAGGAGCAGTTGATCAAAGCCATAGGAGAGGAGTAAGAATTTACAATGTTTATTAAACCCTGTTCCCTGCAGGCTGGGATGGATCCATGTCCAGCCAATCTCAACTTTTTTATTGGGGAAATCAATATTACCAAAGCGGGTACTGCCAACATATTGAAGAGTTTGTTTATTAAAATAGGCAAACGGGTATGATCTTTTGTTTTGCTTTTCATTCAATGCAGTATCAAAGTATCTTTTGAAATCACTTTCGGATGATACTTTTGCCCCGGTAAACAACCATAACTCTTTATGTAATGCTACCGGTAATAAAAGCTCATAATGTTTTTCTTCCAGTGGCTCAAGTTTAACCAATGCATCTTCTAAAATGATCTGTTGTTCAAAAAAATTGTTGTAGTTCATGAATGCCTTTTTTCTTTTAACAGTAAAGAAACGTGTTTATCAATGGGTAAAGTTAATACTGCATCTGAAAAATCAGTCCAGTCTATAAAACGAAAAGTTTCTGTTTCGCCAGTTGTTTCATAATTTTTAAGCTGTGCTTCATCAAAATCAAAAGGA
>JAYVUE010000176.1:0-16631 GCA_043788195.1 Chitinophagaceae bacterium
TTGCTTGGAACAAAACTAAGAGCGCTATACCAACGTAGAAAAGGCAGGGATTTATATGATATCTACAAGGCATTAGTGCATGTACCCGCCATAAACAAAAAAGCAATACTAAAATGCTATCATGCCTACATGGATTTTGTAGTGGAACAACCCCCCAGCCAAAAAATGTACCTGCTAAATATGGAAGCTAAAATGCTGGATGATGAATTTGCTGGTGATATTACTGCGTTGATACGGCCAACGGAGGTATACAACCAAATGGTGGCTTATGAGTTGGTGAGGAAGGAATTGTTGGAAAAGTTGAGCGAGAGTAAAAAATAACGTAAAAAAATCAAATAGTGGCTACAAATAAGCATGCAGTAATTAGATACCAAAGCCTTGATAAATGCTTCAGTAATCCTTGGCGTAGATTGCTTTTCTTTTTATACTAAGAATTTAAGTTTCTTTTTAATTGGATTTCAGGCAACACAATCATTATTTCTTTGAGCAGTTAAAGGTTTTACAGTATAGATATTGTTCATCCATATAATTAATACCAACCTACAGATAAATCCGGTATTCCATCTGTTATAAAAATTTTCGGCAAAACAGATGATGACACCTTCATCAGAAACTTTAAAATTATCCAGGAAGCTTATAAAAGAAGGATTCTGTTACAAAAAGCTGCTCTTGGTTACAAAAGCGATATGGGATTTATTTATAGTAATGGTTGTATAGTTTTATAGTACCTACTTATGTCAATATCTAAGAAACGTGCGTATATTAGAACGTTGTAGGCAATTTGCAAGTTTCCACGAAAGTTGGGCATTTAAAATTAGAGAATAAGCTCTAACTTAAATGATTCAATTAAGTCAAGTCAAATGAAAAAATATTTTTTTGCATTATGCTGTCTGCTTGTAAGTTATTTCTCATTCAGCCAATGGGATAAAAAAAAATATCAAGACTTTTGGAATAAGGGTGACTCCCTTTATGGTACTAAAGAGTATAAAAATGCTGCACTTGCTTATTCCGCAGCACTTGTTGTTTCAGCGGGTGACGTTTCTTCGTGGGAAAATTGGATTACAGCCAATAGCTGGTGCAGAGCTAATTACCCAGACAGCTCATTTTTCTATTTAAATTCTATAGCGAATTCAAAGAACGTAACTTTTTCTAACCTTGACGATATAATAACAGATAAAGACCTCAATCCATTACATAATGATAAACGCTGGCAACGTTTTAAGGATGAAATGTTTTTAAAGGCATATAAAACATTTCAATTAGCACAAAAAGAGGCCGGAGGAGAATTCATTACTCATAGCCAAAATGATATCGCATTCGCACTTTCTTTGGGTAATAATGACGATAGTGCATTTCACCATCTGAATGATGCAGCATATCTATTTCTTAAAAAGAAAATGTTTGAGAAAGCATATAAGCTTTTCAACTTGAGTATAAATAATTTTCCGCCAAATTTTACTCTTTTTCAAAATATGGCAGACTACTATATTGCTACAGGTGATAAAGGAAGGGCTTATATCTATTTTTCGAGAGCGGAAGTGGTTAAATATAAACAGGATGCCTTCATTTCGAACACCTCATTGAACTTTGATTCCTCGATAAAAACTGAATACCGAAACTTTTCCAAAATAACCGGCATTGAGTATCTTCCTCCAGAATATTTAATTAAACTAGTCGCAGATTCAATATTTGAGAAAGGGATGATCGAAAAAGCTTATACTTTACTAAAAACAAATATTGAAAACAATCCTGGTAGTTTCCGCGCCCTTAAAAATATGGGAACATTTTATGCAAAGCAGGGGGATAATGATAAAGCAAATGAATACAATACAAAATCGCTAATACGTCAATACGAATTGCCGGAAAATTTCTTTATGCCATCCTTTAATATTGAAGAATACATTATTTCAAGGCATGATAGTTTAACAAAGCGAAGAGGTGGAAAAGTTCGGGCTCCGGAATTGATAATTAATACATTGGCTAATCACTTTTTGAATATAAAAATGTTTGATAAAGCAGAATCACTTTTCGAAATGAATATAGAAAATTATCCACAAAGCTTTAATGCATATAAAGGTATTAGTACTTTTTATGAAAAAACAGGGGATAAAATTAAAGAAGATGAGTATAATAAACAAGCTCAGAGAGTCAAAACAATATATGGGATTGAAGGATTATTTCCCCGAGGGGCAATTGTCGATACTTCCTATGATACCAATATAACAAACCCATCCTGCAACATAAACTGCCCTACCATTCTATTTGACTACGTTCATACCAAGGGCATGTCATCACTATATTTTAAACCTTTTTTCAACCTTATGGTAAATGATGGCTACAAAACAATAAAATGTGAAACTTCTTTTACAAAGCAATCACTGGTTCAGGCAAATGTTGTTGTAATAGCTAACCCTGGGCAAATACCTCCTACCGCGGGGAAAATTTTGATTGACTGGATTCGCCAGGGTGGATCTCTTCTTATTACAATTAAGCATGATAATAGTGAGGTTGACGAGTTTTTAAAATCATTGGGTGTTGAAACTAAGGAAATCATTTTCACTGCAGATTCGATTCATGCACTTCTTAGAGGTGAGTTTTATAAAGCCCCAAATTATATTGTTTTTTCAGAATCAGAAAACTTATTAGGCAATCATCCAATCTTAAATGGAAGAAATAATTCTGAAAAAATCAGACAAGTTCAAACATTTGCCGCAAGGACAATAATTGGGCCACCTAATAGTTCGACTTTATTGAAACTGAGCGAGTCGGCTATTGATTATATGGTTATTGATTCAAAAGAACTAGATTCAAGAGTGGCTGTTAAAACAAAAGGATTAAGAACGTTTGGAGTAGCATTCAATTTTGGAAAAGGCAAAGTGGTAGTAATTAGTTCAACTGTATCTTTCACAGCCCAACTAGCCGGCACAGGAGAATTGTGGAAAATCGGAATGAATACACCGGGTAATGATAATAGACAGTTTGCGCTAAACATAATGAGATGGTTAACGGGTTATTTAAAATAAGTATTCGCTTAAACTGCCTACAACATTGCATTTCCGAACATTGGGGCTTGACCAGGTAACTTCAACATTTTATCATTATTGATCATTGGCTATGGGGACCGTTCACTAATGGCCTTTTCGCTTTAAAGAATAATTCGTTCCTTTAAGGTAGTTCGGCACTGGACGGGACAAGGCATCAAAACCCAAACTTCGGCAAGCCGTCTTCTTTATCTGCAACCCTATTGGTACACAGCTAACATGAAACAGACTGCAAAACATAAACATTTAATTGTATGACACACATTAAAGGTTTTTTAAAATTTCATAAGGCAACTATAGTTTACAGCAGTTGTTTGGCTTTGCTGCTGTTTCTTCTCAAATGGTTAGAACTTCGTTTTATCATATTTGATTACTCACTTGAAATTTACATCGGATTCATTGCTTTCATTTTTACGGCTTTGGGAATATGGCTTGCATTAAAACTCTCAAAGCCTGCCTACCGGACAGGCAGGCCCAAAATTGAAACTATAGTGGTAGAAAAAGAAGTGTACATAAGCAGAAATGAAAACCTGCCCGACCGGCAGGCGGGTTTTATGTTAAACAAATCATTTGATACACAACTTGAGTTGAGCAATAGGGAGCTGGAAATATTGGGGCTAATGGCAGAAGGGAACAGTAACCAGGAAATTGCCAATCGTCTTTTCGTTTCATTAAGCACCGTCAAAACACACAATCAAAATATTTTTGAAAAGTTAGATGTGAAAAGACGGACACAGGCAGTTGAAAAGGCAAAAAGGTTTAATCTTATCCCTTAAAAGCATCATACTTTAACATGAAAGTAAGCTGCAAAATAAAAAAATAGCCGAAAGTATGAGCCGAAAAAGTTGGGCAATTGCGATATTTGCACCATAAAAAAATGAAAAAATGAAAAAGAATATTATCATATACGGACTTATTGCAGGTATTGTAGTTTCTTTTCTAATGCTGTTTTCTATCAGCATCGGCTTTGATTTTAACATTGGTTTGTTAATCGGGTATGCCTCTATGCTTATTGCATTTTCTTTTGTCTTTGTTGGCATTCGAAATTACAGGGATAAATATAATGGGGGAGTAATCAGTTTTAGCAAAGCATTTAAAATAGGGATTATGATTGTTTTAATCGCTTCAACTATTTATGTTATTGCATGGCTTATTGATTATTATTTTTTCAATCCCGATTATTTGGAAAAATATGCAGCCCACATGCTTGATAAGCTAAAAGCAAGCGGGGCAAGCCAAATAGAAATAGATAAACAAACAAAAGAAATGGCAGACTTTGCAAAAATGTTTAAAAATCCATTTTTTAATGCGATGATGACTTATGTAGAAATTTTGCCTGTCGGGTTGATTGTAACACTTATCAGTTCATTTATTTTAAAAAGAAAAACAGCAAAAAATTAACACGCTGGCACTTGCAACAACTTTCGTCCCGATAGTTATCAGGATTGGGTACACATTCAATAATTTAAAATTTAATAAATAAAAATCAATAGCAAAATGAAAAAAGTAACAAGTATTGGCGGCTTTTTCTTTAAATGCAAAGATCCCAACAAAATGAAAGAGTGGTATAAAACTCATCTTGGTTTAAACACTACCGATTGGGGGGTAACTTTTGAGTGGCGACAGGCTGAAGACCCGACTAAAAAAGGTTCTACACAATGGAGTCCATTTGCCGAGACAACAAAATATTTTGACCCTTCAACAAAAGACTTTATGATTAACTACAGAGTCGCTGATTTGGAAGCTCTTGTTGAAGAACTAAAAAAAGAAGGTGTAACAATTGTTGATAAAATAGAAAATTCTGATTACGGAAAGTTTGTTCACATTATTGACATGGAAGGAAACAAAATTCAACTTTGGGAACCTAACGAAAATGAATAGAAAAAACCTGGTATTCAAATGAGAAGAAAGGCAACAAAAAGTTTGGCGCAAGGCTGGCTGACGGAATAACAATCAGTCCCGATAGCTATCGGGATACCGCTGTCAGCTAATATCGGGCTTGACCGAATGCTATTTATCTTTTACTTGTTAATTCTATTGGGTTTTCTTCTTAATATTTATGAACTGTCGGTTATTGAATATGGCCTATTTAGCGTATGGTGAACCGGTAAACATCAGGCAAGCGAGTATACTATTCAATCAGCAGTTTTGTAGCCAAATTCAGCATGTCGAACGCATGTGACTAAAGGAAGATCCGAACAAAAAAGTTAATAAAAATATTTGTCGTTGTTGGTGCCAGCCGGATAAGAGGTTTTATATAAGCTAGTTTTATTTCGCTTTATCGTACCCGGCATTATTCCCTATTATTTTATAATATCTTGTTTTTTCATTTTCATCCACTCTAAAAAACTGATGAAGATATAAAAAAGCGCCACTGCAGCTGCGGGAATAAGGGCCTGTACTATCAAATCTAATCCGCTGAAATCATGTCCGCCCACTGTTGGTTTAACCAGACCATACAGCATGATCATCAAAACCACTCCGGTCCCGATCAGGTGGGCCTTGCGTAAACGAATTTCTTTCCACGGCCTTTTCTTTAGCCCGGCATGAACAATAAGACTGGTTATTTGCAGCACAACAAAAGCCATAATGGCAAAGCTTGGAATACAGGATGAAACAGGAAACGAACTCCAGTTAGTGGTTCCAAAGATGATGGCCAGCGCCAGTTGGCCAAACAGATCAATGCTTTTGAATGTCATACGCGTTATTTTCTTTAATAACCGATTCTACATTATTTAATACAAGGATCGAACTATCTATAGGTGCCCATTCCAGGATATCGTTATTTGTCCAATATATAATAGTGTCCTTGTTATGATATATTTTATCCAATACCTCAACTTTGCTATACCTATGCAAATATTTTACCTGGCAGAAAGCGGGTTTACTGATCAAAATGATTAAAACAAGCAGTATTCCTGAAGATATCAGTGATTTCATTTCCTTAATTTATTGCCGGCCATCCATAGAAAGTTAAGGATTTAAATTTATGGTTATTCCCATTATAACCTTATTAATCCACTTATTGTATATTAATGGTCAATTATCTTTTTTATTACTCATTGCTTTTATACATTTACTTATTATAAAAAAAAGATTGACGCCCATTAAACTTTTATAACTCATTACATTCTAAAACTGCATGGCACCAAACACAATTACTATCCCGCAGCGTACTGTGATAAGCAGGCATTCTTTTGTTGATGTAATACAGAATGCATCAACTAATCAAAATTCATTACACGCCACCGTTAGCTTTAAGCCCGGCGATGTGATCAGTAAATTTAATGCCGGTATTACACAATCCTATGCTACCTACCTGACAGTACAAACCGCCGTGGATAAGCATATTACGCTTAGGCCGGAGTTTTTACAATACATTAATCATAGTTGTTTGCCGAATGTTTTTTTTGATACCTCTTCGATGGAGTTGATTTGTTTATTGCCGCTGGCTCCGGGGGATGAACTTACTTTTTTTTATCCAAGTACAGAATGGGAAATGTCGCAACCCTTTGTTTGTAATTGCGGCAACAAGGATTGCTTACAATTGATCAATGGCGCTTCGCATCTTTCAATAGAAACGCTTTCAAAATACCGGCTAACCCATTTTATTAAATCACAGGTAAAGCTTAAGTTGTCGCTTTAACCTATTTCTCCCTTTATGGCTCCATCTAATCCATTTTTATCCGCAGTTCCTTTAAACCAACTCTATGTATGGGTGTTGGCTCCTCATTTGGAAACAAATGACCCCAATATTGATTATTACTACGATTTTTCACAAAGCATTGCAGAGTACACAAAAACTTTCAATGAATTGGATGTAGAATGGAAATGGCAGCCCGTTACTATTAAGAATTATAAAAAAGTTATTGATGGTATTGCTAAAAAAAATGAGAAGGACGATCGGCTTCATCTTGTTTTTAATCTTTGTGATGGCGACGAAATAAATGGTACCCCGGGAATTTCTGTGGTTCGTTTACTGGAAGAAAAGGGATTACTGTATACTGGAAGTGATGAATATTTTTATGATATCACCACTTCTAAAATACCTATGAAAAAGGCTTTTGATAAAGCCGGAATTCCAACCGCTGATTGGGAAGCCATAACATCCAGGGATCAGCCTATTGATCATCTTATTGAAAAACTGGGGGCTCCGCTAATTGTAAAACCATCTGTTTCTGGTGGTAGCATGGGTGTTGGTATAAGGAATGTGGTAAACAATACTGAAACTTTACACGGGCAGATACAAAATATGTTTGATGGTTATCGTGGCTGGCAACTGACGAGTGATGGTATCGTTGCCGAATCATTTATTAATGGTTCGGAATATACCGTGTTGATCGTTGGCTCATACGATAAACCCGGAAAAGCAAAAATATATGAACCCGTTGAGCGGATATTTCATCCTTCATTGCCTGATAAAGAAAAATTTTTAAGTTTTGACAGGTTATGGGAAATTTATGAAGAAGAAACGGCTATGCCTAACGAAGGAAATTTTTATGAATATGAGTTGCCCGATATTTCTCTTATTGATGAAATAAAAAGAATTTCCTGGGATGCTTATGTTGCTACAAAAGGAATGGGTTATACCAGGGTAGACCTTCGTATGGATAAAGACACCCGGAAAATTTATGTACTTGAAGTTAATGCACAGTGTGGTTTAAGTGAAGACGAAAATTATACTTCCATTGGTGCAATTCTTAGGTTAAGCGGTAAAACATTTACCCAATTGGTAGTAGCTATAATAAACGATGCTTATCAAAGAAAGAAGTTAACCGCAAAAGCGTTTAAGCGCAAAGGTTCGCTGGGTATTTCATAATGGCCCGGTGAAAAAATAATTAAAATGAAAATTTGCGTTCTTCAACCTGATTATTCCACATCAAAAGTAGATTATCAAAACTATGATCCGCCAAGGGATCTGAGCCACCTGATACAGGGTGCCACGTTTGATCATATCCTGTTAAACAAGCTTACTGCCTACAAACAATTAAAGGAATTAAAGAAAAAAAATTACGACATTTTTGTTAATCTCTGTGAAGGCTATCTTGAATGGGAGGTTCCTTCAATTGATGCCATTTATTCATTGGAATTATTAAACCTTCCATTTACAGGCCCTACTTCATTATTATATGACCCGCCAAAAGAATTAATGAAATATGTGGCTTACACCGAAGGGATTAACACGCCTGCCTATGCATTAATTGAAGATGAAGAAAGTATTGAAACAGAATGTGGTCATTTACAATTTCCATTGTTTGTAAAGCCTGCAAAAGCAGGTGACAGCCTTGGTGTTGATGATAAAAGTTTAGTGCATAATTTTGATGAATTAAAACAAAAAGTGCATACTATCATTGATGAATACGGGCCTTTACTGGCTGAAGAATTTATCAGTGGGAGAGAGTTTACTGTAATGGTTGCCGCCAATGCAGGTGATGACAGTTCAGTCACTGTTTTTAAACCCGTGGAATATATTTTTCCGCAGGGTTTTAGTTTTAAAACCTATTCATTAAAAACTTCCGAGCTTCATCCAAATGCAAATATTGCCTGCAATGATCCAGAACTGGAAATAAAATTAAAAGAAGCGGCCGCACAGATATTCCGCAGTTTTGGTGGCGTTGGATATGGCCGGCTCGATTTTAGGGTAAATGATAAAAAAGAGATCTATTTCCTTGAAATAAATTTTACCTGTTCGGTTTTTTATAAAGATGGTTATGAGGGAAGTGCTGATTATATTTTAAAACACGACGGTTTTGGCCAGGCTAATTTTCTACACCATATCATTGCTGAGGGGATCGATAGGCATCAGCGTATGCAGAAAAAGTATATAATGAAGGGGAATTCTATAGCGGGTTATGGCATTTATGCAACAAAAAAGATAATGCCTAATGAATTGATCTTCAAAGGTGAAGGGGCTGCACAACGTATCGTTACCCGTCAATATGTAGAAAAAAAATGGAATGTTAAGGAAAAAGAAATTTTTAGAAAATACGCCTATCCATTAAGTAATGAGGTATTTTTGCTTTGGGATAATGATCCGGCCGGTTGGGCACCACAAAATCACAGTTGTGAACCAAATACCGCCTATGAAGGGCTAAATGTGGTGGCTATACGAAATATCGCTTTAGGCGAAGAACTAACCCTAAACTACGCATCCTTCTTGGATGAAAATATGGAACCCTTTACCTGCCGGTGTGGTTCTCCCAAATGCTTCGGTTTTATTGCCGGAATACCCGGTAATTCCGTGACCGAAAGAGAAAAAAGGACTATCGTTTAAACTAACCCCAAGGTTTTCGGTCTTAAGTATCAACCCGTTAATTTCTGTAATGCATTGATAGTATGTAATGTAATCACTGTTATAGCTATTATAAAGAAATTATTTAAAGAACCAACAGAACAAGTATTATGTCACGTTTTCAGATCTTACGGAGTTTAATGAACCGGCACAGGAACCAGCTGTTGCTTACCTATATTTTATTTTCGCTGGAAATGCTTGGCGCATTGTTAAGGCCATTTTTTCTTGGTGAAGCTATAAATGATCTTATGAAAGGAAGCTACAGGGGTTTAATTGTACTTTCTGTTGTTCATATTGCCTGGTTAATAATAGGAACTCTTCGCCACCTGTTTGATACAAGGGCTTATTCTGCAATTTATGTTTCATTGGTTACAAAATTTTTAAGTCGCCGCATATATAAAGAAGATGTAAGTAAATTAAGTGCACATTCTACCCTCGCCAGGGAATTTGTTGATTTTTTAGAATTTGATCTTGTATATGTTATCGAGGCTATGTATAATATTTTTGGGTCGCTGGTACTTTTATTCTTTTACAACTCAACTGTTGTTGTGCTTTGCTTATCAGTATTGATCCCTGTTGTTTTTATCAGCCGCGTATATGGCAAAAGAATGATGTTTTTAAATAAGCAAAAAAACGACGAGTTAGAAAAACAAGTGGATATTATTTCGGGCGGTGAGCGTAAATCTATCAATAGCCATTATAACAATTTGCGTAAATGGCAGATACGTATCAGTAACCAGGAAGCGTGGAACTTTGGCTTTATGGAATTGCTGGTGATGGTTGTTTTGGGAACAAGTTTATTAATAACTTATAAGGCCTCTGGAGCAACCCTTGCTGCCGGAAATATGGTTGGTATTTTCTTTTATGTAACCAATTTTACAAAGGGGCTGGATACTATCCCTTATACCATACAGCGTTTAACTTCATTGAATGATATTACCCGCAGGATCGAATTACAGGCAGAAGATTTTCCGGAAGAAAATAATAACACAGTTAAGAGAAGAGGTGTTATTGATTTGGGCAAATCAGGTAATCTGGCCGGGATCTGATAAATGGTGTTTATTATATTTATTCAATTACTCTTCCTCTTTTTTTACAATCAAATACCCGTTTTTTTCCAGGGCAAGATACCCATACTCATAACAATAAAAATAAGTTTGTCTGTTCCTCGTAATATATAAATGGGTGTGGTATTTATATTGGTATCCTTTTTGTAATAATTTTTCTCCGTTAACTTTCGCTGTTTTTTCGCCGGCCGGTAAAAGGCTTTCCAGGATACGCCTGTTTTTTCCAAGGGCATTATTTACATTTCGAATATAATTATTAGAAGTGCTTTTTAATTCATTATTATATGCTGCCCTGCAATAATCATCACAGAATTTTTTATCTGAGCGGCCCTTTATGACCCTGGAACACCTGTAGCAGGCTTTGTCTTCTTTTTGCTGTAACATATTACTAATGAGGGTTTGGATACGGTGACCAATTGTAATTTCCGCGACAAACGTTTACATCCGCTTATAAAAGTAAGTAAAAGGATAATCTACGGCTAACGCTTTTTTTCACCTAAATCTTTGTGTTCTAAACCGGATTTGATGTTAGCCGGTTGATCAAAATAAATTAATAACCGCACGGCTTTAAATAAAGTACGGCACAAATTTTAAAATTATGTACGCATTAAAAAACAAAGTTCAGCTTATTGGCCATTTAGGAAATGCCCCAGAAATTAAAAAAACCGAATCAGGTAAAAAATTAGCCCGTTTCAGTGTGGCTACAAATGAAAATTATCGAAACGCAAAAGGTGAAAAAGTAACTGAAACCACCTGGCACAATTTAGTAGCCTGGGGAAAAATTGCAGATATTGCCGAAAAATACCTGATCAAGGGTACAGAGGTTGCTATTGAAGGAAAGCTGATCAGTCGTAGCTACGATGATAAAGACGGTAAGAAAAAGTATGTTTCCGAGGTTCAGGTCAATGAATTACTGATGCTTGGCAGTAAGCCAAAAGCCTAGGTTTTTACTAAGGTTAGCCATAGATCATCACAGAAAAATACAGTTCTAATTTGTGTAATCTGTGGCTACCCTAAAAATAAAACATTGTGAATGAGATTATATTTAAACCCCAAACTTACGACACAATTGGCTTGTGTGTGGAATTTCATCGGATATTAGGATCTGGGTTTAGTGAAATTATTTATAAAGACGCTATGTTGATGATTTTATTTTTTTGATGAGATAATTTTTGAGGTTAAAGTTGTTGATCCCGATATAAACAATGATCATATTGCTCATGGCTTAAATTATTTAAAGGCTTCTGGCTTGCAGGGTTGATTTGATTGTTAACTTTGGCAGAAAGTTGTTGGAATATAAAAGGCTCATTTTTTAATCTGCAATTGTATTTAATAATTTTTGTTAATCTGTGTAATCTGTGGCTACTAATATTGAACATAATGAAGTTTTCGATCTCGCCTTTCGTTTTGTAACCGAAACCAACGAAAATATATTTCTTACCGGGAAAGCAGGAACCGGTAAAACAACTTTTCTGAAATATGTAAAAGAAAATTCTACTAAAATTATAATTGTGGCTGCCCCAACCGGGGTGGCTGCCATTAATGCGGGAGGGGTTACTTTACATAGTTTGTTTCAATTGCCCTTTCATCCTTTTTTACCTACTAAAAATAACCGCATTGAATTATTGGCAAAGATCCGCTATAATAAACAGCGGCAACAATTGTTACACAAAATGGAGTTATTGGTTATTGACGAAATAAGCATGGTGCGAAGTGATGTTATGGATGCAATAGATACTATTTTAAGAAGCATCCGCCGGAATTTTAATTTACCATTTGGTGGGGTACAGCTATTATGTATTGGTGATCTTTTTCAGCTGCCCCCTGTAGTACAAAATCAGGAGTGGAAAATTTTGAATGAATATTATTCTTCGCCCTTTTTTTTCGACAGCCTGGTAATAAAAGAACAAATGCCATTGTTGATAGAGTTGAATAAAATTTATCGTCAGAAAGATGAAGGTTTTGTTCAGCTACTTAATAAAGTGCGCAACAACGGAATGAATAAAGATGATTTTGAAGAACTGCACCTGCGTTTTAATCCGGCATTTAAACCTACGGCTGATGAAAATTATATTACCCTTACAACACATAATAATCAGGCTGATCTGATCAACCGGCAAGAGCTACATAAAATAATCTGTGCCCCTTTTATTTACAATGCTGTAATTGAAGATGATTTTCCGGAAAATATGTATCCTGCTGAAGCCTCCCTGGTTTTAAAGTTGGGGGCCCAGGTCATGTTTTTAAAAAACGATACAGTTCAAAAAAGATATTTCAATGGAAAGATCGGGATCGTTACATTGTTAGAAAAAGATAAAATTATTGTGAATTGTGATGGTGCCGATATACAGGTATCGCCGGAAACCTGGGAGAATAGCCGCTATACACTAAATCGCGTTGATGGCAAATTAGAGCAACAAAAATTGGGTACTTTTACTCAATATCCTCTTCGCCTGGCCTGGGCAATCACTATTCACAAAAGCCAGGGTTTAACTTTTGATAAAGTAATGATAGATGCAGGAGAGTCGTTTAGTAGCGGCCAGGTGTATGTAGCGCTCAGCCGCTCTACCAGTATGGAGGGGCTTGTTTTGCTTTCTAAAATTCCTTCCTCGGCAATTCATAATAATGAAAATATTATTAGCGGCCAGTTATCATTAACACACAAAGGTTCTTTGGAAGAACGGTTTGTTAGAGCAAGGCAGCTTTTTACTAAACAACTGTTAGAAGAAATTTTTTCTTTTACAGAAATTACCGCCGCTATAGAACAATTGGAGTTTCAGATACAACAACACAAAGCAAAGCTTAATACGGTAGATACAGATTCGTTAATTACAGGGTGGGTAGAAAATTTAAAACAAAGATTTGCTGAAGATAAAGCTGTTGGACTAAAGTTTATAAACCTTATAGCACTTCTAATGAAAGATGAAGGTGTTATTGAAAAAAATTTTTTATTACAAAAAAGGATCAATGATGCCGCAAATCATTTTGATCCAAGGTTAGTTTCATGTTTAAAAGATTTACAAAATCAACCTTTACTTACAGAGCATAAAGAAACAGCTGAAGTTATTAATGAAAAATTACAACAATTATTTCTGGCCGTATATTCCACAAATTACTACATACAATATTGCAGGGAGCCTTTTTCGATTACTTCTTTTTTGTTACATAAATTAAAATTTGCACTTCCCCGTTTCAATATTACTTGTTATGCCACAGGTAAAAAGCAAAACTTTACAGGCGATATACAAAATTCGGAACTGTTCGAAACTCTAAAACGCTGGAGAGACCGTGCCTGTGAAGAGTCTGGCCAGCCCATTTATATGATTGCTAATCAATCCAGCATAAAAGAGATAAGTGCTTATCTTCCTTTAACTAAAAAGGATTTATTGAATATTAGCGGATTTGGTAAAGCAAAAGTTGAGAAATATGGTGATGAAATTATTGATGCGGTGGAAAGTTATTGTAGCAGGTATAATATTGAAACCAATATGTCTGCAAAGGAAAATAATCCTAAAAAAGAAAAAAAAGAAAAAAGCAGCATTACAAAAACAGACACCAAGGCTCTTAGTTTCAAATTATATAAAGAAGGTAAATCAATTGCTGAAATTGCAAAAGAAAGAAACCTTACCGGCACCACTATTGAAGGACATTTAGCCTTATTCGTTAGCAGGGGTGAAATTGATATTGATAGTTTTGTAAGTAAGGAAAAACAACTATTAATAAAAGACGTGGTTGTTAAACACGGAAGCCAAAGCCTTACAACCCTGCTTCAAAATTTACCTAAAGATTTTACTTTTGGGGAAATTAGAATGACATTGGCATCTTTAAAGCTTCATTAAAAACTATCTGCCGAAATCGTCTTGTAATCTAATAATATCTTCTTCATTACTAGGCTCGGCCGGATCGGTATGTTGCCAAATTTCTGCTACGATGCCCCATTCTTCTTTGTCTCCGATAAGGCGGTGCCGGCAACCCTGGTTTAATTGTACAATATCTCCTTTGTTCAATTCCCTGCTTTCTTTTTGATTATCATCTTCGCTGGTTATAATTTTCGCTTTGCCCCCAATCAGTTTCCAAATTTCTGCCCGACGGTGGTGATATTGCCAGCTTAATCTTTTTTCAGGAGCAATCAGTAAAATTTTAGGGCTTAGTTTACCCGAAATGCTTATTTCGTCTATTGTTAAATGAGAAAAGAATATTGAAATAAATTTTTTGGCTTCGCCTTCTTCCAATACAAAAAAACCACCCCAGGGCCTGTTGTGATCTTGCTTTTCAATTTTTAAATTTTGCTGAGAAAGATATTTTTCTATAGCAGCAAAAACTTCTTTTTTGGTTGTATTTATTTTAAAAGACAGTTGCATATAAAATTTATCTTCCCATAAAAACCATTAATATTTGTACATCACTCGGGTTTACGCCACTAATTCTTGAAGCCTGTCCAAGTGTTCGGGGTTTAATCTTGTTAAATTTCTGCCTCGCCTCATTTGAAAGCGAGTTTAGTCTTTCATAATTAAAGTTTTCGGGAATTACAAGATCTTCCAGCTGGCTCATTTTAGTAACAAGTTCTTTTTCTTTTTCAATATAAGTATCGTACTTGATCTGTATCTCTGCCTGTTCAATTGTTTCATTATTAAAGCCTTCCAGGGCCTGATACAATGAGGGGATGTGTTGCTTCATTTGTTGTAAGCCAAGCATTGGCCGTAAAATCAATTGTGCTGCTTTTTGTCTAGATAATAACGGTGATGAATGTACGCTTTCAAGAAAATCATTAACCTCGGCTGGTTCAATTACAATATTGCTTAATATTCTTTTCAGGTCTTCTGTTTTTTGGGCTTTTTCCCTCACTTTTTCCATTCTTTCCTGAGAAGCTAATCCTAGCCTATAACTTTTTTCTGTAAGCCGCAGGTCAGCATTGTCCTGGCGAAGTAAAGTTCTGAATTCTGCCCTGCTGGTAAACATCCGGTAGGGTTCGTCAGTTCCTTTATTGATCAGGTCGTCGATCAAAACGCCTATGTAAGCTTCGCTTCTTTTTAATACCACAGCCTCCAATTCTTTTATTTTCTGATGCGCATTTATACCTGCCATTAAGCCCTGGCAAGCCGCCTCCTCATAACCGGTTGTGCCATTAATTTGCCCTGCAAAAAACAGGTTATTAATTAACTTGGTTTCGAGGCTGAATTTTAATTGTGTTGGTGGAAAATAATCATACTCAATTGCGTATCCGGGTCTGAACATTCTACAGTTCTCAAATCCCGGAACTAATTTAAGTGCTTGATACTGAATGTTTTCCGGTAAGGATGTTGAAAATCCATTAACGTATATCTCAATTGTATTCCATCCTTCCGGTTCTACAAATAGTTGATGGCGGTCTCTTTGTGCAAACCTGCTTATCTTATCTTCAATGCTTGGACAATACCTTGGTCCGGTTCCCTGTATTCTGCCCTGGTACATTGGGCTTTTTTCAAACCCGGTTTTTAATAGCTCGTGTACTTTTTCATTTGTATAAGTGATCCAGCAACTTAGTTGTTTTTCTGGTTTTATGCGGTCAATATCCAAATAGCTAAAGCCAACAATTTCATTATCGCCTTTTTGTTCTTCCATTTTTGAATAATCCAGACTTCGGCCATCTACTCTTGGCGGAGTTCCGGTTTTTAGTCTGTCGCTTTCAAATCCAAGCGTTAACAACTGTTCTGTTATTCCTGTAGCTGCTTTTTCAGCCATCCTTCCTCCCCCAAAATTTTTTTCGCCAATATGTATTATTCCATTTAAGAACGTTCCGTTGGTTAATACAACAGCTTTTGCTTTTATTTCGTGCCCTAACCCAGTCATAACGCCGTAAACACGGCCTTCATTAATCAACAATCCGTTTACTGTATCCTGGTAAAAATCAACATTTTTTGTTTTCTCAAGCATTTCCCGCCATGTTATTGCAAACAACATCCGATCGCTTTGTACCCTTGGGCTCCACATTGCCGGGCCCTTTGACCTGTTGAGCATCCGAAATTGAATCATAGTTTTATCAGATACAATTCCGCTATACCCACCCATGGCATCTATTTCTCTCACTATTTGCCCTTTTGCAATTCCGCCCATTGCTGGGTTACAGCTCATTTGAGCAATGGTTTGCAGATTCATTGTGATTAATAGCACTTTGCTGCCCAAATTAGCAGCGGCGGCGGCGGCTTCACAACCTGCGTGGCCCGCCCCAACAACTATAATATCGTAATCTGG
>JAYVUE010000177.1:0-4236 GCA_043788195.1 Chitinophagaceae bacterium
AAATAATATTTTGATTTTTGTAAAAAATTGCAACTAAATAATGAAAATAAAATATAGTAATTAAATATGTGTACTACTGATTTGTAAATTATAGACAATCAATATAATATGATGCTTATATAACAATAATTGGCATTTAAAAAATCATATTATATATTAACTTAAAATTATGAACATGGAAAAACTGTATTTTGCCTTAATTTTCTTCTCACCTGATCTGGATATCAAAAACATATTCTTCATTTGATTGAGCATAATTTTAAGAAATATAGATTCTAATATAAGTTACAATATACGGACAAATTGGCGGGTAAAAAAAATATATAATAAGTCCTGGTTTAATTAATTGTAAATACTAAAGCAAAGAAAATCACCAATAATGTTATCATTGATTTTTTAATCTGATCTCAAGACAATCAGCTTTTAGAATAAAGTAAGTGTAAAAAACTTGTTGATTGTTATCTGAAAAAATATGTTGTAGAGAAATAAGAAATAGCTGAATCTTTGTTACAATACAAAAATAGCATGTGTATTGACTTTTGTTTAATATAGGAGTAAAAAAGACAATTACTAACTAGTATGAATGCAATTGAACTCAGTAATTATTTTTTTTTAAAATATTTTGCCATTTTGTTAGAAAATTGTAAATGAGGATAACTTAATTCAGTATAAAATATTTTAAAAAACGGGTATTTTAAGTATTTTCACCCCTTTGGCAGTAATTTTACGGTAAGAAAAATTTGCGTTTTCCGAAACTTGTATTATGTTTGTCCTGAAATTATGAATGAATGATTACCTCGCTTATTCATCTTTTCAAATTTAAACTCCAAACTCCTCTAAAGAACCATCCAATTTTGATCCGGGCCTGGCCCTACGTCAAAATCCTGTTAGAACCGATTTTTTGAAACCTCAAACCACAAAGAAATGATTAAGAAACTTACGTCTTTTAATAAGGTATTAACTACACTCTTGTTTTTATCTCTATTTATTTATTCAGCCTCTTCACGTAATTTAAGATTTGTAAATCCCAATTATCAGCAGTATACCTGTATTACTCCGGGTGTTGTTTATGCTTCACTTTCTGCAACTATTGTAAAAAAATCGATTATTGTAAATTGGATAACTGCTTCTGAGGTAAACAATAGCCATTTTGAAGTAGAAAGGTCAATGGACATGAAGATCTTTAAAACTGTAGGATTGGTTTTAGATGGGTTTACAGCTGATGGTTCTGGAAAAACATATATGTTTAAAGAAAATTCTACAGTAAAAATTGAAAATAAACCTGTTTATTATAGACTAAAACAAATAAGTAATGATGGAATCGTTATCTATAGTTCAATAATGACTGTTGGTTTGGAAGAAAAAGTAACAAATGCCATTATGAAGGTTACACCCAATCCATTCTCTAATAAACTGACAGTTAATTTTAATTCTTCTGAAACCGGTTTAGCTGAAATACGCATTCTTAATTTAGCCGGCCAAACAATGTTATCCAAACAATCAACAATAAGTAAAGGCATTATTAATTTACAGTTGGAAGGCTTTTCAAGTCTTGCTCCTGGAATTTATATTGCACGGTTAAGCCTGAACGGAAAATTGATTGATAATCAAAAATTAAATAAAAATTAATTTTCCGATCAGGTTTGTTTTTACAATGCCAATTGATTGAGTTTATGGTATATTAAGCAGCCATCAAACTTTTATAAACTAACTTCCGTGCTTAGCCTAAAATCCTTTTTCTCCTGTAAAACTTTTGATTGATTAATAATTTATGTGGTTCTGAATTTCAAATATTTTGAAATATCAACATTATCAGTATAGTAAAATTTATTAAAAATATTACACCGGTTGTTGGATTTAATAAACTTAATATTGAAATTATAGGAAATCATTTTAAAGATTAATTATGGAAAAAATGCTTAGTCTGTTGTTTAATGATTTTTATACAAAACAAGTAAACCATGAGTTTAGATTTATTCCCTATTACTGGGCAATGATCCCTGTAACTAAAGTGGAGGATAAGATTCCTAAAATCAGCAGCAGATTTGTAATAAAAAGATCCTGTTAAATGATTAAGGCAGGAATTTTAAAGAATTAGAAATATGACGGCAAAATAATTATAACCCTTGACCACGTTTTTACTGCATAACCCCCTGTAGTTTAAATGTTTGAGTTTGGTTTACGATGTTTTCTTTGGGGGTTACAGAATCGAAAGATTCTTAACAAAGGCCGCATTTCTATGCGGCTTTTTTTTTGTTTCTGAGTATTTATAAACAGAATTATAGAGTAAAAAATGTGGATAAACTTTTTAAAAGAGGGGCTGCCTTTTTATGGGAAACAACGTCTTTTTATGATTTTTATTGTTATATTGCAAGACTCAATTTTATATCAAAATTTATGAGAAAATATCTACTCCTGTTAGCTGTTATACTAACGGCTGTTACAGCCTTTTCACAGGATTTTAGTAATAAAGGTAAAGATTTTTGGGTTGCTTATGGCTATCATACCAGTATGCAACCTGCTAATGGTAACAGCCAGCAGATGGTGCTTTATTTTGCTACAGATGTCGCTACAAATATCACCATCGATATTCCAGGTTTAGGATATACACAAAGTATTACAACCCCGGGTGGTAATAACGTAACTACATCTGCTGTCATCCCTAAAGCCGGAGCCCAGGATGCCCGTTTATTTACTGAAGGTTTATCTGATAAGGGAATTCATATTACCAGTAATAAGCCAATGGTGGCATATGCCCACATCTATAATGGAAATTGTTCGGGTGCCACAATTCTATATCCTACCAATACTTTGGGTAAAGAATATTATTCTGTCAATTATAAAAACACTTCCAATAATAATAATGCAAACTGTTTTTTTTATGTTGTGGCAACTGATACAGGTACAACAACAGTAGAAATAACACCAACGGCTAATACTACGGGAGGTTGGCTTGCTAATACTCTTCATACTGTTACCTTGACTCAGGGACAGGTTTATAATGTAATGGGTATTTTAACCAGTGTCGCCAACCCCTGGACAGGAGTCGATCTTACAGGTTCACTGGTAAAAAGTATAAGTACAGGAAATGGATGTAAAAGAGTTGGCGTTTATTCGGGTAGTGGCAGGATAAGTATAACCTGTAATGCAAACTCATCTTCTTCTGATAACTATATGGTTCAGGCTGTTCCAAAAACTGCCTGGGGTAAAAAATATTTGACTACACAGGCATTCGGTAACCAGGCTTTTAATATTTACAGGATCTGTGTACCTGACCCTACAACAATAGTCAAAATAAATGGAGTTGTTACAGCTGTTGCCGGATTCTATTATGAAATTGCTGCAACAAATCAACCCCAGTTAATTGAAGGAGATAAGCCAATTATGGTGGCACAGTATTTTACTTCATCAGGTGCCTGCACTAATGGTGCTCCCGGTGATCCGGAAGTAATTTACCTTAGTGCTATTGAACAAAATATAAACAATGTTTTGTGGAATGCCACTCCCAATTTTGCAATAACAGCTCATTATATTAATGTATTGATCCCCAATACAGGTTCTGCAGTCAGTTCATTTACATTGGATGGTGCAGGTGTGCCTTTTGGAACTTTTATTGTGCACCCCCGGGATGCCAACTATGTATACATGCGCAAATCTGTAGCAGCCGGGCCGCATATCATTCACTCAGATTCAGGATTCAATGCCATTGCTTATGGGTTTGGGACTTTCGAATCCTATGGTTATAATGCCGGTACCAATATTAAGGACCTTTATCAGCAGATACTTGTACAAACTACTTATGGAATAGAAACAACACCATCTGTTTGTACCTGTTCACCTTTTAAATTTAAAGTATCCTTACCTTATTGTGCAGATTCCATGCATTGGGATTTAAGTGCATTACCTGGCCCACCTGCTCCACCACCTACTATTATTTATTCAACTTGTGTTCCAGGTCCCGGCGGTCCGGATTCTACAACAATAGTTAATGGAAAGACGATTTACTGGTATTCATTGCCTAATACTTATGCTATATGTACACTTGGTACTTTCCCGATCACAATTACAACTTATAATAGCGCAAACCCCGATGGTTGCGGTAATGCACAGGATATAGATTTTGACCTTGTGGTCAATAACCCCCCTGTTGCAGATTTTAGTTTTGTTAACAGTGGTTGTTATTTAGAAGTGGTACAGTTTACTGAAACCACTCCTCAGTTGCCTAAACCAACTTAT